>CAIYYX010000028.1 GCA_903930535.1 uncultured Sterolibacterium sp. | reverse complement strand
TCGATTGGGATGATCCTTCGCCAGTCTTTTATGAATATCGCGGTGAGGAGATTAGAAGTTTTTCACGCGGGTTTGCAGCGTTGATGAAGGAGGCCGATCTTTATGTTGACGAGAAAGGCAAGACCCGTGACGCCTATTGCCTTCGCCACTATTACGCCACCGAACGCCTCCTGTCCGGCGTCAGCATCTATACACTGGCCGAGAACATGGGCACCTCCGTTTCGGTCATTCAGCAACATTACGGCCACCTGCGACCTGAGATGGCGGCCACGGAGTTGACCCAGATGTTAGCGCTGCTGATGATGCGCGGATAGACGCCGCGTGTACAAAGAGGAACAAAAAAATGGCCGTCGGTTGACGGCCATTTCGTAATAGAGCCAATATCCGTCAATACGGGATATCATCAGGGTTGATGGTTTGGCTATGTCTGCTTCCACTGCCATAGTGCTCAGGCATAAGGTCGTGTATCCTGCTCCCGTAGTGGCTCCATATCACATCGCGGAGGTCATTAACCAGTTCGAAGACTGCAAGAGCTTGCTCTGGTGTCCAGTATGCCGGGATGCTGAACTCGATAGTGAACCGATTTGGCTTTCTTTTCATGGTTTAGCTCCCCGACGCTGTTTGGTTCGCTTCTCCGCTTGCTCCTTCGCCTCCTTCAGCCGATAGGACTCAGCGTCAATGGCGATAACATCGGCGTGATGTATGAGCCGATCGACCAGCGAGGCCACACATGCCGCGCTGGGAAAGACCTGCTGCCATTCACTGAAGTTCCGGTTTGTCGTGACGACCGTGCTCTTGTTCTCGTAGCGCCGGCTGATGATTTCAAAAAGCAAATCAGCGTGGCGATCCGAGTACGATAAGTACCCAACCTCATCGATGACGAGAAGCTGGAACCTAGCATAATGAATAAGGCGGCGACGCAAAACAGACGCGCTATCGGTCCCTGTAAGGTTTGTAAGCATCTGGCCTGCGCTTGTGAATAGGACAGTGTGCCCTTGGACAAGAGCTTGGTATGCGATATTCTGTGCGATTGTTGATTTGCCGACGCCGTTATTGCCGATGATTACAGCATTGGAAGCGTCCTTAATGAACTCGAGGGTCATCAGCTGCTCGACCGCCGAGCGGTCACATTGTTTCGGCCAGTTCCAGTCGAAGTCGCAGAGCGGCTTGAAGCGCCCGATATGAGCGTTTCGCAGGCGGCGCTCGTGACTTCGACGAGCCCGTTCCTGTTCCTCCCAGACTATGATTGTCTCGGCCCAACCGGCAGCGACTGCTTCGTCCCAGTGGGCGAGGAGGCCATGCAGGCCCAGGCTTCCAGCTCGCGTGCGCAACGCCTTGTGATCATGAGTTGCCATCGTTCCGCTCCTTCAGCCGATCGTAAAGATCAAGACGGGGCGGACGAACGGTGACGTCCCGGTCCCTGGCGGCTTTTGACAGGTTGCTGTGCATTGCGGGTGGCCGCCGCCTCTTGTCCCGCCGGCGTTCCAGGGCGATGCGCACGGCATTGGTGTGCGGGACGTTCTGCTTCAGCGCCTCGGTGATCGCGGCCTGCAGTTCGGCGGCACCAAATTGGTCGAGAAGATCGGCCAGATCGGCGGTGATGCGTCCAAGGGGAATGCCCTGTGCGGCGGCGGCTGCGAGCAGTTCCTTTCCAGCCGGGGCAGCTTGGGTAATCCGATCCGTGTTCCGGTGCAGGCGGGCAGCCCCCTTCTGTTCGACCAGTGCCTTTATGTGCTCGACCGTTTCGATCTGCTCACCCTTGCCCCAGCTCCGTTTATGCTGGGCAAGAAGCCGCTGGCCATCAACAATGCGAACGGCGTGTTGATCGGCGAGGACGGTCAGGGAGCGCTGAACGCACTCGTGCGGGACCGAGTAGTCGTTCAGGTCAAACCGGGCATAGGGCGTCTTGCCGATCCGGACCTCCACCCGCTCCTCGACGGGGTAAGGGTTATCCGGCAAGGGAAGCAGGCGGGGGGCTTCTTCGGCGAAGACCTCACGAACGGTGCGGGTGGTATCCTCTGGGCAACGGCGGTCCGCCGCGAAGCCCTCGCACCATGCCGCAGCTTGGCGATTGAGGTCGTCCAGGTCGTCGAACCGACGGGCCGCGAAGAAGCTATCTCGGATGTATCGAATCGCTCTCTCTACCCGCCCTTTCTCATTACCGCGCGCCACGGCCACAGGGCGAGGCTCAAATCGATAGTGTCCGGAAAAATCAAGGAGCGTCGAATTAAAGCGAATGGCTTCGCCCCGGCGCTCCAGGACAGCGCTTTTCAGGTTGTCGTACAGACAGACGCGAGGTAAACCATGCCACGTCTCAAACGCTTCAACATGACCACGAAGAAAGCTTTCCATTCTCGCATCGAGGAAAAACCGAAGGAATATCCTTCGAGAGTAACTGAGAACAATTACAAATGCCATTAAAGGCCGGCGCGCTTTGCCAATAACAAGGTGTCCGAAGTGACCCCAGTCAACCTGAGCCTGTTCGCCAGGCAGTGTCCGCAGGCGAAGATAAGCTTCTGCTTTACGGCGTTTAGGTCTATTACAGGCAACGATGTGACGAATATGACTGGCGCACCCCCGATACCCACGCTCGTGCACCATCGCGTGGAGGCGGCTCGCAGTCAGCCGCGGAAACTTCTCAAGGGTCTCCAAAATGAGCGGCAGGTAGGGATCACTCTTCGACGGACGCTGACGGGTGGTCGTGGGCAGGCCAGCCTGGGCCAGCACACGAGTAACAACGCTGTGATGCACACCGAGCTGGTTGGCGATCGTGCCGACCCGCCATTTCTCGACATGGTAAAAGCGTAGAATCTGGGCTTCAAGATCACGGGGGATGGCCATCAGGAAATACTCCTCGCCGATTGACGTGTCGCTGAGACCCGCGGCGTTTCAAGAACCCCTGTCGGACGAACTCGGAGCATTGATCCCCGCAGACGTGACAGAACCAGGGCGGTTGCCCAAGAGAACTGCGCTGGGAGGGGGACACGTTTGACGCCGCCGCCGGTCTCGATGCCACCAGATCATTCGGCGGCGCCGGGGGTGAACCGTGGTGCGTCACTATTTTTGCGCGGGCACGGTAACGATGCGCCCGCCTCGCATGCATCATGCGACCACGATGGCTCAGCTGATAGCGCCGGCCAGCGGCGCGTCGGCGATCCCGTCGAACGCCCGGCGCACAGTCGCAGCAATAAATCTGGCCGCGGTCGCACTGCCTGCAGACCAGGACTTGAATGCCGCAGCAAGCGCACAGGAAAAGCCGGGCGGATGAGCCTCCCGAACAACCAACGCCCCGCGATGTAAGGTGGACTGGTTCAGGAATCGGTGCGATACTGCCCTTGTAATCGTGCTGAGCACGGTTCAGGGCACGGCGCCGATGTGGACTTGCTGGTTTTAATCGGCGCCGTGCCAGCCTGCCAAGGCTGATTACTTCATACAGCGCTGAACCTGCGGCTGTCAGCCGGAAAATGCCTTCAAAATCATCGCGATCGTGCGCTGCCGGGTTGCCCCTGTGGGTCCACAGATACTTCCCGCGCGCGTCGCTTCGTCGCTCGTGGGGGCACTGCGCGCCACGCGCGGGTCCCTTCTGTGGACTACAGGGACAACCCTACTTCGGCATCTATCCGCGCTTTCTGACCAGCGAAAACACGGCCGGCGTGCAGGGCTTGTGGACGATGGCGCAGCCTGCCCGCCCGGCGTCCACCGCGATTCTGGCTTGGGTGTCGCCGGTGATGATGATGGCCGGCAGCGCTCGTCCGCTCGCCCGCCGGATCAACGCAATCACCTCCAACCCGGTCCGCTTGCCGGGCAGCCGATAGTCGCTGATGATGAGGTCGGGCGTGTGCAGCGGTACCGCCATGGCCTCGGCGGGGCTGCGTGCAACCAGCACCCGGTATCCGAAACCGGAGAACATCGCTTCGAAGGCATCCGCTTGAATGGGGTCGTCTTCGATCACCAGGATGGTGACGGGGTCACCGGACGGCCCCTCCTCGGCCATCGCCGTTTCCGCGGGCTTGTCCACGGAGTCGGCGCGTGGCACCTCCAGGGCGAAGACCGAGCCGCTGCCGGGAACCGAGCGCAGAAACAACCGATCGCCCAACAACCGGGCGGTTTTGGCGACAATGGCCAAGCCCAGGCCATAGCCTTTGGAGCGATTGCGCTCGGGATTGTCGAGTTGCCGGAACTCCT
>CAIYYX010000027.1 GCA_903930535.1 uncultured Sterolibacterium sp. | reverse complement strand
TGATGGCGAGCAGATGTTTCGCCGACACCTTGCTCTTGTTGAGCCAATCGATCTGCTTGGGATCGGTGGCGCGCCGCTGCGCCAACTCGGTCATGCCCATGATGCCGTTCATCGGCGTACGCAGTTCGTGGCTCATCGTTGCGAGAAATACGTCCTTGGCGTGACTGGCCGCCTCGGCGGCGTCCTTGGCGTGCAACAGTTCGACGGTACGCTCTGCAATACGCTCTTCGAGCCCAAGGTTAAGGTTTTTAATGTCGTCCTCGATGCGTTTCCGCTCTGTGATATCAGTCTGCGTAGCGACATAATGGGTCACGGAGCACGTGGCATCAGTCACGGCTGTGATGATGGCCCATACGAGGACATCTTTGCCGCTCTTGCGGCGGTTCCAGATTTCTCCCTGCCATGTCCCGGTATGGCGGATGGCCTCCCACATCTGTGCATAGAACGCCGCATCATGACGAGTTGTTCTGAGCAGACTCGCCTTTTGGCCAACGGTTTCCTCGGCAGTGAAACCCATCATATTCGTGAAGGCGCGGTTCACACGGAGAATGACATGATTGGCATCCGAGATCATGATGCCTTCCTGCGACTCGAAGGCTGTGGCGGCGATGCGTATCTGATCCTGCAACTGCTTGCTCTCGGTGATGTCGAAACAGTAGCCGATATATCCAAGAAATACGCCATGACTGTTGTAACGCGGATTTCCATCGTCCCTGATCCAGCGGTACGATCCCTCGGCGGTGCGCAGGCGGTAGTCCATACTGAAGGGCTTGTGTTGATCAAAAGCAGTGACGTAGGTTTGTAAGCAAAGGTCAAAATCCTCCGGATGCACTCCCTCTGCCCAGCCATTGCCGAGTTCCTGTTGCAGTGTCCGCCCGGTAAAGCGCAGCCAGGGCTCATTGAAGTAATTGCAGAGCTTGTCTGGTCCGGAAGTCCATATCAACGACGAACCGCTGTTGGCAAGGGTACGGAAATGCTTTTCACTCTCGCGTAGCAATTCTTCTGCGCCCCTTTGTTCAGCCTTCCGTTGGGACACCAGCGTTTCATAAGCCAGGCGCCGCTTCTGGTAGAAAAACAGACTCAAGACAGCGCCCAAGCTTATTACTCCGAAGATGCCGCCTTGTTCAATGGCATCTTCACGCCAGGGCGCGAAAAGCTCGTGAAGATTGCGGCTCATCGCTAGCACAATAGGTTTGTCCATTGGCGGGGAGGATAGTTGTACCGTCCGCTGGGCCATCATGCGTTGATCGTTAGTAGCAAAGACGGTACCTGTGAGAACTGTTGCTGACTGGCCGCTCTCAAGGTGACGTGAGAAGAGGGTTCCAGGTTTGGCGAGAGTCACCCCTTCAATGCTATTAATTGACGGAACGTTCTTGAAGATCATGCCGTCGCCATGAACGACGGAAACCCTCATGTCAGACGAGTAGAGCACAGCACTCAGCACAGTATTGAGATACTCGGGATCCAGGGTCGCCGAGATGAGTCCGGCAAAGTTTCCATGCTCATCCTGAATGATCTTTACCAAGTCCACTGTAAAGATGCCAAGAGCTTGCTTGTAGGGGGGGGCGACGTGGAGCCTGCCAGGGTTGTTGCTTAGTCGGGCTGCCATGAAATGCTCTCGCTCATGGAAGCTCTTCCCGATGAGTTCCTCCTGGTCAGCGGCGATTACTGTGCCTTGCGCATCGAGGATCATCAGTCTGCCAACCCAAGGCATGGCGTCTTCCAAGGATCGCAGTCGGTTATTGATCAGCGCCTTGCCTTCTTTTTGCGATCTTAGTAGAACCAAATCAGTGCGAAGGGAATCAATCGCCTTATTTGTAGCTTTTAGCTGGGTAGTAAGGTTCTTATCGATGACACTGAGCAGGGTGGAAAGTCGAACACTCTCGCTAGTATCGATTTTGTTGTGTGTGCTGTTGAGATTCCAGCCGATAACGCAACCAAAGATCAGCAATGCCGTACCGAGAAGAAGCCTCTGTGCAAAGGGAGAACTGGCGTTCAGTCGCTTGCGATCACTCATGGGTGGGGAATCGTTTTTTGGCTAACATACGACGCTCGACTGGAATGCCGAAAGCATCTCGACCTGCAACGACTCTCATTAGGCGTCATGATTCTAGCAAGTGCAGCAAAGAGTGAATCTGGACAATAGCTAACTTATGTCACAGCTGGCCTGGTTCCATGATCGGACAATCAATTTCGGAGGGGCATCATCGACCAACGCCTCGCCGGCAGTGACAGTCGTTACGGAGCCGCGCCCGAATTCGTCGAGCAGTTCTGCCGTTTCGGCAGCCCAGCGAAGCTCGGAGAGTTTTGTCCAGTCTGCTGCGGACAGTTTTACCAATTCGCTTGCCAGCCGTTCTACTGCACTGATCATGATGCCGTCTCCCTCAACAGGTCGCCAGCTTAAGAAGCTGATCTGATTTTTAAACACAGATTACCTTCTGAGCCAATCTTTAACAACTGAACTAAAGTTTAGTGACGTAGAACGAGCGTTCGCAATGGAGCAAAATCGCAGGCGGCGGGTTTTGGCCGGAAATACCTACTGCATCAGGGGTTGCTTCAAGGAAACCGAATCCGCTGCCCTTTTTCGGCGCCGCATTCCGCCCAGAACTTATGGCTGACACACACTATAGTTTGTCAGCTCAAATTAATACCCGGAAAACTACGGGTACAACTTCCGGAGGTAGTAATTCCCTGACGCCGCGCGCAGGCGGTGGCGTCAATGCGCCGCGCAGGGACCCCTCGCGGGCGGAGGGGCTACCTCAGAGGCAGCAATGTGACCTTGCAGCGGACGTCAAAAAACTCCATTTTCTGCTCTCTGGAGGGCCGGTAATGGCCGACTGTACGCTCCGGCCAGAGGCAGCTTCCGGGCATCAGACCACTCCGCCGCCCCATCCACCGCCGCAATACCTAAAGGTAAGTTGCGACAGCACTGATCCCGCGCGCGGTCTAGCCGGCAGGGCCGGCAGCGCACCTAGGGGGGGCCACATGGCCGCAGCAGGGGGCCGGTGGGGGCGGGGAGTGACGCCTCGATTCCAGCGGCAGGGCGACCAGAGGCACCAGGACGACCGCTAGTCGATTAGCGCGGGGGAGGGAGAGGGGTACGGCACTGCGCGGATCTTTAGTCGATCTGGGGCCTTTTAAAGCCTGCTGCGGTCACTGCACCGGATGAATCCGTGGGTCGTCGGCGCGCATCACCCCGGCCTGCAACAGCGCCACGCCGCCGGGCTGACGCGAGATCCACCAGCAGTCATTAAACGCATCCGTGCAACCGGCGGCGGTCAAACCGTGCGCGGCGGCGATGGCGCGCAGGACGAAGACGGGTGTGCCGTCGGGCAGGTAGCCCGACGGGTTGGGCGTGAAAGTGTCGATTTTGGTCATGTCCCGTTGCTTCTCAAATATTGAAGAAATCAATCATTCCTTCACCGGGACACGGGACACTCCTATAGGAGTGTGTCCCTGTCTGTCCCGTCTAAGGTTAGGAACACGGGACATTTGTCCCGTTTTGTCCCGCTCTTGTCCCGTGTCCCGTTAGGATCAGATTTCCTCGTCGTCTGATTGAGCCTCCTCAACTTTTTCCACCTTTACACCGTCCGGTGCAATGTCACCCAGCCAGTAATCCCCCTCCCAAGTGCTGACCTTCTTCATGTCCAGTAACGCCTTCCGGCTCCGGCCAAAAGCCTTCTTCTTCGCATCCTGCTCACCGTCCGAAATCCCTTCGGCGTAGGCGCGTTGCCGCCACACCTCCTCAGTCACGACGCGCTGGGGTGCGAACATGCCCATAGCTGCCCGTAACGGCTCTGTGGGCGCTTTACCCTCTGCCTGCAAAGCGTGTGCCAGCGCGTCAAGACAAATGCGGTTAGCGCCCGTTAAACCCTTCGGCTTGGTGTTCGGTGTTTCGGCGGTGGATACCAATACCGCAGATGTCATCAGTTCGCCGTCGGCGTCAGCCCACCCATTAAGCACAATCTGCTCAAGGGTGAAGTTCATCGGCGTCAAGATCTCAGACTCCTTGGCCTTGGTGCAAACCAGAGAACGAATGTCACCGATGAAGTCCAGACGGTACTCGCTGTCCATCGCGGCGCGCATGGCTGATGCTCCGCGCCCGCGCTCCTTATCAGTCCAGCCTGTGTGATGAACAATGAGAACAGTCGCACCAAAACGCATCCGCAGACGAACGTCGATATTGTTGATGAACACACCAATGTCCGCGTTGGAATTTTCATCACCGTTGCCCAAGTTCCTCGCCAGCGTATCGACGATGAACAGTGTCGGCACACCATGCTCTGCAACCAATGCCTCAGCGGCAGTCGCCACGGCAAGTGCACTCCCCTCATCCATCAGCGCCGCCGGACAGGTTGAGATGAACAACGGTGCATCCTGAAGTGACGTGCCGCTGTGAATTTCCCACGCCTTCAGGCGACGCCGAATACCGGCATGCCCCTCGCCGGCGATGTAGAACACTGCGCCGGGTTCAGTCGCCTTGCCATGCCACATGGTGCCAGTGGAGATACAACAGCCCATGTCGATAGTAACGAACGATTTACCGCAGCCGCTGGCACCGAAGAGCGTGGACAGACTGCCGCGCTCAATCATGCGATCGATCAACCACGGCACAGGCTCAGGCTTGAACAATAGGTCATGCGCTTGAACGAACGTGAAGCCTGCTGGCTTGGTCGCGGCAGCACTGGTGTCTGTCGTCGGCAGGCTGGCGGCTTTGCTGGCAGGGTTCACCCATCCTTGCTTCTGTGCCTCAGCGAACACTGCGGGGTGCCCCGTGCGCGTGGGTTTGAAGCCGTCCCATGTCTTGGCGTCGGCCTTGGGGTCGAACAGGGCAGACGTTGCTGACCAGTCAAGCCAAAGACCACGCCCAACATCGCCTAACGTCTTCAGTGCATGTCCAATGCGAACCCATAGCTCACGATCATCAGATCTCATGTGAAGCAAGGCGCTTCGCAATTCCGAGATGGTTAGCGGCGACAACACCTCGATGGCCTGCACCTCGTTGGTTGGCGACTCTTGTCGGCCTCGATGCATCGGAGCCAACCGCCTCTCGACGAAGTCAGCAATGTCAGTTGGCGGATGAATGCCCGCGCCGTCGGCGGTGACGGTGAAAAATCTGCCGCTTGAATATGCCTCGATGCCTGTACTGTTGCTGCCGAGCGAGTCGAAAGGACGACCGTAGCCGATGCCGTGCATCCCGTTGCCGCTAGGACTGACCTCGGTGTAACCCGGCATGTCCTCCGCGATGTAGCCCAGAGTAGGACGGTTAGGAATATCGTCGAGGTCGATACCCTGCCAGACGCTGCCGGTGCCGTCAGGCCCAAGAGCAAACCCCAAGCCGGTATAGCGGCCAGTGTTCAGCGCGAGCAGTGCGTCGGTGAAAGTGCCCAGTTGGGCAATATCGGAGGGGGAGTCGAGCGCGCCGTGACGGGCTACGCCGTTGACGTAGTAGGGAACCTTGCGCGGTTTCTTGGTCGGGTCGTCGTTGGGCACGGATTTCCACACCAGCCACCGGCGAGCATCGCGCATTTCGGTAGGCAGTGTGTCAAAGTCTTCCGCCGAAGAAAGGCAACCTGCAAATGCTGGTGGTGGCGTATTATTGCGCTTGTCGAGGGCGCTCGCTTCTGAAGTTTGGGGGCGGGCGTTTTTCATTTAGATGCCCTCCGTCGAAGCGATGGCTATAAGCGCGCGGATGTCCTCAACGCGCCAACAGGTGGTGCGCTTGCCCAACTTTACCGGCTTGGGAAAGCGACCAGACCTTACGCCTGACCACCACGACGACTTGCAGACGGGGATGATCGGCGGGGTGGGCGGAATCGCTTTGCGGTTGCCGATGATTTGTTTCAGGCGCAGGAATCCTGTTTCGGGCAACGATGATGCAGAGGTGGCGCCTGTGTTGAGCAGTGCCTTGAGTAGTACGGACATAACGCTTCCTTTCGGATGCGTCCGCTTGCCGCGTTTCTACCGTTGGTAGTTGTGTGAACGGCAACGAACGTAATACCGTCCGTTGCTCTCCTGCCCTAGCGTTGCGCTAGGCGGAGCGTTGCGCCCTTATCCTGCGTATGTGGCTCCCCGCAATGGACTTACGGGTCGTCACTTGACATACCGGCCTACGGTTGCCGCGATGGAGTACTAGGCAACTTTCAGTTCCCACTTCCCCTGCAACCAGCCATCACACTGCCTACAGGCTTAACAAGACTCATTGGTGTGAGTCAGGGATTGACACTAAGATAGCATGGGGCAACAACATCCACAAGGAGAGAATGTAGTCCTGGAGAGAATGTAGTCCGCTATCGATTGATCGTGCCGGCTAACAAAGCGTTCCCGTGCAGCGGAATCACGTCAGCGCCAGCCTTGAGTTTGTCCAAGTAGTCAGCCCATTGTTGCATCATCTCGCGGCGGTCCTTGAGGAATTTCGTCCGATTGTATGTATCACCCAGTGCATCAGGAACCTTGTGCGACAGTTGGTGCTCGATGATTTCTGGATTGAAGTGCAGTTCCTCATGCAGTATCGTTCGCGCCATCGCCCGAAAACCATGCCCGGTAATTTCTGTCTTGGTGTCGTACCCCATCCGTCGAAGCGCCGCATTCACTGCCGCACCGCTCATTGGCTTTTTGGGGTCGCGCCCCTGAAAGGCATGTGTTCCATGTCCTGTAAGAGCGTGTAATTCGCGTAGGATCGCTACCGCTTGCGACGCCAGCGGAACAATAAGATCCTTCTTGATTTTGGTGACGAAATAGCACCATTCCGCTTTGTCAAGATTGAAGTCCGTCCACTTGGCCTTACGCAATTCACCGGGTCGGACAAAGAACAAGGGGGATAGCCGCAACGCACACTGCACGACAAACGTGCCGCGAAAGCCATCGATGGCCCTCAGCAGTTGTGCTACCTCATCAGGCTCTGTGATTGATGCATAGTGCTCACGTCTGGCAGGCGGCAACGCACCGCGTAGATCACTAGATGGGTCGCGTACTGATCGCCCAGTCTGGACAGCATAGCGAAATACCTGACTACAGTTCTGATGTGCCCGGTGCGCCGTATCCAACGCTCCACGACCTTCTATGCGGCGAAGGCACTGCAACAGTTCCGGCGCGCCAATCTCACAAATTGGCCTAGCACCAAGCCACGGGAACACATCCTTTTCTAGCCGCCTTATTATCTTTTCCGAATGAGTAATCGCCCAGCCGGGTTTAAATTTGGCGAACCACTCACGCGCAACCACTTCAAAGCTATTAGCTGACTGCTCAACCCTAGCCGCCTTCTGAACTTTCCGATTTTCGCTAGGATCAATCCCACCAGCGAGTAACTTACGGGCGTTATCGCGCTTCTCTCTCGCTCCCTCGATCCGCCGGCCATCAACTTCGCCGCTGGCAAGAGGAACATCGGGATAACTACCAAGAGCAAGCGTCTTCTGTTTTCCGTCAAAGCGATAATTAAACCGCCACAGCTTGCCCCCCGATGGAGATATGAAAAGATAGAGTCCCTTCTCGTCCGCTAACCGAGAAGCCTTGGCGGTGGGCTTGGCATTGCGAATCGCTGTATCGCTGAGTGGCATGGCAGCCTCGTTAATGTTGGTATACCACCATCAGGACCAGCGGAATACCAGCAATACTACCCCCAATACCAGCAGATTGTAATAGTGTCGTATGGACTGGATTGGACAAGAAAAAGGCCGGAAGCCTTGAGTTTACTGGGCTTACCGGCCTTTATCGGACTGCTTTGGACTGTTGGATGGTGGAGAAGAGGAGGATCGAACTCCCGACCTCTGCATTGCGAACGCAGCGCTCTCCCAGCTGAGCTACTTCCCCACACGAGGCGCGGAGTATACCAAAAACTTTGGGCCTTCAGGTTTCATCTTCAGCGCCCGAGCCGCGAGCGGCACGCTGCAGGCGGTCGGCGACGGCCTGCCACTCCTCTGTGGACTGCGGCGCCTCGACCAGAATCAGGTCAGCGCCGGATTCGTCCAGCATCCTCAGGGTGGCGTAGAGCTCGAAGGCATAGCCCTTGGCATCCTCGGGAGCGGCAACCCAGTCCAGGCCCGTGGCGTCCCATGGCCTGGAGAAACGCGCAATGACGGCGACCCTCTGCCCCGCAGCCAAGGCGGTCTGCACTGCCGGCAGGAGACTGTGGCGACCCAACACGCGCAAACGCGTCTCCGGCGCGTAATGGCTGGCGAGCGATCCGGATACGCGAGGCTTGTCTTTCCCTCCCTCGCCGGGGGCTACGCCTAAGACGCGGGAAATGTCAGCAGCGGTGATGGCGCCTGGCCGCAGAATGGCCGGAGCGCCGCGTGAGAGATCGACGATGGTAGACTCGATGCCGACCTGACAGGGCCCGCCGTCCAACACCATGGAAACGGTTTCTCCGAGCTCTCTATGCACATGAGCCGCAGTGGTCGGACTGATGCGGCCGTGACGATTGGCCGACGGCGCCGCTATGCCTCCGTTGAACTCGGAGAGCAGCTCCAGCGCCAGCGGATGATCCGGCACGCGCAGGCCGACCGTGTCCTGACCGCCGGTGACTGCGTCTGGCACCTTGGCAGATCGTTTCAGAATCAGGGTCAGGGGTCCGGGCCAGAAGGCGGTCGCGAGCTTATAGGCCGCATCCGGAATCTCGCGCGCCCAATCATCGATGTCGGCAGCTGCCGCAAGATGAACGATCAAAGGATGATTGGCGGGGCGCTCCTTGGCCGCGAAAATTTTCGCAACCGCCTGCGGATTCGCGGCATCCGCGCCTAAACCATAGACAGTCTCGGTGGGAAAGGCGACTAACTCTCCGGCCCGCAGCAACGCCACCGCGCGAGCAATCTCGGCAGCCATCCCGGCCTCAACCGCCGCCTTCAAGGCAGGTCGGGCAGGGTCTTGGCCAGGACTTTCTCACTCTGGCGCAGGCAGAAATCCGTGAGCATTTTCGCCAGGCCGGCATCGCTCAAGGCGAGTACGGATACCGCGAACAGCGCGGCATTGGTCGCCCCCGCCTCGCCGATGGCGAAGGTGGCGACGGGAATGCCGCCGGGCATCTGCACCGTGGACAGCAGGGAGTCGAGTCCCTGCAGATGTTTCGATGGCATGGGCACACCGAGCACCGGCAACTCGCTCTTGGCGGCCATCACGCCGGCCAGGTGCGCGGCGCCGCCCGCCGCCGCGATCAGGACCCTGATGCCGCGCCCGGCAGCAGCAGCAGCGTAGGCGATTGCCGCATCGGGTGTGCGATGTGCGGAAAGCACCCGGGCCTCGTAGGCAATACCGAAATCCTTGAGCGTCAAGGCAGCCGCACGCAGCACCGGCCAGTCCGAGTCCGAGCCCATCACGATGGCCACCTGTGGCTGCTGGTTCATGTCTTGGCTCTCTTTCCCGCGGCGCGCTCGGCCGCCTCTATGGTGTTGGACAATAACATGGTGATGGTCATCGGGCCGACACCGCCGGGCACGGGCGTGATCAGGCCGGCGACTGCGCAGGCCGAGGCGAAATCGACATCGCCGCAGAGTTTCCCGTCGGCCATACGGTTGATGCCGACGTCAATCACCGTGGCGCCTTCTTTGATCATGTCGCCGGTGAGCATTTTCTCCCTGCCCACCGCAGCCACCAGGATGTCGGCGCGGCGGGTATGGAAGGCCAGATCGCGTGTCTGCGAATGGCAGATGGTGACGGTGCAACCGGCAGCGAGGAGGAGCATGGCCATGGGTTTTCCGACGATATTGCTGCGCCCGACGATCACCGCCTCGGCCCCTTTCAGAGTCACGTTCCGACTCTTGAGCATTTCCATTACCCCGTAGGGGGTACAAGGGATGAAGCGCGGCGTTCCCTGCATCAAGGCGCCGACGTTCTCCGCGTGGAAACCATCGACGTCCTTCTCCGGTGAAATCGCTTCGAGCACCGCCTGGCTGTCGAACTGCTTGGGCAGTGGCAATTGTACGAGTATGCCATGCACTTTTGCATCCGCGTTCAGTTCAGCAATCCGGGCAAAGACCAGGGCCGGATCGACGTCAGCAGGATAGGTGTCGCGCAGTGAAAGCATGCCTGCCTTCTCGCAGGCATTGACCTTGTTCCTGACGTAGACAGAAGACGCCGGATCCTCTCCGGCGAGTATGACCGCGAGGCAGGGTATGACGCCCCTGCTTGCCAGGGCCGCAGCACGTTCGGCCAGGCGCAGCCTGATTTCAGTCGACAGGGCGTTGCCGTCGATCAGCTGCGCGCTCAAGTCAACACAGCCTCGCACCCCGCCCCGTGCCGCTGCGGCGTCTGTTCGGAATGGACGACGGCGGCGCGGCCGGAAGCGAATGCGCTCGCATTGACGTCCACCATCTCGGGCTTTCTCGTCCTGAAGCGGCGCAGTATGGAGTCCAGCAATACGTCTGCGGGAAAAGGCAGATGGTCGGCAATGGCGCCCAGCATCACCGTGTTGCCCAGACGAACGTCGCCCAGTTCCAGGGCAATGGCCATGGCATCGAAGGCATACACTTCGATGCCCTGTGCGCGTATCTCCGCGACGGGGTCTTCAGGATAATCGTAGAGGCCGCCGCTGACCACGGGCGGCACCAGCCGCGCGGTATTCATCAGCACCAGGCCACCGGGGCGGAGGTAATGTATCCAGCGCAGCGTCTCTGCCGCCTCGAAACCGACGATGAGGTCGGCCTCGCCCGGCGAAATCTGCGGCGACAGCACCTTGGCGCCGAAGCGCAGGTGGGATGAAACGACGCCGCCGCGCTGCGCCATGCCGGCGACTTCCGTCTTCTTGACGTCATGTCCGAGAGAGATCGCAGCCTCGGCGAGAATCTCTGTGGCCGTCATGACGCCCTGGCCGCCGATGCCGACGACGAGGATGTTGGTCGTTTTCGTATTCATCAAAGCTTTTTCACGAAGTTGATGGTATGGACCGGTACCGCCGCGACAATGGCATCGGGCGCGCAAGGCTGAAGGCAGAGGCCGCAACCGGTGCAGGCGGCGGTCTCGATGTCCACGAATTGCAACTCGACCTCCTTGCCCGATGGCTTCACCACCTTCTCGCGGCGGTTCACATGAATCGCCGGGCAACCGATGTCCACGCAGTTGCCGCAGCCAGTGCATTTGTCACTGATGACAGTATAAGGCTTCAGACTCTCGTAGTCGTCTATCAGGACGCAGGGGCGGTCGGTGATGATGACCGAGGGGCCGGGAATCTTGGTCTCCTCGCGCAGCGCCTTGAACAGCACCGGCAACTGGTAGGGGTCCACCTTGCGGATGCGCTCGGGCGCGACACCGAGCGCCTCGCAAAGCTTCGCGAAATCGACGCGGGGCGAGCCCAGACCGTGGATGTCGCGGCCGGAAGCGGGATTGTCCTGGCCGCCGGTCATGCCGACGGTGCGATTGTCGAGCAGGAGGACGGTGACATTGCCGCGATTGTAGGTGATGTCCAGGAGACCCTGCATGCCCATGTGCATGAAGGTGGAGTCGCCGATCACGGCGACGATTTTCCTGTCGCGGTCGGAGGCGCCGCGTCCCTTGTCGAGGCCGAGGGCGACACCCATCGAGGCGCCCATGGAAATGGTGGAATCAAGCGCGTTCCAGGGATGGCCTGCGCCCAGGGTGTAACAGCCGATGTCGCCGGCGACGGTGACGTTCTTCAGTTGCGCCAAGGTGTAATAGACGCCGAGGTGGGGACAGGCCACGCACATCGTCGGCGGCCGCGGAAAAACCTTGGCCGGTTTGAGGGCGGGCTCCGGCAGGGTTTCGCCGAACAGTCGCGCCACGGCTGGCCTGAGGATTTCCGGGGCGAGTTCTCCGATCTTCGGCAGGACGTCCTTGCCCAGGCATGCGATGCCAGCAGCCTTCAATTCCATTTCCACCAGAGGCTCGGTCTCCTCGACCACCAGAAGCCTGTCGACCGTTGCGGCAAAGGCGCGGATTTTCTCCAGGGGCACCGGACAGGAGAAGCCGAGCTTGAACAGCGGCGCATCGGGAAAGGTTTCGCGCACATGCATCCAAACCGGACCCGAAGCGACGAAGCCGATGCGGCTATCGCTTCCCTCGGTTACGAAGTTGAAGGGCGACTCCTCGGAAACAGAACGCAGCGTCTGCTCGCGCTCGAACATCAGCGGCAGGCGCTCCTTGGCGTGACCGGGCACCATCACCCAGCGCCGCGCATTCTTTGCGAAGCCTGCGGCCTCGTGCGGCACTCGCTCACCGATGTTGACCATGCCCTTGACATGGCAGATGCGGGTGGTCAGGCGCAACAGCACTGGCACCTGATACTCTTCCGAAAGCAGGTAAGCCGCCTTCGCCATCTGATAGGCTTCCTGGGAGTCAGACGGTTCGAACACCGGCAGGTGGGCGAAGCGGCCCCAGTAGCGCGAGTCCTGTTCATTCTGCGAGGAGGACAGACCAACGTCGTCGGCCACGGCGATCACCAGGCCGCCATTGGCTCCGGTCAGGGTCAGCGTCATCAGGGCGTCGGAGGCGACGTTCATGCCGACATGCTTCATGGCGCAGAAGGAACGCGAACCGGCCATGGAGGCGCCTATCGCAACCTCGAGCGAAACCTTCTCATTGACCGACCATTCGACATAGAGATCAGGAAAAGTGGCCAACGTTTCCAGCATCTCGGTAGCGGGCGTGCCTGGATAGCCTGCGGCGACAGCCACGCCGGACTCCCATACGGCGCGGGAGATGGCTTCGTTGCCTGAGAGAAGTGCACGGGAGGATGCCGCTGTCGCTTGGGTTGCTGCCGCCGGGGTTGCCGCCATTTTTGCCTGCCTCAATGAAATCTGTAATTTTACAGATTATTGCCAAAACGCAGGAGTGCGCTTGATTTACGTCAATTTCCCGGATACGAACACGTTGGGCAGGGGGCCGGAAAGACATATTGCACGATACGAAGTCAGGTTTTATAATGTGAAACACACCAGAGAAGTTAGCTGTCGCTTCCCACTTCGTATTAAGCTGTGCCCTAAAGGCCTGCGACAAGCGGGCTCTCAAGAAGGAGACAACCATGCCCGCCTTGCCCTACACCCCGCCCCACGTCGATCTTGATGCGCAGGAAACCCAGGAGTGGCTCGATGCCCTGGAAAGCGTGATCGCAGAGGAGGGTGGCGAGCGCGCCCATTACCTGATAGAGCGCCTGGTCGAGTTCGCGCGCAGCGAAGGAATAAACCTTCCCTACAAGGCCACCACCGCCTACATCAACACCATCCCGCCCGGCAAGGAGACGCCCAACCCGGGCAACCACGAGTTGGAGAACAAGATCCGCGCCTATGTGCGCTGGAACGCGCTGGCCATGGTGCTGCGGGCGAACAAGGAGGACTCGACACTGGGCGGCCATATCGCCAGCTTCGCCTCCGCCGCCACGCTCTACGACGTCGGCTTCAACCATTTCTGGCGCGCACCTTCAGCAGATCACGGCGGCGACCTGATCTATTTTCAGGGTCACTCCGGCCCGGGCGTATACGCGCGGGCCTTCATGCTCGGGCGTCTCTCCCGCGAGCAGATGGACAACTTCCGCCGCGAAGTAGACCGCAAGGGAATGTCGTCCTATCCGCATCCCTGGCTGATGCCGGACTTCTGGCAGTTCCCGACGGTCTCCATGGGCCTTGGGCCGCTGCAGGCCATCTACCAGGCTCGCTTCATGAAGTATCTCGCCGATCGCAGCATGGCGAAGACAGAAAACCGCAAGGTCTGGGCCTTCATGGGCGACGGCGAGATGGACGAGCCTGAATCCCTGGGCGCCATAGGCCTGGCCGGCCGCGAGAATCTCGACAATCTGGTGTTCGTCATCAACTGCAATCTGCAGCGCCTGGACGGACCGGTGCGCGGCAACGGCAAGATCATCCAGGAACTGGAGGCGGATTTCCGCGGCGCCGGCTGGAACGTCATCAAGGTCATCTGGGGCGGCTACTGGGATGTCCTGCTCGCCCAGGACAAGACCGGCATACTGCAAAAGCGCATGGAAGAATGCGTAGATGGCGACTACCAGACCTTCAAGTCCAAGGACGGAGCCTATGTGCGCGAGCACTTCTTCGGCAAGTATCCAGAACTGAAGGCCATGGTCGCAAACTGGTCTGACGACGACATCTGGCGGCTCAATCGCGGCGGCCACGATCCGCACAAGGTCTATGCCGCCTATGCCGCTGCGGTCGCTCACAGCGGCCAGCCGACCGTGATCCTGACCAAGAGCATCAAGGGCTTCGGCATGGGCGAAGCGGGAGAAGCGCAGAACATCACGCATCAGCAGAAGAAGATGGGCACGACCTCGCTCAAGGCCTTCCGCGACCGCTTCGAACTGCCGCTGTCGGACGAACAGGTGGAGAACCTGGAGTACATCGTGCCACCGGCGGACTCGCCCGAGATTACCTATATGCGCGAGCGCCGCCTCGCCCTGGGCGGCTATCTGCCGCATCGCAGGACGAAGGCCGAACCACTGGATGTGCCGGCACTCTCGGCCTTCGCGCCCGTGACCAAGGCTTCCGGAGAGGGTCGGGAGTTCTCGACCACCATGGCCTTCGTGAGACTCCTCAACATCCTGGTCAAGGACAAGAATGTAGGCCGCCATGTCGTGCCCATCGTCGCGGACGAGTCGCGCACCTTCGGCATGGAAGGCATGTTCCGCCAGCTCGGAATCTGGTCTTCGGTGGGCCAGAATTACACACCGCAGGATGCCGACCAGCTGATGTTCTACAAGGAGTCGAAGGACGGCCAGATCCTTCAGGAAGGCATCACCGAAGCGGGCGCCATGGCGAGCTGGATGGCTGCAGCCAGCGCCTACAGCACCCACGGCGTGCAGATGATGCCCTTCTTCATCTACTATTCGATGTTCGGCTTCCAGCGCTTCGGCGATCTCGCCTGGGCGGCGGGAGACTCGCGCTGCCGCGGCTTCCTCTTGGGCGGCACTTCCGGGCGCACCACCTTGAACGGCGAGGGGCTGCAGCACGAGGATGGCCACAGCCACATCCAGTCATCCCTGATTCCCAACTGCATCTCCTACGACCCGACCTTCTCCTACGAGGTGGCAGTCATCGTCGCCGACGGGCTGAGGAGGATGTACCGCGAGCAGGAGGACGTCTTCTACTACCTCACGCTGCTGAACGAGAACTACGAACACCCGGCCATGCCGGATGGCGCAGAGAGCGGCATCCTGAAAGGCATGTACCTCTTCGGGCAGGGTAGAGCGGGCAACTCACCGCGCGTCCAACTCCTGGGATCTGGCTCGATACTGCGCGAGGTGATCGCCGCCGCGACCCTGTTGCGAGATGACTGGGGAGTGGAAAGCGACATCTGGAGCTGCCCCTCCTTCACCGAACTCGGCCGCGACGGACAGGCCGCGGCGCGCTGGAACCTGCTGCACCCGGCTGAGCCGCCCAGGCTCTCCCATGTCGAGCGGTGTCTGAAGGAGACGCAAGGGCCCGTGATCGCAGCGACCGACTATGTCCATGCCTTCGCCGAACAAATACGCGCCTTCGTGCCGCGCCGCTATGCCGTGCTCGGCACAGACGGTTTCGGCCGCTCGGATACGCGCGAGAAGTTGCGTCACTTCTTCGAGGTCGACCGCCACTTCGTCGCCGTCGCCGCATTGAAAGCACTCGCAGATGACGGTCAGATCATTCAGACGAAGGTCGCCGAGGCCATCGCCAAATACGGCATCGACCCGAACAAGCCCAACCCGCTCACGGTTTAAGGAATGCCCATGTCGCAGATCTTGGAAGTCAAAGTGCCGGACATCGGGGGTTTCCACGACGTGCCCGTGATCGAACTCATGGTGAAGGTCGGCGACCATATCAAGGCAGAGGACGGTGTGCTCACCCTGGAGTCCGACAAGGCCAGCATAGAAATGCCCTCGCCTGCCGCCGGCATCGTGAAGGAAGTGAAGCTCAAGGTCGGCGACAAGGTTTCTGAAGGCACTCTGGTGCTGCTTCTGGAAACCGATGGAGTTGCCACGTCCCAGCCCGCATCTGTGCCAGTTTCACAGCCGACTTCACAACCCGCATCTCAGTCCGCAGCGCAGCCGGCTTCCCCGCCGGCAAAGACTGCGGCACCTTTACCTGCGGCCGCCATAGCCGAGACGGGCGGCAGTTCTGCCAAAGCCCATGCCAGCCCCTCGCTGCGCCGCTTCGCGCGCGAACTCGGCGTGGACGTGACCCGCGTCAAGGGCAGCGGACCCAAGGGTCGCGTCCTCAAGGAGGACGTGCAGTCCTATGTCAAGAGTGCGCTGGCGAATCTGGCTTCGGGCACTGGCGCTGCCCCCGCCGGCGCAGGCCTTAATCTTCTCCCCTGGCCGGTGGTCGACTTCGCCAAGTTCGGAGCGGTCGAAAGAAAACCGCTGTCGCGCATCAAGAAAATCGCCGGTGCAAATCTCGCCCGCAACTGGGTGATGATTCCTCATGTCACCCAGTTCGACGAGGCCGACATCACCGACGTTGAGGCCTTCCGCGTCGCAGTCAACCGCGACCAGCGCGAGGTCAAGGTGACGCTGCTGGCTTTCCTCATCAAGGCCGCGGTGTCCGCCCTGAAGAAGTATCCCGAGTTCAATGCATCCCTGGACGGCGACAATCTCGTCCTCAAAAACTACTTCCACATCGGCTTCGCCGCCGACACGCCCAATGGACTGGTCGTGCCGGTGATCAGGGATGCCGACAAGAAGGGCGTGCTTGCCATCGCCGCGGAAACCACGGTGCTCTCGGCCAAGGCGAGGGAAGGCAAGCTCTCCCTGGCTGAAATGCAGGGCGGCTGCTTCTCGATATCCTCCCTGGGCGGCATCGGCGGCACGGCCTTCACGCCCATCATCAACGCGCCTGAAGTGGCCATTCTCGGCGTCTCAAGGAGCGAGACGAAGCCGAAATGGGACGGCAAGGCATTCGCGCCGCGCCTGCTGCTGCCGCTGTCCTTGTCCTACGACCACCGCGTCATCGACGGCGCACAGGCGGCGCGTTTCACTTCCCTGCTCGGCCAACTGCTTTCAGATATGGGCAGGACACTGCTATGAGCGAAACCACATGCCAGCTTCTCGTTCTTGGCGCCGGCCCGGGCGGCTATTCGGCGGCATTCCGCGCCGCCGACCTGGGTCTCAAGACTGTTCTGGTGGAGCGCTACCCGACGCTGGGGGGAGTCTGCCTCAATGTCGGCTGCATCCCCTCGAAGGCGCTGCTGCATGTCGCCGAAGTCATGGAAGAGGCAGCGCATTTCTCTTCGCTTGGCGTCACTTTCGCCGCGCCTGAAGTCAATCTCGACAAGCTGCGCGCGCATAAAAGTGCCGTCGTCTCCAAGCTGACGGGCGGCCTCTCAGGCATGGCCAAGGCGCGCAAGGTGGAGGTCATTCAGGGTGTGGGCAAGTTTTTGGACGACCATCGTGTGGCGGTCGAGACCGCCGGCGGCATCAAGATCGTGAAGTTCGACTCCGCCATCATTGCGGCCGGCAGCCAGCCGGTGAAGCTTCCCTTCATGCCCGAAGATCCGCGCATCGTGGACTCCACCGGCGCGCTGGAACTGCGTACGATCCCAAAGCATCTTCTGGTGATCGGCGGGGGCATCATCGGTCTCGAGATGGCCACGGTGTATTCGGCGCTGGGTGCCCGAATCAGCGTGGTCGAGATGCTGGACGGACTGATGCCGGGAGCCGACCGCGATCTGGTCAAGGTGTTCGAGAAGAGGAACGCCAAGCGCTTCGAGAAAGTGATGCTGAAGACCCGGGTGACAGCGGTCGAGGCCCTGGCAGATGGGCTCAAGGTCACATTCGAGGGCGAGCAGGCGCCGGGTCCGCAACTCTATGACATGATTCTCGTCGCAGTCGGGCGCACACCCAACGGGGCGAAACTGGAGGCGGAGAAGGCCGGCGTCGCCGTAGACAACAGAGGATTCATCAAGGTCGACCGGCAGATGAAAACCAACGTGCCGCACATTTTCGCCATAGGCGACCTCGTCGGCCAACCCATGCTCGCGCACAAGGCGGTGCATGAGGGGCATGTCGCCGCCGAGGCGGCGGCGGGACAGAAATCCTTCTTCGACGCGACGGTGATCCCTTCCGTCGCCTATACGGATCCGGAGATCGCCTGGGTGGGCATCACCGAGGAACAGGCGAAGGCGCAGGGGGTTGCCTTCGAGAAGGGACTCTTCCCCTGGGCCGCCTCCGGCCGCGCCATCGCCAACGGCGCCGACTACGGCTTCACCAAGCTGCTCTTCTCCAGCGAAACGCACCGCATCATCGGCGGCGCCATCGTCGGCCCCCATGCCGGCGACCTGATAGGCGAGGTGGCGCTGGCGATAGAGATGGGTGCAGACAGCCTGGACATCGGCAAGACCATACACCCCCATCCGACCCTGGGCGAATCCATAGGCCTGGCTGCAGAGGCTGCAGAGGGTCATTGCACAGACCTTCCCCCCATGCGCAAACGGTAGGTCGGCCTTTAGGCCGACTTGTCGGGCTGAAGCCCGACCTACACAAGGATGATCGCAATGACCCAGGACGAACAGAAACAGGCGGTGGCGCGCGCGGCGCGCGACCATGTCGCGGCAAACATCGGGACCCACGCCATCATCGGCGTCGGCACGGGTTCGACAGCCAACTTTTTCATCGATGAACTGGCGGCGATCAAGGACCGCCTCGCAGGCGCAGTGGCCAGTTCCGAGGCGACAAGGGTTCGTCTCCAGGGCCATGGCATCCGCGTCTTCGACCTCAACGAGGTCGAGGACCTGCCCATCTATGTCGATGGCGCGGACGAGATCGACATGAGCCTGATGATGATCAAGGGCGGCGGCGGCGCGCTAACCCGCGAGAAAATCGTCGCTGCGGTGGCGAAGACCTTCGTCTGCCTCTGCGACCAGAGCAAACTGGTCCAGACCCTGGGCAGGTTCCCGCTGCCGGTGGAAGTCATTCCCATGGCGCGCGCCTATGTCGGCCGCGAACTGGCCAAGCTGGGAGGGCAAGCGACACTGCGCGAGAACTTCATCACCGATAACGGCAATCTCATTCTCGACCTGCATGGCCTGTCCATCGCCGACCCCGTGGCATTGGAGACCGCCATCGACCGCATCGTCGGCGTCGTCACCAACGGCCTGTTCGCGAGGCGCGCCGCAGACATTCTGCTCCTGGCGACAGCCGCTGGCGTCAAGACCGTGACTTCTGCAACAATTCCGTCATAATCTCCTGATAGATTAGGGCAGTTGAGAAAAGTCAGGGATCGCCATGAGCAATGAACATATCGTCAAGCAGTATGACGCCGACCTCGAGAACATCCGCACCCGCGTGCTGCAGATGGGTGGCCTGGTCGAGCAGCAGATCATCAAGGCCATGGAAGGTCTGGCCGAAGGGGACCTGCAACTGATAGAGCAGACCATAGACAACGACCAGCAGGTCAATCGTCTCGAAGTCGAACTGGACGAGGCCTGCACCCATATCATCGCGCGCCGCCAGCCCACAGCCGTCGACCTGCGCATGGTGATGATGGTGATCAAGACCATCACCGATCTGGAGCGCGTCGGCGACGAAGCGAAAAAAATCGCGAAAATGGCGAAGTCCATTCACGGCGCCGACCTTTCGCTGATGCCGCACATCGAGCTTCGTCACATGGTCGACACCACCATTGACATGCTGAGGAAGGCGCTCGACGCCTTCGCCCGCCTCGATCTCACCGCAACCGCGCAGGTGGTGCGCCAGGACATGGAGGTCGACGCGGAATTCAAGGCCATCATGCGTCAACTCATCACCTTCATGATGGAAGACCCGCGCACCATCACGCGCTCCCTGGATCTCCTGTTCATCGCCAAGTCGATCGAGCGCATCGGCGACCATGCCAAGAATATTTCGGAATATGTGATCTACATGGCCAAGGGACGCGATGTGCGCCACATCGGCCTGGAGGCGATAGAGCGGGAAGTGGCCGGCTGATACTTACTGCCGGCCTTTCGGCGTGATCGGAGAACCGCGCCGGGCGACGGAGCGAAGCGGAGGCTCCGGGCCGGGGGCAAGGTAGTCGATTACTGCGGTGTGAAGCCCGAGATATTGTCGGCGCCTTCGCCCTGGAAGTGCTTTCTCACCTGCTCGGAAAGATACTTGCGGGCGCTGGCATCGGCCAGGCTCAAGCGGTTCTCGTTGATCAGCATGGTCTGCAGCTTGATCCACTGCTGCCACGCTTCCTTGGATACGTTCTCATAAAGCCACTTGCCGAGCTCGCCAGGCATGGGCGGGAAATCCATGCCCTCGGCCTCGCGACCCAGTTTGATGCATTTCACCATGCGCGCCATCGGGTTCCCTTTCAAAACAAGATGGCAGGATTGTAGCGCGAATTGCGTATCCATCCTGTGCCTTCATTTCGCCGCCTGATAAACCCGCCAGCGGTTCCTGCCGCCGCCCTTCGCCTGGTACATGGCATGGTCGGCGCAGGCAATGAGGTCATGATCGCTGCCGGCGTGTTGCGGATAAAGTGCGATGCCGAGGCTGGCGGTGACCGTTGCCGGATGGCCGGCGAATTCGAAGTGCATCGCCCCGATGCGCTCGCCGACGCGGCTGGCGAGACCGATCATGTCATCCTCTGCGGTGTCCGAGGCCAGCACGGCGAACTCGTCGCCGCCCAAGCGGAACATCATTTCGTTGCGGCGGATGATGGCCCCGACTTCGCGCGCGATCGTGACCAGAACCAGGTCCCCGGCCTGATGCCCGAACGTGTCATTGATCGGCTTGAAGCCGTCGAGATCCACCATGAGCAGGCCGACCTCGACCTTGCGCCGGCCAGCATCGGCCAGCATGCGCTGCAGTTCCTCGTGGAAGCGGCGGCGATTGAAAAGATCGGTGAGAGGGTCTCGTGTCGCGAGTTGGATCAACTGCTCGCCGTTGCGCTTCTGCTCTGTGACATCCTCGTAGGTCCACAGGCGGCCGCTATAACGACCCGACTCTGCGCTTTGCACCAGCGTCGAAATTTCCGTGATGACTCGCCCATCGACGAGCTTGATCTCGAAGGGCACGCTGGTCTCGGACTCCGCCTTCACCTCCTTGAGATGGGCGAGGAAAGCCGGGTTGTCGGCGCGAAGCCCGGCGCTGCGTTCAAGCAGAACCTCGGTGCGCATGCTGGTCAGGTTCTCCTCCTCGGCGAAGCCGCAGATGCGGCGAAAGGCGTTGTTGCAATAGAGCACCCTGTCGTCAGCATCGACGAACAAGACGCCGATCTTCATCACATTGAGGAGTGCTGCCAGGCGGGCACGCTCGTCATTGCTGCGGCGCAGGTAAGATTCCTGGAGCCCCTGGGCGCGGCGCAGTTCGGCCACGGTGTCGAGCAGGCGCAGTTCTGCCTCCTTGCGCTCCTGAATCTCGGCGACGGAAACACGCAGCCCCTGAAAGCCGCCATCCACATCATGAGCCGCCTGCCAGTTGAGCGCGACCCAGACCTGCTCGCCATTCTTCTTCATCAGACGGGTTTCGAAATTCCGCCCCGGGCCGCCTTTCATTGCCCGCAAGGCAGTCTCCAGGGCAAAGCGGCGGTCTCTTTCGTACACGAGTAGTTCGATCAGACTTTCAGCCTGCAGGCATTCCTCCGGCGTGTAGCCGGTGACGCGCTCGATCGCTGGGCTCACCCAGATCAGCCTGCCCTGCGGGTTGAACCAGGCCTCGGCGGTAAAAGTATAGTCGGCGATGATATGAAATTTCGCCTCGCTCTCCTGCAAGGTGTGCAGGTCGCGGCCGCCCGGAAGCAGTCGCGAGCGCAGTGATTGAAACAGGGGGCGCAGAGCATAGAACATCATGCTGTCTCTCTGTCAGCCACCAGGCAAACTTCGCCAGCGCATTCCTCCAGAAGCCGGCGCTGGTGAGCATATCGGACTCGGTCAGTTTTCAAGGCGGCTAGCCATCTGGCATGGGGATGCTCCCACGCAGATTATGCCATAGGTATTTAAGATGCAACAGCGGCTGCGGCTGCTAAGGGAATCCTGTCGGCGACTCGGCCGACAGCGGGCTATCGCGAGCCGCCCGGATAAGACGTCAGAGCGTTTTCGCGAGCACCTTCGAGCGGCGCTGGTAGTTGTAGAGCTCGCGTTTGGCCTCAGGCAATTCGCCAACGCTGCCCTCCGCAAATCCGTGCTCTATGAACCAGTGTGCGGCGCGCGTGGTCAGCACGAACAGGCGTTTCAGCTTCAGCTTCTTCGCCCGCGCCTCGATATGCTTCAGCATCTGCTCGCCGCAGCCGCTGCGGCGGTATTCCGGCATCACGACGAGGCAGGCCATCTCCGCATCCTTTTCGCCCGTGAAGGGATAGAGCGCGGCGCAGGCGACGATGGCCCCATCATGGTCCATGACCGAGAAATGACCGATCTCCATTTCGATGCGCTCGCGGCTGCGCTTGACCAGGGTGCCGTCCGCCTCGAGAGGGGAGATCAGGGCGAGCACGGAAGCGACGTCGTCTACCGTGGCCTCGCGCAGCCGCGCCAGCGGCGCCTGGGTCAACACCGTGCCGACGCCGGCGCGGGTAAAAAACTCCATCAGCATGGCGCCGTCCGCCCTGCTGTCGAGAAAATGCACACGGCCAACGCCCGCGCGACAAGCGGAAAGCGCGGCAGGCAGCACCCGCGCCAGTTCCGGCGCCTGCTTGACGCGGCCGGAGACCAGGCGGTCGGCGTCGTCGGCAGTAACCGCCTCGATCAAGCCACCCTTCTTGTCGACTAAACCCTTCGCAGCGCAGAGAAAAATCAGCTTGTCCGCCTTCAGGGAGACGGCGACAGCCTCGGCCACTTCCTCCCAGGCGAGGTTGAAAATCTCGCCCGTGGGAGAGACGCCCAGCGGCGTGATCAGCACCACGTTCTGCTGATCGAGATCGGCGCGGATCTCGTCGGCATTGATTTTTCGCACCGCGCCGGTGTATTGGTAATCGACGCCGCCGACCACGCCGACCGGCTTGGCGGTGATGAAGTTGCCGCCGGTGACGCGCATCCAGGCGCCGGCCATAGGCGTGTTGGGCAATCCCTGGGAGAGCAGCGCCTCGATCTCGATGCGCGTCACGCCCATCGCGCTCTTGACGCACTCCAGGGCGGCGCTGTCTGTCACCCGCAGTCCCTTGTGGAATATCGGCGTCCGCCCACGCCTGAGCATTTCGGCATCTATCTGCGGCCGCGCGCCATGCACCAGCACCAGGCGAATCCCCAGGCTCTCCAGAAGATTGAAGTCCTGCGCCAGCGCCTGGGCGATGTCGGGCTCGCCGGCGAGCACTTCGCCGCCGAAGGCGATGACGAAGGTGCGACCGCGAAAAGCATGGATATAAGGCGCGGCCTGGCGCACCCAGGCCACCAGCCCCGCCCCTTCGTTCGCTACGCTTTCCTCTACCGCCATGCCTGCCCCCTCTGTCGTCGGCTGAATGTTATCAGCCCTTGCCCTGCAATGCAGACTCGAGCAGATCTGCGCGCTGCGTCGGCACGGTCTTGGCGTCAGTCTTCTTGTCCACCCTATGACCGAGTTCAGCAGATTCGAACATCAAGGCCTCCTCCTTAACACCTGATACTCTGCACTCGCACCTGCTGCGCAGGTGTAAGTGCCCGTAATTATCGCCGGCTTTGCCTGCAATAAACGGGCACTAAAAATCCCCCCAAAGGGCCATGATGGCTGCAATGGCAGCGATTCCGGCGGTTTCCGTCCGCAGCACGCGAGGGCCGAGAGCCACCGCCTGGAAACCGGCCGATCGCGCAGCATCCACCTCTTCCTCGGTGAAGCCGCCTTCCGGCCCGACCAGCAGCGTCACGCCTGCCGCCGGCCGCGGCAAGGCAGACAGGCGCAGCCCCTGGTGCGGCGAGAGCAGGAGCCGGGTCTCATTTCCCACCGCCGGCTGCGTCAGATAATGCGGCAGATCAAGAAGAGGCGAGAGACTGGGCAGCCGGTTGCGGCCGCATTGCTCGCAGGCCGATATCATGACCTGCCGCCAATGCAGCAATCGCTTCTCCGCCCGCTCGGAGGACAAGCGCACCACGCTGCGCCGGGCGGCGAGCGGGGCAATCGCCGCAGCGCCCAACTCCACCGCCTTCTGCACCACCCAGTCCATCTTGTCTGCGGCGGGCAGCGCCTGAGCCAAAGTCAGTTTCAGGGGAGCCTCGCGCTCGATTGCGCGATGATTTCCGAGTTCAACCTGAAGAGAGCGTCCCGCCTCGACCAGGCGGCCGACCCATTCGCCTCCCGTGCCGTCGAACAGCACCACCTCATCGCCAGCACACAGGCGCAGCACACGCAACGCATGGTGCGCCGCCGGCGCCGGCAGGGCGATTATTTGGCCCTCTTTGAGCGGGCCGGGACAATGGAAGCGGGATGTCATTCTTAAATTGTATTTCTTTGCCGAAAATAGGGATACGTCAGGAGGCGCTAATCAGAGCCGTCCCCTCCTTGCGCAGGAAGGCGATGAAGGCTTCGGCCAGCGGCAGCAACTGTTTCTCGGCGCGGCGCACGACCTGCCACTGGCGCAGCACCGGCGTGCCCACGACGCGCAGCCGGATCAGGCGGCCCACCGCCAGTTCCAGACCTATGGTGTGCTCGGAAATGAAGGAGAGCCCCATGCCGGCCATCACCGCCTGCTTGATGGTTTCGTTGCTGCTCATCTCGAAGGTGCTTTTCAGCGCCACGCCCTGTTCGGTGAAATAGCGCTCCATGGCGCTCCGCGTGCCCGATCCCGGTTCGCGGATGAGAAAGGTCTCGGCGACCAAATCAATCGGGGCGATGCGGCGGCGCTTGGCAAGAGCATGGTCGGGCGGGGCGATGATCACCAGAGGGTGGCTTGCGAAGACGTCGGCGACCGTCGCCAGTTCCTGCGGCGGGCTGCCCATGATGGCCAGATCGAGTTCGTTGTCGGCCAGTTGGCGCACGATCTCTTCGCGGTTGTGTACACCCAGGCGCAACTCGACGCCGGGATGCCCGGCGCGAAAGACGGTCAAGAGGCGCGGCGCGAAATACTTGGCGGTACTGACCACGCCTATGGACAGGCGCCCGCCGCGCACCCCGCGCAGCGCCGCCAGCGCCTCTTCCGCCTCTATGATCTGCTGCAATATCAGGCGGGCGTGGCGCGCCAGTTCGGCGCCGGCGTCGGTGAGGAAGATTTTCTTGCCCATCTGCTCGGTCAGCGGCAGGCCGGCCTCCTCCTCCAGGCTTTTCACCTGCATGGAAACCGCCGGCTGGGTCAGGTGCAGTTCCTCGGCGGCGCGCGAGAAGGAGAGGCGGCGCGCCACCGCCTCGAATACCCTGAGCTGGCGCAGGCTGACGTTCTTCATCTGGAGGGTTCCGGGCAATATTTAACAGAGCTTATCATCTGTATAAGAATTTGTGACTAGTGCTTATGATTGACTGCGGCTAGGATTTGTTCATGAATCTCGCCGCAATCATTTTCGATGTCGATGGCACGCTTGCCGAAACCGAGCGCGACGGCCATCGTATCGCCTTCAACGCAGCATTCGCCGAGGCCGGCCTCCCCTGGCTCTGGGACGAGGCGCTGTATGGCCGGCTATTGGCCGTCGCCGGCGGCAAGGAGCGCATCCGCCACTTTGTCAAAAACATCGATCCGGCAACTGCCTCCCGTCCCGATTTCGCCGCACTGGTGGAGAAGTTGCACAGGACCAAGACCCGCCACTATGTCGAACTGGTCGAGGCAGGCACAATCCCCCTGCGCCCCGGCGTGGCGAGTCTGATAAAGGAAGCAAGCGCCAGCGGCCTGAAGCTGGCGATCGCCACCACCACGAGCCCGGAGAATGTTTCCGCCTTGCTAAAAGGCGGTCTGGAAGACTGTTTCGAGGTAATAGGCGCCGGCGACATCGTCCCCGCCAAGAAACCCGCGCCCGACATCTATCGTTGGGTGCTCTCGCGTCTGGGCTTGCCCGCCGGCGCCTGCCTCGCCATCGAGGATTCGGCAATCGGCCTCGCCTCCAGCCTGGCCTGCGGCATCGTTACCGTGGTGACGCCAAGCGATTACAGCCGCGGCCAGGATTTCACCGGAGCCGCGGCGGTGCTGCCCGACCTCGCGGCCACTGACATCCATCACCTCAATCGAGCTTATGGGCCCAACAGTGTATTCATGGGCACTGACAGCTAATATGTTTCTATCATTCCTCACTTAGTCCCTGAAAGGAGACCGCCATGGACCAGTCCAAGCGCTACGCCAACCTCGCCCTCAAGGAGGCTGACCTGATCAAGGCCGGCCGTCACGTGCTTTGCGCCTACATCATGAAGCCCAAGTCGGGCTACGGCTATCTGGAAACCGCCGCCCACTTCGCCGCCGAGTCTTCCACCGGCACCAACGTCGAGGTCGGCACCACGGATGACTTCACCCGCTCTGTGGACGCCCTGGTGTACGAAATCGACGAGAAGCGCGAACTGACCAAGATCGCCTATCCGATCGAACTCTTCGACCGCAACATCACCGACGGTCGCGCCATGCTGGCCTCCTTCCTGACCCTGACCATAGGCAACAACCAGGGGATGGGCGACGTCGAGTACGCCAAGATGCACGACTTCCATGTGCCGCCGAGCCTGCTGCAACTCTTCGATGGTCCGGCCTCGGGCATACAGGATCTCTGGCGCGCGCTCGGCCGGTCTGTGACCGACGGCGGCCTGGTGGTGGGCACCATCATCAAACCGAAGCTGGGCATGAAGCCCGAACCCTTCGCCCGCGCCGCCTACGAGTTCTGGCTGGGCGGCGATTTCATCAAGAACGACGAACCCCAGGGCAACCAGGTATTCGCGCCGCTGAAGCAGACCATCGCCCTCGTGGCGGATTCCCTGCGCCGCGCCCAGGACGCCACCGGAGAGTCCAAGCTATTCTCGGCCAACATCACCGCCGACGATCCCTTCGAGATGATTGCACGCGGCGAATACATTCTCGAGACCTTCGCGGAAAATGCCAGCCATGTCGCCTTCCTGGTCGATGGCTATGTCGCGGGACCCACCGCCGTCACCCTGGCGCGGCGCTATTTCCCGCAGCAGTTCCTGCATTACCACCGCGCCGGCCACGGCGCCGTGACCAGCCCGCAATCGAAGCGCGGTTACAGCGCCTTCGTCCATTGCAAGATGGCGCGACTCTCCGGGGCATCCGGCATCCATACCGGGACCATGGGCTACGGCAAGATGGAGGGCGAGAGGGATGACCGCAACATCGCCTACATGATAGAAAGAGATGTGGCCACGGGCCCCTATTTCCAACAGGAATGGCTGGGCATGAAGCCGACCTGCCCCATCATCTCGGGCGGCATGAATGCGCTGCGCATCCCGGGCTTCTTCGAGAACCTCGGTCACGGCAATGTCATCCTCACCGCCGGCGGCGGCGCCTACGGCCATCTCGATGGTGCGGCAGCCGGCGCCAGGTCCCTGCGCCAGGCCTACGAGTGCTGGAAGGCAGGGGCAGTGCCGCTCGACTACGCCAAGAGCCACCGGGAGTTGGCGCGCGCCTTCGAGTCCTTCCCGCAGGATGCCGACCGGCTCTTTCCCGGCTGGCGCGCTAAACTCGGCGTTTAATGACAGGAGACGGGCATGGTCGAAAAACACATCACGCTGACCCAGTTCAATATCGAGGAGCAGCGCCGCCACGCCCACGCCACCGGCGACCTGTCGGGGCTGTTGAACGACATCGGCATCGCCTGCAAGGTGATCAGTAACGCCGTCGGCAAGGGTTCCCTGGCCGGCGTATTGGGTGGCCGCCCTGGCAAGACCAATGTCCAGGGCGAGGAACAGAAGGAGTTGGACGTCATCAGCAACGAGGTGATGCTTGGCGCCAACGAGTGGGCCGGGCATCTGGCCGGCATGGCCTCGGAGGAAAACGAGCAGATCTGCCCCATCCCCGGCAAGTATCCGCGCGGCAAGTATCTGCTGCTGTTCGACCCCCTGGACGGCTCTTCCAACATCGACGTGAATATTTCCGTCGGCACCATATTCTCCATCCTGAAATGCGCCAGGCCAGGCAAGGCGGCCAAGCCGGACGACTTCCTGCAGCCGGGCACGGAACAGGTCTGCGCCGGCTTCGCCCTCTATGGCCCGTCCACCATGCTGATTCTGACCACCGGCAATGGCGTCCATGGATTCACGCTCGACCGCGACATCGGCGAATTCATTCTCACCCATGCGAACATGAGCATTCCCGAAGACACCCGGGAATTCGCCATCAATGCCTCCAACGAACGCTTCTGGGAGCCGCCGGTGAAACGCTACGTCGAGGAATGCCTGGCCGGCAAGGCCGGCCCCAGGGCGAAGGACTTCAACATGCGCTGGATCGCCTCGCTGGTGGCCGAGACCTTCCGCATCCTGATGCGCGGCGGCGTCTTCATGTATCCCAGGGACAACAAGGATGCGGCCAAGCCCGGGCGCCTGCGTCTGCTCTACGAAGCCAATCCGATATCCTTCATCATCGAGCAGGCCGGCGGCGGCGCCACCACCGGCAGGCAGCGCCTGATGGAAGTCGAGCCCACGGAACTGCACCAGCGCGTACCCTTCATCTTCGGCTCAAAGCACGAAGTCGATCTGATCGAGAGCTACCATGCCGACTATGCCAGCGGGAGAGACACTGAAGGATTCGCCTCGCCGCTGTTCGCCACACGCTCACTGTTTCGTACTCAATAGGAAAACCCTCCATGTCGGTCAAACACCCCATCGTCGCCATCACCGGTTCCTCGGGTGCCGGCACCACCTCGGTCACCCGGACCTTCCAGCATATCTTCCATCGCGAGAGCATCAACGCCGTAACCATCGAGGGTGATTCCTTCCACCGCCACGATCGCCTGGCGATGAAGACCGCAATGGCGGAAGCAGCCAAGGCCGGCAACAACCACTTCAGCCATTTCGGCCCGGAGGCCAATCTGCTCGAAGAACTGGAAACGCTGTTCAAGAGCTATGGCGAGCGCGGCACAGGAAAGGCGCGGAAATATCTGCACAACGCCGAGGAAGCCCTGCCATTCAAGCAGGAGTCCGGCACCTTCACCCCCTGGGAGGATCTCCCGGACGGCACCGACATGCTGTTCTACGAAGGGTTGCACGGCGCCGTGGTCAATGAAAAGATCAATATCGCCCAGCATGCCAACCTGCTCGTGGGCGTCGTGCCAATCATCAATCTGGAATGGATACAGAAGCTGCACCGCGACAAGATCTCGCGCGGCTACTCTACCGAGGCCGTGGTCGATACCATCTTGCGGCGCATGCCGGATTACGTGAATTACATCACGCCGCAGTTTTCCCAGACTCATGTCAATTTCCAGCGCGTGCCGACGGTAGACACCTCGAACCCCTTCATCGCGCGCGACATCCCGACGCTGGACGAATCATTCGTGGTGATCCGTTTCCGCAACCCCAAGGGAATAGATTTCCCTTACCTCCTCAACATGATCCACGACTCCTTCATGTCGCGGCCCAACATCATCGTCGTGCCAGGCGGCAAGATGGAGTTGTCCATGCAACTGATATTCACGCCGCTGATCTTGCGCCTCATGGAAAACCGCAAGCGCGCCTGATTTGTAGGTCGGGCTTTAGCCCGACAAATCGGGCTAAAGCCCGACCTACAGCAAAAAACTAGCCAAACCCGCCCGGTTTCGCCGATAATTGGCAGTTCCACCGGGCATGAAGACCTAAGGAAACCAGATGCCGACCCCCACTTTCAGCGACTTCGAGCCGCCCGTGTTCAACAATCTCACCAGCGCCATCCGCGCCTTGGCCATGGATGCCGTGCAAAAGGCCAACTCCGGCCACCCGGGCGCGCCCATGGGCATGGCCGAGATTGCCGAAGTGCTGTGGAACCACCACCTGCGCCACAACCCGGTCAATCCCAAGTGGCCTGACCGCGACCGCTTCGTGCTATCCAACGGCCACGGCTCGATGCTGCTCTATGCCCTCTTGCATCTGACCGGCTACGATGTTTCCATCGACGACATCAAGGCTTTCCGCCAACTTCACAGCAAGACCCCGGGCCATCCGGAATACGGCTACACGCCTGGGGTCGAGACGACCACGGGCCCGCTCGGCCAGGGCATCGCCAACGCGGTGGGCATGGCGCTGGCCGAGAAGCTCCTGGCGGCGGAATACAACCGCCCCAATCACGCCATCGTCGATCACTACACTTATTGCTTCCTGGGCGACGGCTGCCTGATGGAAGGCGTCTCGCACGAGGCCTGCTCGCTCGCAGGCACCCTGGGCATCGGCAAGCTGATCGCCTTCTACGACGACCACGGCATCTCGATAGACGGCCATGTCGAAGGCTGGTTCACCGACGACACGCCCCGCCGCTTCGAGGCCTACGGCTGGAATGTGATCGCCAACGTTGCCGGCCACAATCCGGAAGCCATTCATGCGGCCATCGTCGCAGCGAAGTCACAAGGCCGACCCACGCTGATCTGCTGCAAGACCGTCATCGGCATGGGCTCGCCCAACAAGGCCGGCAGCCACGACGTCCATGGCTCCCCCCTGGGCGACGCGGAGATTGCCGCGGCGCGCCCGCATATCGGCTGGAACTTTCCGCCCTTCGAGATTCCCCAGGAGGTCTATCAGGCCTGGGACGGACGCGCCAAGGGCGCAGCGCTCGAGAGCGAATGGCAGCACAAGTTCGCCGGCTACGCCAAGGCTCATCCCGAACTCGCCGCAGAGTTCACGCGTCGCGTCGTAGACAACGAGTTGCCATCCGACTGGAATAGCCATGTCGCTGCGGTGATGGCCAAGGTGGTCGAGAAGGCGGAAACCATCGCCACCCGCAAGGCCAGTCAGAACAGCATCGAGGCATTGGCGCCCATGCTGCCCGAACTCCTGGGCGGCTCGGCGGATCTGGCCGGCTCGAACCTGACCCTGTGGTCGGGATCGAAGCGCGTGACCAAGGATTCGGGCGGCAACTATATCCACTACGGCGTGCGCGAATTCGGCATGACGGCGATGGCCAACGGCTTGAGCCTGCATGGCGGCCTGGTCCCCTATACCGCAACCTTTTTGATGTTCTCGGAGTACGCCAGGAACGCGCTGCGCATGGCCGCACTCATGAGGCTGCGCCAGATCTGCGTATTCACCCACGACTCGATCGGCCTGGGCGAGGATGGCCCGACCCATCAGCCGGTGGAGCAGATCGCCACCCTGCGCCTGATCCCCAATATGGATGTCTGGCGTCCTTGCGACACGGTGGAGACCGTGGTCGCGTGGGCGGCCGCGATCGAGAAAAAGACCGGCCCCTCTGCGCTGTGCCTGTCGCGCCAGAACCTGCCCTTCGTGAAACGCGACGCCCAGACCGTGGCAAACATCCGCCGCGGTGGTTATGTGATTTCAGATTGTTCAGGAACGCCTAGAGCGGTGCTGATCAGTACCGGCTCGGAGATCGAACTGGCCCTGAAGGCCCAGGCCGAACTGCAGAAAGAGGGCATTGCCGTGCGCGTGGTGTCCATGCCCTCGACCAATGTCTTCGATCGCCAGGAACGTGCCTACAAGGAAGCCGTTCTGCCCAAGGGCATCAACCGCGTCGCCATAGAGGCGGGCGTCACCGACGGCTGGCGCAAGTATGTGGGCCTGGAAGGGGCCGTCATAGGTCTTGACCGCTTCGGCGAGTCGGCGCCCGCCGGCGTGCTTTTCAAGGAATTCGGTTTCACCGTGGCCAATGTCGTCGCGACGGTGAAGGCAATTGCTTAACTTTCAATCGGGAGCATAAATCATGAGCATCAAAGTCGGCATCAACGGATTCGGTCGCATCGGTCGCATGGTATTGCGCGCAGCGACGCAAAACTTCTCCGACATCGAGATCGTCGGCGTAAACGACCTGCTCGAGCCAGACTACCTCGCCTACATGCTGAGCTACGATTCCGTGCACGGCCGCTTCAAGGGCAAGGTCAGCGTCGAGGGCAACACCCTCGTCGTCAATGGCAAGAAGATTCGCCTGACCGCGGTCAAGGACCCGGCCGAGTTGAAATGGAACGAAGTGAATGCGGACATCGTCATCGAATCCACAGGGCTCTTCCTGACCAAGGAAACCGCCGCCAAGCACATTGCCGCCGGCGCCAAGAAAGTCATCATGTCGGCGCCTTCCAAGGACGACACGCCGATGTTCGTTTTCGGCGTCAATGACAAGACCTATGCCGGCCAAACAATCATCTCCAACGCCTCCTGCACCACCAACTGCCTGGCGCCGGTGGCCAAGGTGCTGCACGACACCTGGGGCATCAAGCGCGGCCTGATGACCACGGTGCACGCCGCCACGGCGACGCAAAAGACCGTGGACAGCCCCTCCAACAAAGACTGGCGCGGCGGCCGCGGCATCCTCGAAAACATCATTCCTTCCTCCACCGGCGCTGCAAAGGCCGTCGGCGTGGTGATTCCCGAACTCAACAAGAAGCTCACAGGCATGTCCTTCCGCGTGCCCACTTCCGACGTCTCGGTGGTGGATCTCACCGTCGAACTCATCAAGGAGGCCTCCTACAAGGAGATCTGCGCGGCCATGAAGGCCGCCTCCGAGGGTTCCATGAAGGGCGTCCTGGCCTATACGGAGGAAAAGGTGGTCTCCACTGACTTCCGCGGCGAGAGCTGCACCTCGGTGTTCGATGCCGATGCCGGCATGGCACTGGACAGCACCTTCGTCAAGGTCGTCGCCTGGTACGACAACGAGTGGGGCTATTCCAGCAAGGTGCTGGAAATGGTCAGGGTGATTGCCAAATAATTTGCCATGAACTTCAAACGTCTCTCTGACCTCGATGTAAAGGGCAAGCGCGTCTTCATCCGCGCCGACCTCAACGTGCCACAGGACGATGCGGGCAACATCACCGAGGACACGCGCATTCGCGCCTCCATGCCTGCAGTCCAGTTCGCAATCAAGGCAGGCGCCGCGGTGATGGTCACCTCCCATCTGGGCAGGCCGACGGAGGGCGAATTCAAACCCTCGGACAGCCTGGCGCCGGTCGCCCGCCGCATGTCCGAACTGTTGGGCATGCCAGTGCGCCTGCAGCAGAACTGGGTGGACGGCGTCGAAGTCAAACCCGGTGAAGTCGTGCTGCTGGAAAACTGCCGGGTGAACAAGGGCGAAAAGAAGAACTCGGAAGAACTGGCCAGAAAGATGGCCAGGCTTTGCGACGTCTATGTCAATGACGCCTTCGGCACGGCGCATCGGGCGGAGGCAACCACCCACGGCATCGCCAAATACGCGCCCATCGCCTGTGCCGGTCCTTTGCTCGCAGCGGAACTGGACGCCCTGGGCAAGGCGCTGCACGCTCCAGCAAGGCCTCTTCTGGCCATCGTCGCAGGGTCCAAGGTGTCGTCGAAACTGACCATACTCAAGGCTCTCGCGGAAAAGGTCGATCGCCTGATCGTCGGCGGCGGCATTGCCAACACCTTCATGCTCGCCGCCGGCCTGCCCATCGGAAAATCCCTGGCCGAGGCCGACCTTGTGGCGGAAGCGCGAGCCATCATAGAGATGATGGCAGCGCGCGGCGCCTCCGTCCCCATCCCGACAGACGTGGTCACCGCGCGCGAATTTTCTGAAGCAGCACAGGCCACCGTGAAAGACGCGAAAGACGTCACGGCCGACGAGATGATTCTCGACATCGGGCCGAAGACTGCCGCGCTCCTGGCAGAAGAAATTGCCCGGGCAGGCACCATCGTCTGGAACGGCCCGGTCGGCGTCTTCGAGTTCGAACAGTTCGCTCACGGCACGGAGACCCTGGCGCGCGCCATCGCAGCGTCTTCCGCCTACTCCATCGCGGGCGGCGGCGACACCTTGGCGGCGATCGCGAAATACGGCATCGGTCCAGAGATCAGCTACATCTCCACCGGCGGCGGCGCCTTCCTCGAATTTCTCGAAGGCAAGAAGCTGCCTGCCGTCGAGGTGCTCGAACAGCGGGCTAATCCGTAGGTCGGCCTGCCGGCCGGCCGACCTACAACAACCCATTCATCACCGGCAACTGCTCATGCATCGCTTCACGAAAATCGTCATCACCCTAGGTCCCGCATCCTCGGAGCCGGCAGTGCTCGCCAGGCTGGTCGCAGCCGGCGTCGATGTCGTGCGTCTTAACTTTTCTCATGGCACGGCTGATGACCACCGCAAGCGCGTGGAGATGCTTCGTCATGCGGCGCAGACGGCAGGGCGGGCGGTCGGGATCATGGCCGACCTGCAGGGACCGAAAATCCGCGTCGGCAAGTTCAAGGGTGACAAGGTGGAACTGAAAGCCCACCAGGCCTTCGTCCTCGACGCCGAATGCAAGCTGGGCGACGCCGAGCATGTCGGCCTCGACTATCCTGAACTCGTCGATGACGTTTCTCCCGGCGACGTGCTCTTGTTCAACGACGGCCGCCTGGTCATGGACATCGAACGCATCGAAGGACGCAAGATTTATTGCCGCGTCCGCCATGACGGCGAACTGTCCAACAACAAGGGCATCAACAAGCAAGGCGGCGGGCTGACCGCGCCGGCATTGACCCCCAAGGACATGGAGGACATCAAGACCGCGGCCTCCCTCAATGTCGACTTCGTCGCCGTATCCTTTCCCAAGTCCGGCAGCGACATGCACCTGGCGCGCGATCTCCTGCATGCCGCCGGTTCCAGCGCGCTCCTGATCGCCAAGATAGAGCGCGTCGAAGCCATCGCCAATCTGGAAGACATTCTTCATGCCACAGACGGCGTCATGGTGGCACGTGGGGACCTCGCCGTCGAAGTCGGAGACGCCGCCGTTCCGGCATTGCAAAAGCGCATCATCAGGGTTTCGCGCGAGATGAACAAGTTCGTCATCACCGCCACGCAAATGATGGAGTCCATGATCAGCAGCCCGGTGCCCACCCGCGCCGAAGTTTCCGATGTCGCCAATGCCGTCCTGGACGGCACCGACGCCGTGATGCTCTCGGCCGAGACCGCCGCCGGCCAGTACCCGGTGGAGACCGTCGAGGCGATGGCGCGCATCTGCATCGAGGCGGAAAAATCCAGCGAGGTCTCTCTCGAGCGCCATTTTCTCGACCGGGTGTTCACCCGCATCGATCAGTCCATCGCCATGGCGGCGCTGTTTACCGCCTACCATCTGAAGGTCAAGGCGATCGCCGCCCTCACCGAGTCGGGATCGACCGCTCTTTGGATGTCGCGCCTGAATTGCGATGTGCCTATCTACGCCCTGACGACTTCGGTGCGCACTCGCTACAAGGTCAGCGTCTTCAAGGGCGTCACCCCGCTTCTGATCCGCTACACCGGTCACGACAGGGACGAACTGCTGTTCGCTGCCGAAGAGGAACTGATACGCGCAGGCGCCGTGGAACTGGGCGACCTGATCGTACTCACCATTGGCGAGCCGATAGGCACGTCGGGCGGCACCAACAGCCTCAAGATCGTCCGGGTCGGCGAGCACCGCACAGCCGGCTAACCAGTCAAATTCAACCAGGAGAACTTCATGCCTCTCGTATCCATGCGCCAGTTGCTCGACCACGCCGCCGAGAACGGCTACGGGCTGCCGGCGTTCAACGTCAATAACCTCGAACAGGTGCGCGCCATCATGGAAGCCGCCCATGAGACGGACAGCCCGGTGATCATGCAGGGCTCTGCCGGCGCCAGGAAGTACGCCACCGAGCCCTTCCTGCGCCACCTGATCCTGGCTGCGATCGAGGCCTATCCGCACATTCCCGTGGTGATGCACCAGGATCACGGGCAAAGCCCGTCGGTATGCATGGCCGCGATCCGCTCCGGCTTCTCCAGCGTGATGATGGACGGCTCGCTGACGGAAGACGGCAAGACGCCGTCCTCCTACGAATACAACCTCGCCACCTCGCGCCAGGTGGTCGACTTCTCGCATTTCATCGGCGTTACCGTCGAGGCCGAACTGGGTGTGCTGGGTTCGCTGGAAACCATGAAGGGCGACAAGGAAGATGGCCACGGCGCCGAAGGCACGATGACCCGCGAGCAGCTCCTGACCGATCCCGACCAGGCCGCAGACTTCGTCGCCCGGACGCAGTGCGACGCGCTGGCCATCGCCATCGGCACTTCTCACGGCGCCTACAAGTTTTCCAGGAAGCCCACGGGCGACATCCTCGCCATCAGCCGCATCAAGGAAATCCATGCGCGCATTCCGAACACCCATCTGGTGATGCACGGATCGAGCTCTGTTCCCCAGGAGTGGCTGGAAATCATCCGCAAATTCGGCGGCCAGATGAAGGAAACCTACGGCGTGCCCGTCGAGGAAATCGTCACGGGCATCAAGCACGGCGTGCGCAAGGTCAATATCGACACCGACATTCGCCTGGCGATGACCGGTGCCATGCGCCGCCACATGTTCGAAAAGCCTTCCGAGTTCGATCCGAGGAAATTCCTCGCCGACGCCCAGGCGGCCGCGCGGGGAATATGCAAGCTGCGCTACGAGGCCTTCGGCTGCGCCGGCATGGCCTCGAAGATCAAGCCCATCAGCCTGGACAAGATGGCCGAGCGCTACAAGAGCGGGGAACTCAACCAGATCGTGAAATGACCTGCATTTTGGGTTAAATTGACAGGCCGTCCTAAACTTGGTGACGGCCTTTTCGCTTTTTCCGGGTAGCCGCGAATTTTACTTATGGACATCCAATCCCATACCTTTGACCGTCTGCGCAAACTCTTGAGCGGCGGCCTCGACGCGGTCGAATACGTCGGCCTCCTGGTCATCGCCTTCGCCACCACCGCTGCCATGTATCGCGAGGTAGCCGCGATGGTCGAGGTTCGCCATGTGGCGCTATCCGACCTCCTGATGATGTTCCTCTACCTAGAGGTGCTGGCGATGATAGGCCAGTACTTCAAGTCGGGGCAGTTGCCGGTTCGTTTCCCTCTTTATATCGCCATGGTGGCACTGGCCCGCTATCTGATCCTGGACATGAAGGACATGACGGAGTGGCGCATGCTCGCCGTCGCCGCCGCCATATTCCTCCTGACGCTGGCGGTACTGGTGGTCCGTTACGGCCATGTGCGCTATCCGTACAGGGAAGACTCGGGCGAGAAAACCCGCAAGGCCTACGTCCGCGAGTAGTACTTTTTCTCTCCTTCAATTTCCAGGCATGACCATGAGTACACTATTCGAATCCTCCATCACCAGCCTGAAACTCCTCGGCCGCGGCAAGGTGAGAGACATCTATGCCATCGATGCAGACCGCCTGCTGATCGTCACCACGGACAGGCTCTCCGCCTTCGATGTGATCCTGCCCGACCCGATTCCGGGCAAGGGCGAGGTGCTGACCGCGGTGGCCAATTTCTGGTTCGCGAGACTCTCCCACATCATCCCAAACCATCTGACGGGAATCGACCCGGAGTCCGTGGTCAATGGCGCAGCAGAGAAGTCCCAGGTTCGAGGAAGATCCATCGTCGTCAAGCGGCTCAAACCGCTGCTGGTGGAGGCTGTGGCCCGCGGCTATCTGATTGGCTCTGGCTGGAAGGATTACCAGGCTGCAGGCGCCATCTGCGGCATCAAGTTGCCTGCCGGGCTGCGCCAGGCCGAACAACTGCCGCAACCGATCTTCACGCCATCGACCAAGGCGGAGATGGGCAGCCACGACGAGAACATCGCATTTGACCAGGTCGAGAAGTTGCTGGGCGGCGCGCTTGCGGCACAGGTTCGAGATCTGACCCTGAAGCTCTACACCGAGGCGGCCAGCTTCGCGCGCGAGCATGGCATCATCATCGCCGACACCAAGTTCGAGTTCGGCCAGGACGGCTCCGGCAAGCTCTATCTCATCGACGAGGCGCTGACCCCCGACTCGTCGCGTTTCTGGCCGGCAGATCAGTACCAGGTCGGAGTAAGCCCGCCTTCCTTCGACAAGCAATATCTGCGCGACTACCTCGAGACCCTCACCTGGAACAAGCAGGCGCCCGGCCCGCATCTGCCCGTCGAGATCATCGAGAAGACCAGCGCCAAGTACAGGGAAGCCCTGTCCCGCCTGACCGGAGCACCATGAATCCGCTGCTCGATTTCTCAGGCCTGCCGCGCTTCGACGCGATCACTCCCGAACGGGTGAGTCCCGCCATCCAGGAGCTTCTCTCCGAAAACAGAACCCTGGTGGAAAAAATCTCGGCTGCGGATGTCGCCGCGACGTGGACAGGCTTTGTCATGCCGCTCACCGACTGCGGCGAGCGCCTGTCGCGCGCCTGGGGCATCGTCGGCCATCTGCATTCGGTCAATGACATACCGTCCTGGCGCGAGGCCTACAACGGCATGCTGCCGGAGGTGACGCGCTATTACTCTGAACTCGGGCAGAACCTGGCGATTTTCGACAAATTCAAGGCGCTGCGTGAAAGTCCCGAGTACCCGAGCCTGACGCCGGCGCAAAAGCGCATCATCGATAACGACATCCGCGATTTCCGCCTGTCCGGCGCCGAACTTCCCGAGTCCGACAAGCCGCGCTTCAAGAAAATACAGGAGGAACTCGCCGAGCTCGAGACCCGGTTCTCGGAGAACCTGCTCGATGCCACCAACGCCTACAGCGAGCATGTCGTCGACGAGAACGATCTCGCCGGCATGCCACAGGACGAGCGCGCCGCCGCGCGCGCCGCGGCGGCAAAGGAAGGTCTGCCCGGCTGGAAATTCACGCTGCGCGCGCCCTCCTACCATCCGCTCATGCAATATGCCGACAAGCGCGAACTGCGCGCCCGCATGTACCGAGCCAACGCCACGCGCGCATCCGAACTGGGGAAACCGGAATTCGACAACACGCCGCTGATTGACGACATCCTCAGGCTTCGCGCCGAGGAAGCGCACATGCTGGGCTATGCAAACTATGCAGAGCTTTCCCTGGTGCCGAAGATGGCCGATTCGCCGGCCCAGGTCGCCGCCTTCCTGCGCGAGATCGCCGCCAAGGCGAGGCCCTTCGCCGAGAAGGACATCGCCGAACTGAAAGATTTCGCCGGCGCTGAGCTGGGCCTCGAAACGCTCGAGAGTTGGGATCTTGCCTGGGCATCTGAAAAACTCAAGCAGAAGCGCTATGCATTTTCCAGCGACGAGGTGAAGCAATACTTCCCGGAGCAACGGGTCCTGACAGGACTGTTCAGCGTCATAGAGGAGCTGTTTGCGGTCAGGCTGGAACAGGACCGAGCACCTACCTGGCACCCCGATGTGCGTTTCTTCCGCATCCTGCGGGGAGACGAATTCGTCGGCCAGTTCTACCTGGATCCCTACGCCCGCGAAGAGAAGCGCGGCGGCGCCTGGATGGATGAGGCGATCACGCGGCGCAAGATATCTGCCGGAGTGCAGGCTCCCGTGGCCTATCTCAACTGCAATTTCTCCGGTCCGGTCGGAGGCAAGCCTGCCTGCTTCACCCATGATGAAGTCATCACCCTGTTCCATGAGTGCGGCCACGGATTGCACCATCTCCTGACCCAGGTCGATGAGCTGCCGGTTTCGGGAATCCATGGCGTCGAATGGGATGCCGTAGAACTCCCCAGCCAGTTCATGGAGAATTTCTGCTGGGAATGGGAGGTCCTCAAAGGCATGACTGGTCATGTCGACACCGGCAAACCGCTGCCGCGCGAACTCTACGACAAGATGCGTCTGGCCAAGAACTTCCAGAGCGGCATGGATGCCCTGCGCCAGGTCGAACTGGGCCTGTTCGACCTCATGGTGCACAGCGAAATTTTACCGGGAGAAAGCGTCCTGGATCTGCTGGCGCGGGTCCGCAAAGAGGTAGCGGTCATGACGCCGCCGCAGTGGCAGCGGTTCCCCCACAGCTTCTCGCATATTTTCGCGGGCGGCTATGCCGCCGGCTATTACAGCTACAAGTGGGCGGAGGTGCTCTCTGCAGATGCCTTCGCGGCCTTCGAGGAAGCCGCCCGGCAATCAGGCAGCGTCCTCGACAGTGCGACCGGCGAAAAATTCTGGCGCGAGATTCTCGCCGTCGGCGGTTCGCGCGCGGCGATCGAATCCTTCCGCGCTTTCCGCGGCCGCGAGCCAAGCGTCGATGCGCTGCTGCGCCACAGCGGCATGACGATGCCGTGACACCTGCTGCGCTGGCACAAGAGCCCTGGACTGCCCTTTTGGCAACTGATGGTATGATTTCTCCATGAACCGCTCGCGCACAGGGTCTTGGCGTCATCTCTGTCTCTTCGCAGTCATTCTTGCCGCGACTCATTCGGCAACGGCACAGACCGCATACCGCTGGATCGACAAGGAAGGCAAGGTCAATTACTCCGACAAGCCGCCGCCTGTCGATGCCAAGAATGTGCAGCAGAAGAAACTCGGCTCGCCCAACTTCGTGGAGACCAGCGGCCCCTCCTTCAGCCTACAGAAGGTGGAGCAGGATTTTCCCGTGACTCTCTACACCGGGGTCGATTGCGAAAAAGAGTGTGCGGTCGCGCGCGACTTTCTCAAACGTCGCGGCGTCACCTTCAACGAGAAAGTGATCAAGACCACGGATGACGCCAATGCCTTCAAGAAGCAGACCGGCATCACCGAGCCTGGAGTCCCTTCGCTCCTGGTCGGCGCAAAGGCGGAGAAAGGCTATCTTGAGAATGCCTGGAACAAGTTGCTCGACGCGGCCGGCTATCCGCCGTCCAATCGGGAAAAAACACGTTGACCAATGGCGAACCTGAAGACCATGATTAACTGCCGACGCCTCATT
>CAIYYX010000026.1 GCA_903930535.1 uncultured Sterolibacterium sp. | reverse complement strand
AGAACGATCTCGTGGCGGCGTCCGTGCTCTCGGGCAACCGCAACTTCGAGGCGCGGGTGCACCAGAACATCAAGTCGAACTTCCTCATGTCGCCCCCGCTCGTCGTGGCCTTCGCGCTCGCGGGCCGCGTGGACATCGACATGTCGAAAGATCCGATCGGCACCGACAAGGCCGGACAACCGGTGATGTTGAAAGACATCTGGCCGTCCCTGCAGGAAGTGCGCGACCAGATGCAGGCCGCCCTCAAGCCCGAGGTGTTCCGCCGGCTCTACAGCAACTTTGCCGCGCAGAATCCGAAGTGGAACGAGATCCCGTCGTCGACGGGCAACGTCTACTCGTTCGACTTTGCCGCATCAAAGCCCAGCTCAACCTCAATGCGAATACTAGAGAGCGCTAACTCTGCTGCTACCCAAGGGACCGCGTAACGCCCATCATCGGAAATATCATTGTGATAACTCCACTCATGAATACCCATTTTCTGTGACATGAGGGTCACTGTATGTGGCGGCCTAGTTGCTACGTTTTCATCATTGAGAAAGCGATCAATCGAAATCGCAGCAGCATGCCCCTGAGCTACTGCGGTGATGATATTTTTTGGTCCGAACGCGGCATCCCCACCGAAAAAGACTTTAGAGTTGCTCGACTGGAAGGTCTCTTGATCTAAGACTGGTAGGCCATGACGATTAAATTGAACGCCACAATCTTTCTCGATCCAAGGGAAGGCATTCTCCTGACCGACTGCCAGCAAAACAGAGTCACATTCAATGTAGACCTCTGGCTCACCCGATGGAACCAGGCTACGATTTCCTTTTTCATCAAACACCGCTTTGACAATCTCAAAGCGCATACCAAGCAACTTGCCGCCCTTGCACTCAAAGCTTTTAGGAACGTGATAGTTCAAAATTGGAATGCCTTCATGCAAGGCATCCTCTTTTTCCCAAGGAGATGCCTTCATCTCATCGAAACCACTACGCACAACCACTTTAACGTCGGTGCTACCTAAGCGCCTAGCTGATCGACAACAATCCATCGCAGTATTACCACCACCAAGGACGATCACCTTACCTTCTACTTTGGTGATATGCCCAAATGACACTGAGGCAAGCCAATCAATACCAATGTGAATATCTTTAGCGGCCTCTGTTCGACCCAGGATATCGAGATCCCTTCCTCGTGGAGCGCCAGAGCCTATATAAATAGCATCGTAGCCTTCTCCCAACACTGCCTGCAGTGAGTCGACTCGTTGACTACTTTTGAAATTCACACCCATATTGAGGATGTAATCAGTCTCTTCGTCAACGACAGATTCTGGTAAACGGAAACGGGGTATTTGAGAGCGAATGAAGCCACCAGCCTTTGCCTCAGCATCATAGATCGTGATGTCATAACCCAAGGGGGCAAGATCTCTAGCGACAGTTAAGGAGGATGGTCCTGCGCCAACACATACAACCCGTTTACCATTCTTTGGCGCGATAGGGGGCATGCGCGCCACAACATCACCTTTGTTATCTGCTGCAACTCGCTTCAGACGACAGATGGCAACTGGCTCAGGATCAGCGCCATTATTTTCCTCGACACGTCCACGACGACATGCAGGCTCACAAGGTCTATCGCAAGTTCTACCTAGTACTCCAGGGAAAACGTTGGACACCCAATTAACCATGTAGGCGTCCGCATATCGCCCTTGGGCAATTAAGCGAATGTATTCCGGCACAGGGGTATGCGCAGGACAGGCCCACTGACAATCAACAACTTTATGAAAATATGATTGATCCAAGCTAACAGCCTCCAATATCTTTCCCGCAAAATTCAATTTGTAGTTTTAATGCGAATCTTGATTGAATAATTCTACGGACTTGGGGACATTCGAGCATCAGGTAAATCCCGCTATAAGGCCTGATTTATGGAATAAATAGACTTCGTTTGATCTAAATCAAAACTGTGCAGGTGCAGCAATTAAATCTTTCAATGGATAGATTTAATAAGTGGTTTGATGAGTTTGAAAACTGCCGAATTCAGGCGTGATTTTTATTAAACGGCATCGCTACTTT
>CAIYYX010000025.1 GCA_903930535.1 uncultured Sterolibacterium sp. | reverse complement strand
TAAGCGTGCTGTTTCAGTTACGCTTGGTGCTTTGGCTCAGATAATTCCGAAGAAGATTTCGGGTGATTTATGTGGAAGCTCCTTTCCTAACGCCATCGGCGGCTGGAACCCGCGTCGTAATCGGCAATATGTCTACTACGAGTCGCCAGCCGGGGGGAACGGCGGGCTGAATGATTCAGATGGATCAAGTGCATTTGTTAATGTTGACTTCGGAAACCTACCCTCGATTCATAATGTCGAGTCAATTGAAAACGAAATGCCATTGCTAGTCGAAAGCTGCGAGTTACGCATTGACGGCGGTGGAGAAGGTACTTTTCGTGGTGGAGTCGGCCTGGTTCGACGTGTGCGATTGTTGGGCAAGGAGGGAAGTTATTCTGTGTTAAGCGATCGCGCTGTAATTCCCCCGTGGGGAGTATGTGGTGGCGAGAGCGGGAAGCCGTACCATCTTTCGATTGGAAGAGCTGACAAAGTCATTGAATTCGACACCCCGGGTAAGGTAACGGGATACCCATTGCGTGAGGGGGATAGAGTGATCATGCGATCCTCGGGCGGCGGTGGTTATGGTGACCCTTTAATGCGGGATCCAGAGCATGTGATGGCAGATGTGCGTTTTGGTTATGTTTCAGCGGAGCGCGCGCACGAAGGTTATGGTGTTGTCAGTCGTCCCGATGGTGCAGTGGATGTACAAGAAACCTCCAAGATGCGAAATAGTCTTGAACAGGCTCGGCTACATCTTTCCATAGTAGCCGACGAAACCATCGATCCATATGTGGGGGATAAGGGGCGTCGCCGCATCGGGGCACTGTCTAGTGGTGACGCATTGAGGCTGGGCGTGGGCCATGATGATCTTATTGAGTTCCGCGGTCGTCACCCGGCTCCTTTGCGGGCCTGGGTTCGGATCGTGCCGACGGTTGAGGGGGTTTTGTCGCTTGATGCTTTTGGCCGAAAGGTCCTGGGGGTGGAGCATGGCGATAAGATAACGGTGCGAAAGTTATCAACGCCAAACTTGCCAAACGGCCTATCGCGCTAGAGTGCGCAGCTAATGAACTCGGTCAATCGTCGTCCGTCTGAGCCATTGGATACGCGGGCTTCTGAAATGTTTCGCAGCGGAAATCGACTGCGTGGAATATTTAACGGAATACCCTCGCCGGCATTGGTGGAGATGTGCGCTTATGCAGGATTTGATTTGCTGATCATTGATAATGAGCATGGGAGTGCCAGTATTGAGACTACGGAAAACCTGTTGCGAGCAGCTCGAGCCAGCAACATCCCGGCAATAGTTCGCTGCCTTGAGCAGGACCTTGCCCGAACGCTTGATGTTGGGGCGGGTGGAGTGCAGGTCCCCATGGTTAGTAACGCGTCACATGCTGAGGCCTTGGTGCGGCGAGTTAAGTACCCGCTACCAGTTGGCGAGAGTCGAATCGACGGAAAGCGCGGGAGTGCATTTTCATGTAGAGCCGCGGGATATGGTGCATTCGGTGGGAGCAATCACACACGGAAAAGTAACCTGGGCATCGCCTTAGTGGTGATGATTGAGACCGCAGAGGGCGTTGAAAATTCCGCTTCCATAGCAGCGGTAGAGGGTGTAGATGCCGTGTTTATTGGGCCGAATGATCTTGCCCATAATATGGGATATGAAAATAGATGGAATGAGCCTGCGGTGCAGAGTGCAATTGAATTCTCAATCAAAGCGGTAGCGTCTGCGGGAAAATGTCCGGGAATATTGGCATTGACGCCTGAAGATGAAGAGAGGTACTCGAATTGGGGCGCCCGCTATTTTGCAACAGTGAGTACCGGTATCATTACGGCGGCGTTGCGAGACGCCGCTAATTTTGGAAGAGTGCAATCCAGTTAGTTGGTTATTTCATGTCATCAGTTAAGGAGGTAGCAATGACCCAACAGGTCGCTGGTCGGTTGGACGAGATAGTCGGAGAAAAAATTTACAGTGGTTCAAAATTCACTGTCAGTCGAGCGGAGGGCGCCAACTATAAGGTTGGGCTTCGCCCGTATATGGAGTACAGGGACCTTGGT
>CAIYYX010000024.1 GCA_903930535.1 uncultured Sterolibacterium sp. | reverse complement strand
TTGTCATAGATGGTCGCCCCCATTTTGCCAAGCCCTCAATTGATGACGGTAAGAAGGTGAAGATTGCAGCCATAGATCCGGACTTTGATCGAGGCCACAAGCCTCTGTCCCTGATGGAATATGCTGGTCGAGTCCTTATCATTCCGGCGCGCTTTGGGCGCTATGACAGTATCAGGTTTATTCGACCACGGTCTGACCAATCTTGCCATCACGTCATGATTGCCTGTGCAATCGGTGGAGGTTCTCCTTTCGAAGTCGGTTCTCGTCGTATAGCTATGGTGCAGGGTTTTCCACGGCCCCGCTCGCCGGTCCCTCTATCACCAGAGGCGGGCGGGGCGGTGGGAAACCCGTGTTCACGCCGCCGCCCTTGCGTAGCCAGGCTCGTAGTCCCGGTCATGCGCCAGCAGCGCCCAGATCGTGCGCACGCTCTTGTTCGCCAGCGCCACCGCCGCGACGTTCTTGTGGCGCCGAGCCAAAAGGTTCTTCAGCCACGGGTCTGGGCTTGGCTTGCGTTCGGCCACCCGGATCACCGCCCGGGCACCGTGAATCAGCAGCGTGCGCAGATAGGTGTCACCGCGTTTGCTGATGCCCAACAGCGTCGATTTGCCTCCAGTCGAATGCTGGCGCGGCACCATGCCGAGCCAGGCCGCCAGTTGCCTGCCGTTCTTGAAGTTTCGGGCATCCCCAATCGAAGCCACCATCGCGCTCGCCGTTATCGGTCCGATACCGGGAATCTTTTCCAGCTTCTTGCTGGCGCTGTTGTCTTTATGCCAAAGCTTGATTTGCGCTTCCAGCTCGCTAACCTGGCGATCCAACTCTTTGAGGTGATCAACCAGGCGCTCGACGAGCTGCCGAAAGCTGCCCGGCAAATCGTTCTCGCCGTCCTCGAGGATCTCCGGTACGCGCTTGGCAATATGACCGATACCTTTGGGAATGACGATACCGAACTCGGCCAGCAGGCCCCGGATCTGGTTGGCTTGCGCCGTCCTCGTTTTGACGAACCCCTGGCGGGCACGATGCACGCTCAGGATGGCCTGCTGACTGGCATTCTTGATCGGTACCGCCGGCATGTTCGGCCTTGTCATCGCTTCACAGATGGCTTCGGCGTCCGCCGCGTCGTTCTTGTTGCGCTTGACGAACGGCTTCACGTACTGCGGCGCGATCAACTGTACCGTGTGGCCCAGTGCCTGCAGCTTCCTCGCCCAGTAATGGGCGCTGCCGCAGGCTTCCATGCCGATCCGGCAGGGCGTGAGATTGGCAAAGAACGCCAGCATCTGCGCGCGCTTGAGTTGCTTCTTCAGCACCGCCTTCCCCTTCTCGTCCGCACCATGCACCTGGAACACGCTCTTTGCCAAATCAATTCCAATTGTCGTAAGCTTCATCTCGGTCGCTCCTTTCTTTTAAGTGGTTGTCAATCAAACTCCACTCTGGCACTTCGATGCCGTTTCAGGAAGGGGCGACCATCCCATTATTCCGAGGCCAAAGGCCGAGGAATCTGCTTCTTGCTTGAACAAAAAAACAGATTTCTCGCCCTGCTCGGAATGACAGTTTTTGGTGTTGTAATCTTGCGATGGACTCCATGCAGCCCGGACAAAAAAAGACCGGGCATCGCTGCCCGGTCCGGTGTTGCATTTGCTGCTTAGAGGCCGTCTACTTCTTTGCCGGCGCTGCTGCCTTGGCCGCGGGTTTGGCACCCTCTGGCGGGAAGTAATGGTTGGCGATGAAGGAATAGGGGATGTAGGTGAAGCGCTTCGCCGGCACCACCTTCGACGCGTAGGCGCGCTGCGAATCGAGCACCTTCTTGAACACCGGATTCTTCGCCGATTCTTCTGCAGCCATCTCGTCCCATGCCTTCAGGAACGCGGTGAGAATTTCAGGCGGGGTGCGCAGAATCTGCGTGCCGTGTTTGGTGCGCATCTCGTCCAGCGCCTCGGCGTTCTGCTTCTGCCATTTCACCCACCAGCGGAGGTAGGTATCGTTCACGGCTGAGCGGATGATTTCCTGCTGCGTCACCGGCAGGCTCTTCCACACGTCGGCGTTGATGATGAGCTCGGCGACGACGCTGGATTCGTGCACGCCCGGGAGGTAGTGGTATTTGTAGATTTGCGGCAGGCCCAGGCGCAGGTCTTCGACGCCGCCCACCCACTCGGCGCAGTCGATGACGCCGCGCTGTGCCGCGGCCGCGATTTCACCGCCCGGCATATTGACCGTGTTCATGCCCATCTTCTGGAAGATTTCGGCGACGATGCCGGTCTGGCGGCATTTCATCCCCTTGAAGTCCGCGAGGTTCTTGATCGGCCGCTTGAACCAGCCGAAGGCCTGCGGGCCGGAGGGCATGATAGGGAACGCGACCACGTTCAT
>CAIYYX010000023.1 GCA_903930535.1 uncultured Sterolibacterium sp. | reverse complement strand
CGCGCCAAAAAAGACACGAATTCATTACCGTCGAACATCTGCTTCTGGCTCTCCTCGATAACCCTTCGGCGGCGGAAGTACTGCGCGCCTGCGTCGCCAACATCGATGAGTTACGCAAAGAGTTGACTGCCTTTATCGCTGAGCACACTCCGACCGTGGCCGGTTCTGAAGAAATCGACACGCAACCAACGCTTGGTTTCCAGCGCGTCATCCAGCGCGCAATCCTGCACGTCCAGTCCTCTGGCAAAAAAGAGGTGACCGGCGCCAATGTCCTGGTTGCGATCTTCGGCGAGAAGGATTCGCATGCCGTGTATTTCCTTCAACGCCAGGGCGTCACAAGGCTTGACGTCGTGAATTTTATTTCTCATGGCATCACCAAGGCACCACAGCAGGCAGCCAGCGCCGATACCGAGCAGGGTGGGCAGGAGCAGGAGGGTCAGGCCGCAGCGGGGGCACTGGAGAACTTCGCGCAAAATCTCAATGCACTGGCGCTGATGGGCAAGATTGATCCGCTCATAGGACGCGAGAGAGAACTGGAGCGGGTGATACAGACCCTTTGCCGGCGGCGCAAGAACAATCCTCTGCTGGTCGGCGAAGCCGGCGTCGGCAAGACCGCGATCGCCGAAGGGCTGGCAAGACGCATCGTCGAGGGGCGCGTTCCGGAAATTCTCGCCGGAGCCACCGTGTATGCCCTGGATATGGGCGCCCTCTTGGCCGGAACAAAATACCGCGGCGACTTCGAACAACGCTTGAAGGCCGTACTCAAGCAATTGCTCGAGAACCCCCAGGCAATCCTGTTTATCGACGAGATTCACACGCTGATCGGTGCCGGTGCCGCGTCGGGCGGCACGCTTGACGCCTCCAATCTTCTCAAGCCGGCACTCTCCAGTGGCAGCCTGAAATGCATCGGTGCCACGACCTACCTTGAGTACCGCGGCGTGTTCGAGAAGGATCATGCGCTCTCTCGCCGCTTCCAGAAGATCGATGTGAACGAACCGTCTGTTGAAGAGACCGTGGCCATTTTGCGCGGGCTGAAATCGCGCTTCGAAGAGCACCACGGCGTCAAGTATTCCGCCGCCGCGATTTCCAGTGCAGCTGAGTTGGCCGCCAAATACATCAATGATCGTCACCTCCCGGACAAGGCGATAGACGTCATCGACGAGGCTGGCGCCGCCCAGCGCATCCTGCCCAAGTCGAAACAGAAGAAACTGATCGGCAAGACCGAGATCGAAGAGATCGTCGCCAAGATCGCGCGCATTCCCTCACAGCATGTCTCTTCCGACGACCGCAGTGCCCTGAAGAGCCTTGATCGCGACCTTAAGAGCGTGGTCTTCGGGCAAGAAAAGGCCATCGAAGCGCTTACCCAGGCGATCAAGATGTCGCGCTCAGGACTGGGCAATCCACAGAAGCCGATCGGCTCCTTTCTCTTCTCCGGCCCCACGGGCGTTGGCAAGACCGAAGTGGCGCGGCAACTCTCCTATTGCATGGGCATTGAGTTGATCCGCTTCGACATGTCGGAATACATGGAACGCCATGCCGTCTCCCGTCTCATCGGTGCCCCACCAGGCTATGTTGGCTTCGACCAGGGAGGACTGCTCACTGAAGCGGTGACCAAGAAACCGCATGCGGTGTTGCTGCTCGATGAAATAGAAAAAGCCCACCCGGACATATTCAACATATTGCTGCAGGTGATGGACCACGGCACGCTCACGGACAACAATGGGCGCAAGGCCGATTTCCGCAATATCGTCATCATCATGACCACCAATGCCGGCGCCGAAGCATTGCAGAAAACGACGATGGGCTTTACCTCGAACAAACAGGCTGGCGACGAGATGGGAGAAATCAAGCGGCTATTTTCGCCGGAGTTCAGAAACCGCCTGGATGCCATTATTTCCTTCGCCGCACTCGACACAGAGATCATCCTGCGCGTCGTCGACAAGTTCCTGATGCAGCTTGAAGGCCAACTGCATGAGAAAAAGGTCGAGGCGATCTTCACTGACGCACTGAAGGCATGGCTCGCACTGCAGGGTTTCGATCCGCTCATGGGGGCCAGACCCATGGCGCGCCTGATCCAGGACACGATTCGTTCCGCCCTGGCCGATGAGTTGCTGTTCGGCCGCCTGGCCAGCGGGGGCCGTGTCACCATAGATCTTGACGACAAACAGAAGGTTAAATTGGTTTTCGAAGAAACGGTGGAACACGCGTTGTAAAGGTGCAGACCTCTTCTTCCCTCTGACAGCGGCTCAATGAGCCGTTTTTTTTGTGTGGCTACCCATAAGTTCAGAAACCATCAGCTTGTGGCGTTGCAGCATTATTTCATTTCGCAGGCACAGATTGCTTTTCATATTGCGAAATATGTTTATTAAATATATGTTTATTATAGCGTAGTTATATTACACACCTTTGGTCAAAGCCGTTGTTGCTCCGCAAAAACCGCTTTATACTTCTCCACAACACGAACCCGCTCACGGCAACAGCCCTGACCTGGTCCGTAAGGGCGGATGCCAACCTATCTTCCCTTTGGTTTGTCAGATCTGATCTCTGGCCGCCCCGTGGATGGACGCTACCCCTCGTGCCCGCAAGGTGCGCCGGTGGCGCCGTAGTTCCCAACATCCAAATTTGACCAAGAGGAATTAACATGAGCCGTGAATTTGAAATCGCCAAACTGAAAAAGGAATGGGCCGCGAATCCGCGCTGGAAGGGCATCAAAAGGGGCTATTCGGCGGAAGATGTGATCCGCCTGCGCGGTTCAATCCAGATCGAACATACCATCGCCCGCCGTGGCGCCGAGAAATTGTGGAATTTGCTTCTGACTGAACCCTACGTACCGACCCTGGGCGCACTGACAGGCAACCAGGCGATGCAACAGGTGAAGGCCGGTCTCAAGGCGATTTATCTCTCTGGCTGGCAGGTGGCAGGCGATGCCAACCTCGCCGGCGAAATGTATCCCGATCAGTCTCTCTACCCTGCGAACTCGGTACCCTTGGTGGTCAAGCGCATCAACAACACCTTCGCGCGCGCCGACCAGATCCAATGGTCTGAAGGCAGGAGCGATATCGATTATTTCGCACCCATCGTTGCCGACGCAGAGGCTGGCTTTGGCGGCGTGCTAAACGCCTTCGAATTGATGAAGTCGATGATAGAGGCGGGCGCCGCAGGCGTGCATTTTGAGGATCAACTCGCCTCCGTGAAAAAATGCGGCCACATGGGCGGCAAAGTACTGGTGCCGACCCGGGAAGCCGTGGCCAAGCTGGTCGCCGCACGCCTCGCCGCCGACGTCATGGGCGTGCCGACACTGGTCATTGCCCGCACCGATGCCGAAGCGGCTGACCTCGTCACATCAGATGTGGACGACATCGACAAGCCGTTTTGTACCGGCGAGCGTACTATAGAAGGTTTCTACAGGACGAACGCGGGCTTGGACCAGGCGATTTCCCGCGGCTTGGCTTATGCACCTTACGTCGATCTCTTGTGGTGCGAGACCGGCAAGCCTGACTTGGCCTACGCCAAGGCTTTCGCGGATGCCATCCATGCCAAGTTTCCTGGCAAGATGCTGGCCTACAACTGTTCGCCCTCGTTCAACTGGAAGAAGAATCTCGACGATGCCACCATCGCCACGTTCCAATCGGAACTCGGTGCCATGGGCTACAAGTTCCAGTTCATCACCCTGGCCGGCTTCCACAGCCTCAACTACTCGATGTTCAATCTCGCTTACGGCTATGCCCGCAACCAGATGTCTGCCTTCGTTGAGTTGCAGGAGGCCGAGTTCGACGCTGTCGACCGCGGTTTCACCGCGGTCAAGCATCAGCGTGAAGTCGGCACCGGTTACTTCGACTCAGTAACCCAGACCATTGAAGGCAGCCAGTCCTCGACCACGGCGCTCAAGGGCTCGACCGAGGATGAGCAGTTCTTCGACAAGAAGGCCGCCAACGCCTAGGATCTGGCGCCAAGCACCCT
>CAIYYX010000022.1 GCA_903930535.1 uncultured Sterolibacterium sp. | reverse complement strand
CGACATCAGCCTGGGCGGCGGTGCGGACCCCGGCACAACAGCGGCTATCGGCAATGCCTCCGTTCGTTATGGCGTCTACATCACAAACGCCATCGATGCCGGGGGAGGGAACATTTCCATCCGCGGCACGGGCTATGACACGACCACCAACACCAATCACGGCGTACGCATCACCGGGGCGGCGGCTGTCGTCAGCACCACCGGTTCCGGCAGCATCAGCATCACCGGTCACGGTGCCGGCAATACCGGCAGCCTCAGCGATTACGGTATCGAGGTGGATACCGGCGCCCTCGTCTCTGCAGCAAATGGCGCCCTCACGCTCACCGGCACGGGCGGGGCTACGGGCACCGGGAGCGACATCGTCGGTGTCTATGTTTCATCTGCCACCATCAATACGACAGGCTCGGGCAGCCTCACTGTATCCGGAGACGGTGGCAGTGGCAGCGGTGGAACCAACCACGGCGTCATCGCCGGAGGCACCGCTGGCGTGATTTCGACGGTGAATGGCACGCTGAGCGTCACTGGCAATGGTGGTGGCTCAGGTGCCGGTGCCTCGAACTACGGTGTCCTGGTCACCGGCGCTGGCAGCGCGATCAAGTCCAGCGGTACCGGGAATGTCGGCGTCACCGGGACAGGTGGCAATGGAGCGGGCAGCGGCGCCAACAATTACGGTGTCTTTGTCAATACCGTTAGTGGTCTGCAGACCACCGGCTCAGGCAGCATCACGGCAAACGGTACTGGCAGCGCCAGCAGTGGCGGCGGCAACGATGGCGTCTACGTGACCACCGGGTCCATCACCGCTGCGGGAGGCGCGATCAATATCACCGGCAACGGCGGCAGTGGCAGCGGTGCCAGCAATATCGGTGTTCGTGTCAATGCGGCTACGGGCGCCGTCAGCAATATCGGCGCAGGCAGCCTCACAATAACCGGCACCGCGGCAGGCATTACCAACAGTGCCACGGACTACGGTGTCGAGGTGGATGGCGGCGCCATAGTTTCAACGGTGGATGGTGCCATTACCATAAATGGCACGGGCGGAGGCGCTGGCACGGGTGCGACCAATTACGGGGTCTATGTGACGGGCTTGAACACAACGATCAAGACGAGCGGTTCAGGCACGCTCGGCGTCACTGGTACAGGAGGCAATACGGCGGGCAGCGGTTCGAGCAATTATGGCGTCTTTGTCAATGCGCTCAGTGGCCTTCAAAATACGAGCAGCTTGGGCAGCATTACGGTCAATGGCACGGGCAGCACCAGCAGCGGGGGCGGCAATTATGGTGTCGCCGTGACTTCCGGTTCAATCACTGGCGCGGGGGGCGCCATCAGCGTCACCGGCACGGGGGGTAATAACAGCGGCAACGGCAATTATGGCGTCCGCGTCACCACCGCGACCGGCGCCATCAGCAACACCGGCGCCGGTACCATAGACATAATCGCAACCGGTTCTGGTAATACCAACAGCACCCTCGAGTATGGTTTGGAAGTGGATACCGGTGGAGTTGTGTCGACTGCCAATGGAGGCCTCACGATCCACGGCACGGGTGGTGGCGCCGGTTCGGGCAGCGGCAACGTCGGTGTCTATGTTACCGGCGCGAACAGCACGATCAAATCGACCGGCTCAGGTGCTCTCGACATTAGCGGAACCGGTGGCAATGCTGCTGGCAGTGGGGGGACCAACTACGGTGTTCTTGTTTCTACTGCCAATGGCATTCAGACCACCGGTACGGGAAGCATCACGATGCATGGCACTGGGAGCGCCAGTAGCGGTGGCACCAATGATGGCGTCTTGCTGAGTTCCGGCTCAATCACCGGCGGTGGAGGGGCGATCAATATCACCGGCACGGGGGGCAATAGCAGCGGCAACAGCAACCTGGGAGTTCGTGTCACCGCGGCTGGCAGTGCCATCAGCAATACCGGCACCGGCACCATCACGATCGCTGGCACCGGAGCAGGAAAGACCAACAGCGGCAGCGATTACGGTGTGGAGGTGGATGCCGGCGGCGTGGTCTCCACGGCGAACGGGGCACTCAGCATCACCGGCACCGGCGGCGGCGCTGGCTCTGGCAGCAGCAATCTTGGTGTCTATGTGACCAGCGCGAACAGCACGATCAAGACGACTGGCTCTGGTGCGCTCAGCGTCACGGGCATCGGCGGCAACGGCGGAGGCGGCACGAATTATGGTGTCGATATCGCTGTTGCCAATGGCTTGAATACGACCGGCACAGGGGCTCTGACAGTACGAGCAAACACTTTCCTCCTCAATACTGCAGACAACATCAACAGCGTCGATGACCTGAGCATCAAGCCGTATACGACCGGGACGACGGTCGGGGTTGGCAGCGGCGTCGGTACGCTGTCTCTGACGGACACCTATCTCGGTTATCTGAGCTGGGGCGCGGGCAAGTTGCTGACCATCGGCGACGCAAATACCGGCAACATGGATATCCACACCGGCGCCACATTCAGCAAGCCCGCCAATTTCGTGACGGGGGCAACCGGTGACATCAGTTTGAACGGCACGCTGACTTCTTCGCTGGGAAGCGGCACCTCCCTGATCCTGGCTTCGGGCAAGAACTTCATCAACAATGTGGGCGCCGCAGGCTTGAATCCGGGCAGCGGGCGCTGGCTGGTCTATTCGAGCAACCCGGCTGCCGACACGCGCAATTCTCTGGTCTATGGCTTCAAGCAGTACGCTGCCACCTATGGTGTCAGCGCGGTCGCCGATGCGACGCAAAATGGTTTCCTCTACACGCTCGCTCCCAGCATCACCGCGAGCCTTTTTGCCGGTGGCGCCGCCCCGAGCAAGACCTACGACGGCAGCACCAGCGCGACTCTGGTCGGCGCCAACTACAGCGTGAGCGGCGCGGTTGACGGCGACAGCGTCACCACCAGCCAGCCCGCGGCGGGCAATTACGTCGACAAGAACGTCGCCGGCAGCCCCACCAAGACGGTGACCGCCAACGGTGTCGCAATCGCCAGCGCAACGAACGGCGCCGCCACCGTCTACGGCTATCAGATGGCCAGCACCGATGCGGTGGGCAACATCGGCAGCATCAGCGCTAAGCCCCTTACGATGAGCGGCCTGTCTGTTCCGGCTGCCAAGGTCTATGACGGTACGCTGACGGCGGTGGTGACGGACGCCAAGACGCTGGCAGCGGCCGAGGCATCCGGGGCCGGCACGACGGCTGACGGCAAGCCCTACACCGGCGACACCGTGAGCCTCAACGGCACGGCGGCGGGGACATACAACAGCAAGGATGTGGGGGCGGCGACGGTGACCTACAGCGGCTTGTCGCTCGCTGGCGGACAGGCCGGCAACTACAGCCTGACCGTGCAGAGTCCTGAAGCGGCGACGATCACCGCCAAGCCCTTGACCCTGGCTGCCACGGCCGCCAACAAGACCTACGACGGCAACAGCAGCGCAACGGTGACGGGCTACGGTCTCGCCGGCTTCGTAGGAACAGAGACCGTGACCGGGGCATCGACAGCGGCGACCTTCGCCGACGCCAATGCCGCCAACGGCAAGACCGTGACCATTACTGGCATCAGCCTCGCCAACGGCACGAATGCTGGCCTGGCGGCGAACTACAGCGTCCCTGCTTCCACGACGGCCACGGCCAACATCACCCCGGCAGCCGTCGAGGTCTCCGTCAGCGCGACGCTCCTGGGGGCGGGGGTCACCGCGGCAAACAAGGTCTATGACGGCACCACCGCCGCCACCATCACCGGCCGCAGTTTGACCGGCGTCATCGGCAACGACGACGTGAGCCTCGTAGGCGGCACGGCCAACTTCGACAACAAGAATGTCGGCGTGGGCAAACTGGTGACGGCCACGGGGCTTAGTCTCACAGGGACAGCCGCCGGCAACTACACGGCCAACTCGACGGCGACGACCACCGCCGACATCACCCCCAAGTCCCTGACGGTCGGCGGCCTGACGGCAGCGGACAAGGTCTATGACGCCACGACGGCCGCGACGCTCAAGGGCGGCACGCTCGTGGGTATCGTCGGTTCCGATGTCGTGAGCCTTGCGGTGGGCACTGGCGCATTCGCAGACAGGAATGTCGGCACGGGAAAGAGTGTGATCGTGAACGGCACAGGCCTCCTGGGAAATGACGCAGCCAACTACAGCCTTGCCGCTCCCGCAGGCCTCATCGCCAGCATCACGCCGCGGGGTATCAGTCTTGCCGCGGATGACAAGGCGAAACTCGTGGGAACAATCGATCCGGCCTTGACCTACCAGGTGACGGCTGGAGCCTTGCTCGCAGGCGACGGGCTGAGCGGTTCTCTGGTGCGGGCGGCAGGGGAGTCGCTCGGCCCTTACGCCATCGCTCAGGGCAGCCTGGACAACGGCAACTATGCCATCGCTTTCAGAAACGGCATCCTGTCCATCAGTTCGCTTGCTGTCACGCCCATACCCTTACCTGTGATCTTACCTGCAAGCTTGCCGGTGACCTTGCCTGTGAATCCGCTGCTGGAATCCAAGGGAAAGGAAGACAGCTTCATCCTCAGTCCTTATCCGAGTTACCGCGTCGATAGCCGGGTAGAGGCCATTTCCGAGCAGACACTGAAGAAGACTTTCTACGAAGTGCGCGACATTACCAAGTTGCCCGTGCAGGACAGTCTTGAGGTGGAGTACTAACGGTCAGTCATGCTGCGCTTGCTTCCATCAATTCTTCGATGCCTCGAACAGGCGGATCGCTGCGATGGAGCGAATGGCCGCGACGGTGATCAGCCAGCAGCAAAAATTTGAACAATTGACGGAACGCGTGATTCGCCTCGAAATCGCGCTGGAAATCGGCTTGGCGCGAAGCAGCCCGCGTCGGCTTGAGCGCACTAAGTGAAGCGAGTCCTGCCGGCTGTATCCCTTGCCTACGCCGCCTCGAAATGTTCGACGATCAACTGCACGCTGGCCACGCCGTTGTATTCGTTCACGTCCAGCCGGTAGGCGGCGCGAATGCGTCCCGGCGCCGCCTCGGAAAAATTGAACTGGATGGCGGAAAAGCGGGCGCCGTTTTTCGCCAGCGTCAGCTTGAGATGCTTGTCCTTGAGGATGCGCTGGCCGGCGACATCGAATTCGTCTGAAAACATCGGCGCCGGAAAACCTTGACCCCATATCTGCGCCTGCAGTTCGACCGCTGAGGTGAGCGACATATGGGCGTTTTCCAGGGGGCCGTCGGTCTCCAGGGTGCGCGTGAGATCCTTTTGCGAGATCAGGGCGCGGGCGACATCCTCGAAGGCTTCTGTGAAGCGCGCCAGGTCGTCCTGGCGAAGCGTGAGTCCGGCTGCCGCGGCATGGCCACCGAAACGCAGCAGCAGGCCGGGATGTCGTTTCGAAACCAGGTCGAGCGCGTCGCGCAGGTGCAGGCCGGGGATGGAGCGGCCCGAGCCCTTCAGTTCGCCCTCATTCCCCTGTGCGAAGGCGAAGGTTGGCCGGTGCAGTTTGTCCTTGATGCGCGAAGCGAGTATGCCGATCACGCCCTGGTGCCAGGAGGGCTGGAACAGCGAGATGCTGGCGCGGGGGTTGGTTTCCTCGCCGGCATCGATGTTCTCCAGGTGGAGGAGTGCCTCGTCCTGCATGCCGACTTCTATGACGCGCCGCTCCCGGTTCAGGGCGTCGAGTTCCTGGGCGATGTTGAGTCCGCGCGCCGGGTCGTCGGTGATCAGGCATTCGATGCCCAGCGCCATGTCGGAGAGCCGCCCGGCGGCGTTGAGACGCGGCCCCAGGGCGAAGCCCAGATCGAAGGTCGAAGCTTTTCCGGGATCGCGTCCTGCGGCGCGGAAAAGCGCCAGGATGCCCGGCTGCATGCGTCCCTCGCGCATGCGATTGATCCCTTGCGCCACCAGGATGCGGTTGTTGCGGTCGAGGGCGACGACGTCGGCGACGGTTCCCAGCGCCACCAGGTCGAGGAGCGCAGCGAGATTGGGTTCGGGTTTTTCTGCGAATGCGCCGCGCCGGCGCAGCTCTGCGCGCAGCGCCAGGCAGACGTAAAACATGACGCCGACGCCGGCCAGCGCCTTGCTCGGAAAGCCGCAGCCGGGCTGATTCGGATTGACGATGACCGCAGCCTCGGGCAGGGTGTCGCCGGGCAGATGATGGTCGGTGATGAGCGTCATCATCCCCAGTCGCTTTGCTTCTGCGACGCCTTCGACGCTGGCGATGCCGTTGTCCACGGTGATCAGGAGATCGGGTTTGCGGCGGCCTTCAGCGGCCAGGCGGACGATTTCCGGCGTCAAGCCGTAGCCGTATTCGAATCGGTTGGGGACGAGATAGGCGACGTCGGCGCCGAAACTCTTCAAGGCCCTCATGCCGACGGCGCAAGCGGTGGCGCCGTCGCAATCGTAGTCGGCGACGATGAGCAGACGCTTGTTGTCACGAATGGAGTCCGCCAGAAGCTGGGCCGCTTCTTCGACGCCGAGTAACTGCTGCGGCGGCAGCAGTGCGGCAAGACTTGTGTCCAAACCCTCGCGGTCGACTATGCCGCGGGCGGCATAGAGTCTGGCCAAAAGCGGCGGCACCCCTTGCTGCTCGAGCATGCGGGTGGCCTTGATCGGCGTCTTGCGCGTGACGATGCGGGTCATGGTTTTGCCAGTTCGTGCAAGGGGACAGGCCTGCGCCAGAACTTGAAGAGATCGCTGCGCTTGATGTGGAGATCGAGGCAGGCTTCCTCGCCCAGGGCGGTGATGCGCAGGTTAGCAATGCGGCCGCTTTTCAACAAGGCCTGGACCGGTTGCAGAATGTCGCGCTCGGTCTTTTTGACCGCCTGCCGCCAGGCTTCGGCATCGAGTTCCTGGGCAGGCGCTTGAAGCGCATCGATCAGCATCATCTTCGCCAGGCTTTGAGCAAAGTTCTGAGGCAGGTCCTTTTGCCAAGGTATCCCTGCCCAGGCGGCGAGGCCCTGGAGCAGCGGGTGGTCGCCGCAAGCGGCCTCATAGCGACGGGCTGCCTTTGCCGGCAGCGCGCCTGCGCCCCAGAACCACAGGGTATTGATCACCGGCAGACCCTGGGCTTCGCGCTCGCGGTTAACAGGCAGGGCATGGAGCAGCATCTGCATCTCGTTGCCCAGGCGCAGCCAGGACGGCGCATCGATTCCCTTGAGATGCGCGCTGGGAACGGCGCGGCCGATCACGGCCGAGGGCGGCGTGGAGATCATCTCCGGCAAGCTGGCAAGGCGCAGATAGTGATGGCGGCCTGAGAAGAATTCTGCGGCCATTCCGCCCAATTCGTTTTGGAAATGCGGCGCGAGGCTGGCTGCGATTTTCTGCCTGGTATCGTGGTCTGGATCGAGCATCGTCAGCGTCGGCCGGCCCTGATCGATGCCCAGGTGAGCAAAATCGGCGCACAGCCAGACATCATTGCCGGCGGACTCGCCTTCTCCCAAGAGGCGCAGTGCCGCCACGGGGGGTTCCCCGGCCATGATGCCGAACTCGCGGCAAAGCCAGGCTTCCAGCGAAACGGGCGGCTGCCAGTTGACTCTGCCGCGGCCGAGCAGCGTTCCCAGTGCAGGCAGTTCGAGGTCAAAGGCGGTGTCGCGGAGGGCCTTTTGCGGCCAGAGCAGGCCGGGAAAGACGAGGTGGAGTGGCATGGGTCCATGTTAACATACCGTATGTTTACCCTGCGCTACGAACTCTGGATAGGCCTGCGCTACACGCGTCCGAAGAGGCGCGATGCCGGCCGCAATCACTTTATCTCCTTCATCTCCCTGATTTCCACGCTGGGCATCGCGCTGGGCGTGGCGGCCTTGATCGTGGTGCTGTCGGTGATGAACGGTTTCCAGAAAGAGCTGAGGACGCGCATTCTGGGTGTGGCTTCGCATATCGAGATCACCGGCACGGGCGGCGAACTGGCCGACTGGACCAAAACGCTGCAGGGCGCGGCGCAGCATCCCAAGGTCCTGGCTGCCGCCCCCTATGTCGCTGCGCAAGGCATGCTTTCCTTCGACCAGCAGGTGCGCGGGGTGATGGTGCGCGGCATCTTGCCCGAAGCGGAAGAGAAGGTGGCGGACTTCGAGCAGCACATGAAGAGCGGCCATCTCGCCCTGATTCGTCCGGGCGAGTTCGGCATCATTCTCGGTTCCGAGCTGGCGCGCGCCCTGCAGGTGTTCACCGGCGACAAGGTGACCCTGATCGCGCCGCAGGGCATGGTGACGCCTGCGGCCATCCTGCCGCGCCTGAAGCAGTTCAGGGTGGTCGGCATTTTCGAGGCCGGCATGTTCGAGTACGACTCGGGTCTTGCCCTCGTCCATCTCTCCGATGCGCAGAAGCTCTATCGCATGGAGGAGCGCGTTACCGGGGTGCGCCTGAAACTGGACGACCTGTTCGCGGCCCCCAGGGTGGTGCACGAACTGCAGCGCTTTCTTGATCCGGACGCCTACGTCTCCGACTGGACAAGAAGCCACGCCAATTTCTTCCGCGCCATTGCCATCGAAAAAAACATGATGTTCCTGATCCTTTTGTTGATCGTCGCCGTGGCCGCATTCAACATCGTCTCCGCCCTGGTGATGGCGGTTACCGACAAGCAGGCCGACATCGCCATCCTGCGCACCCTGGGCGCCTCTCCAGGCAGCATCATGGCGGTGTTCATCGTGCAGGGGGCGCTGATAGGTGCGATCGGCTTAGGCCTGGGCGTGGCCGGCGGCATCCTCCTGGCCCTGAACGTCGATGTCGTGGTGCCAGCACTCGAGCGTCTGATCGGCATGCAGTTTCTGGCCAAGGACGTGTATTACATCTCGGAGCTGCCCTCGGACCTGCAATGGCGCGATGTCGGCATTATCAGCAGCGTCTCTTTCCTGCTCACGCTTCTGGCGACCCTGTATCCCAGTTGGCGCGCCTCGCGCGTCAATCCAGCGGAGGCGCTGCGCTATGAGTGACACTGACGGCCTTCCCCCCGGCCCCCTTTCCAAGGAAGGGGGCGATTGGGGTTCGTCCCTACGGGACTCCATGTCTAACGCTGGCCCCGCCTTGGGGCGGCCCGGCGACGGGGCCTCTCTCTCCGTGGTCACACCGGTCGTATCCTGCGTCGGGCTGAAGAAATCCTTCTGGCAGGGAAGCATCGAAGTGCCGGTGATCTCCGGCGTGGATTTCAGCATTGCGCGCGGCGAGCGAGTCGCCATCGTCGGTTCCAGCGGCTCGGGCAAGAGCACCTTGCTGCACCTTCTGGGCGGGCTGGATGTGCCCAGTTCGGGCAGCGTCTCTGTGCAGGGCCGCGAACTGACCACGCTCAGCGAAGCAGAGAGGGGGCATCTGCGGAACGAGGGTCTGGGCTTCGTCTATCAGTTCCATCATCTGCTGCCGGAATTCTCCGCGCTGGAGAATGTCGCCATGCCGCTATTGATAAGGCGCATGGAGAAGACAGAAGCCTTTGCCCGGGCGGCTTCCGTCCTCTCCGAAGTCGGTCTCGGCCATCGCTTTGATCACCGTCCCGGCGAACTCTCGGGCGGCGAGCGGAGTCGCGCCGCCATCGCCCGCGCCCTGGTGACACGGCCGGCCTGCGTGCTGGCCGACGAACCGACCGGCAACCTCGATCGCCATACCGCCGAAGGCGTGTTCGATCTGATGCTGGCATTGAATGCCTCGCTCTCCATCAGCTTCGTCGTCGTGACCCACGACATGCAACTCGCCGCCAGGGCGCAGCGCGTGATGCGGCTGGAGGATGGGCGGCTGGTTCACAACTGATGTCATTCCCGCGTACGCGGGAATCCAGGTGCCTCCTGGGTCCCCGCTTTCGCGAGGACGACGGCGATTAAACCTCTGTCGAGTTGAGCGCATCTTCCAGTTCCAGGCGGCCGCTGGGCGTGGCCATGGCGACCAGGGTGAAACCCGGCTGCAGCATGAATTCCCTGCCCGGATTGAACTGCCAGTCACCGCGCGTCCTGACCGCCAGGAGCACGTAGTCGTTGCTCGTGAGTTGCAGCGTGCCCAGAGGGCGCGGCTTGAAATCATCGGGGATGACAGCCTCCTCGACGCGCAGCTTTTGTTCCGAGCGCAGCATCTCGTCGAGGAAGGAGACGACATGCGGCCGTATCATCGCCGAGGCGATGCGCATGCCGCCGGTGAAGTCGGGTGAAACGATGGCGTCCGCCCCGGCCTTGCGCATTTTCTCGACATTGCGCAAGTCATGGCAGCGCGCCACCACACGCAAGCCGGGATTCAACTGCTTTGCCGTCAGGCTGATCATCAGGTTCTTGCTGTCGTCACCGGTGACGGCGAACACGCCCCTGGCCTCGGCGACATTGGCCTCGATCAGCCTGTCGTCGTCGCTGGCGTCGCCGGTAATGAACAGCAGGGCCGGCTTTTTTTCCTTCAGCGCTTCAAGATGCTCCAGGTTCTCGTCGATGGCGATGTAGCGGCGGTTTGTACTCTCCAGTTCCTCGGAGACGTTGCGGCCGACGCGGCCGAAGCCGCAGACGATGAAATGGCCGGACAGTTTCTTGATGGTTTTCTCCATGCGTCTTCTCCGCAGCGTGATGTCGAGATCGGATTCGAGCACGAAGGCCGTCACCGTCGAGAAAAAATAAGTCATCAGGCCGACGCCGGCGAAGGCGATGACCATGGTGAAGATCTGCCCGGCAGGGTTGTTGTGCAGATCGATGACTTCCTCGTAGCCTATGGTCGTCACCGTGATGACGGTCATGAACAGCGCGTCGAGATAAGTATGCCTGTCGCCGGCGATCACTTTATAACCGATCGTGCCGATGGCAATGATGATCAGAAAGCCGATCAGGGACCAGACGAAGTTGAAATAGATGCGCCGGTTAAAACTTGCCCCGAAGTGCTTGATCATGCGGTTTTGCTCCGATGGCGCTGCTTCCATGCCCGCACCAGATATAGCCGCCAGAGAAAGAGCACGGCGACATAGCCTGTCACGGCCAGGAGGGTGGCGAGCAGGATCAGACCCAGCAGAAGCGGCATGCCCAAATCCAGCATCCAGTCCATCAGCGCCTGAAGCCAGGCGAAGATGCCCGCAGATCCAGAGTCGGGCGGCATGATGAACACGCCGCCGCCCAGTACCGACTTGCCCAGCGCGAAGGCAACGATGTAGAGCGGCACGATGGTGAGCGGGTTGGTGTAGAGCGTGGTGAACAGCGCCAGCGGCAGATTGACGCGGAAGATCACCGCACCGATGGCCGCACCCAGCATCTGGAAAGGTCCGGGGATCAATCCGCAGAACAGCCCGACAGCCACCGCCCCGGCTGCGGAATGGCGGTTCAGGTGCCATAGCCGCGGATGCAGCAGGGTGTCGCCGAAGGGCGCGAGCCAGCGATTTCCCTGTATGGCCTGATGATCGGGAAGAAATTTCCGGATTTGCTTCCTCATGTACGAATTCTATCACCTGCTTTGCGGCACAAGCGCCATGGGCTGTCACTGTGACAACCCATGGCGCTAGCGTAAAGAGCGGGCTCTCTGCTTAAATGAGGGTTATGCGTTTGTCAATTATCTGTTTTTCCTTCGGCGTCTTCTGGCTGCAACAGCAGGCGATTCTGCCCGATGCAGCCGGTCTCGCCGTTCTCTCGGGCGGCATATTGCTGCTCTCGTTTCCGCGTCGTCTGCGAGTCCTGCTCCCTGTTTCAACCTTTCTCCTTGGCGTCGTATGGGCGGCGGCGATGGCGCAACTGCGTCTCAATGACAGTTTGTCTTTGGCCGATGAAGGACGCGACATCCGCGTCATTGGCGTGGTGAGCGGATTGCCGCAGCGCTTCGAGAACGGCCTGCGCTTCGATTTTTCTGTCGAGCAGTCCGAAGCGACCTTACCCAGACATGTTTCCCTGGCCTGGTATCGCGGCTGGCGGCGCGAAGCCGAGGAGGAGACCGGCGAGTTTGCTTTTACGCCCGAAGTTCATGCCGGCGAGCGCTGGCAGCTGACGGTGCGTCTGAAGCGTCCGCACGGCAACCAGAATCCGGATGGCTTCGATTTCGAGGCCTGGCTGCTCGAAGCCGGCATACGCGCCACTGGCCTCGTGCGGCAGGCCGAGAACAACAGACGTCTGGATGCCTTCGTCGCGAGCCCGGGCAATCTCATAGAAAGGCTGCGCGAAAATATCCGCGAACGTTTCTTCCTTTCTCTGCCGGAGAGTCCCAACGCCGGCATCCTGGTGGCCCTGACCGTGGGCGATCAGCAGGCCATCGCTCCCTGGCAATGGCAGGTTTTCAGCCGCACCGGCATCACCCACCTGATGAGCATCTCGGGTCTGCACGTGACCATGTTCGCAAGCCTCGCCTTCGCCATGGTTTCCTGGCTGTGGCGCAAGAGTCCGTCTCTCATGCTGCGGTTGCCGGCGCAGAAGGCGGCGGCGCTGGGCGGCTTTTTCTCCGCGCTTCTTTATTGCCTGCTGGCCGGGTTCGCCGTGCCGGCGCAGCGCACGCTTTACATGCTGGCGGTGGTTGCGATCGCGCTCCTGACACACCGCATCACCTCGGCCAGTCGCGTCCTGGCCCTGGCCTTGGGCGTGGTACTGGCGGTCGATCCCTGGGCGGTGCTCGCCGCCGGCTTCTGGCTGTCCTTCGGCGCTGTGGGCGTGCTCTTCTACATCGGCAGCGGCCGCCTGGGCAAAGCCCACTGGTTAGCTGAATGGGGGAGGGCGCAATGGGCGGTGACGCTGGGCATGATTCCCGCGCTGCTGCTCCTGTTCCAGCAATTCTCCCTGGTTTCGCCGCTGGCCAATGCCGTCGCCATTCCCGTGGTGAGCTTCGTCGTCACACCCCTGGCCATCGCCGCAGCAGCGATCCCCCAGTTCCCCTTTCTCCTGGAACTCGCGGATCTCGTCACAGGCTGGCTGATGACTCTGATGAATGGGCTCTCGGGACTGTCCTGGGCCGTCTGGCAGCAGCACGTGCCGCCGATCTGGGCCTTGCTGACAGCGCTTCTCGGCACGGCCTGGCTCCTCCTGCCGAAGGGTTTCCCGGCGCGAGCCCTGGGCGTCGTGCTGATGCTGCCTCTGGTCTTTGTGCCGCTTGCGCGGCCCCAGCAAGGCGAGGTCTGGCTCACCGTGCTCGATGTCGGCCAGGGCCTCGCCATGCATATCCAGACCGCGGAACACGACCTCGTCTATGACACGGGGCCGATGTATTCGCTGGAGGCCAACAGCGGCAACCGCATCCTCGTCCCCTATCTGCGCGCCCGTGGTGTCAGCCGCCTCGACGGGTTGGTGGTCACGCACCAGGACAAGGACCATTCCGGCGGCGCCGAGTCCCTGCTCGATGTCGTGCCGACGGAATGGGTGATGAGTTCCCTGCCCATTGAGCATGATCTCTCCGCCGTACCGGCCACGGCTCTGCCTTGCCAGGACGGCCAGGAATGGCAATGGGAGGGTGTGCGCTTTGCCGTGCTGCATCCGACAGCGGCTCAATACGATGCACCGATGAAGAAGACCAACGACATGAGCTGTGTGCTGAAAGTCAGCACCGGCCGTGCCAGCATGCTGCTCACCTCGGACATCGAGGCCGTCTCGGAAAAGGCGCTGCTCGCCCGCTACGACGGCGCCTTGCGCTCGGATGTCCTGGTCGCGCCGCACCACGGCAGCCGTACTTCATCTACGCCGGAGTTCATCGCAGCGGTCGCAGCTGACATCGTCATTTTCCCTGTCGGCTATCGCAACCGCTTTCGCCATCCCAATCCCCAGGTGTTCGAGCGCTATCGCGCCAGCGGCGCCAGCCTCCATCGCACGGATCTTGACGGCGCCCTGACCGTGGAACTCTCCCAGTCAGGTATAAGGCTTCGAAGCGAGCGGGCAGAGCGGCCCCGCTACTGGCATGGGCGTTGAAACGCTCAGCCTTTCAGTTTCCCGGCAGCCCGGATCAGTTTCCCGAGTAATTTCTCGAACCGTTTCGGACGCTTGGCGCAGAAGGCCTGCTCGATATCCTTCACGTTCCCGAGGTAGGCAGGCGTTTCTCGCCCAGCGCCATGAAGCGTTGCGCTGCTGCCGTCATCATTGATGGGCTAGACTATGGCCTGAACTTCAAAGAGGAATAGCCCTATGCGCGAGCACACCGTCCAATGCCTTTCGCCCGCCGGCCTGCATCGCATGGCCTACACGGAATGGGGAGACCCGAAGAACACCAAAGTGCTGCTCTGCGTTCATGGATTGACGCGCTGCGGGCGCGACTTCGATTTTCTCGCCGAGTCACTGGCGAATGAATACCGCGTGGTCTGCCCCGATGTGGTCGGCCGCGGCAGGAGCGACTGGCTTAGAACCAAGTCGTTCTACGGCATTCCCCAGTACGTCGCAGACATGGTGACGCTCCTGGCTCGTCTCGATGCGGATGTCGTGCATTGGCTCGGCACCTCGATGGGCGGATTGATAGGCATGGCGCTGGCGGCGCAGGAGAACTCGCCGATCTCCCGACTGGTGCTGAACGATGTCGGCCCCGTGCTGACGGCAGTTTCGCTGAAGCGCATCGGCGACTATCTCGGCCAGGCGCCGCGCTTTGACAGTTACGCTCAGGCAGAGGCCTTCGTGCGTTTCGTCAGCGCCACCTTCGGGAAGCTCACCGACCTGCAGTGGCGCCATCTGACGACGCATGTGGTGCGTACCGCCGCCGATGGCAAGATCGAGTTCTGCTACGACCCTGGCATTGCCGAGCCATTCAAGACGGATCAGGGAGGAGACAAGGATGTCGAACTCTGGCCACTTTATGACGCCATCCGCTGTCCGACCCTGGTGATGCGCGGGGAACTTTCCGACCTGCTGTTGCCCGAGACCGTGGCGCAGATGACCTCTCGCGGGCCGCGCGCCAAGACGGCGGTCGTTCTCGCTGTCGGTCACGCGCCCATGCTGCTGGATGAGGCCCAGGTGGGCGTCGTCAGGGATTTCCTGCTCGCAGAGTGACTTCCCGTGCACCGCAGCATAGAAAACCCTTGGCGCATAAAAATAGCGGCTCTAGCATCTCTGCTTCGCGGCACAAGTGCCTTGGGTTGTCTTCGACAACTACAAACACTAGAATAGGTTTGCATTTGCATATCGAGCAGTCGGGCATCCCACAGGAGAAACAGACTCATGCAAAAATCGCTGCATATCGACCCCCACAAATGTACAGGCTGCCTGCAATGCGAGATGGCCTGCTCCTTTGAGAACTACGGCGTCTTCAATATTTCCAAGTCGCGCATCAAGGTCTTCAACTTCGAGGAGGCCGGGCGCAAGGTACCCTACACCTGCACCCAGTGCGCGGAAGCCTGGTGTCTGCATGCCTGTCCGGTGGAGGCGATCAAGGTCGATGCCGCCACCGGCGCCAAGGTGGTTCATGAAGCCACCTGCGTCGGTTGCAAGGTGTGCACCATCGCCTGTCCCTTCGGCACGGTGAATTACGTCGCCGATACCGGCAAGGTGCAAAAGTGCGACCTCTGCGGCGGCGATCCGGCCTGCGTCTCGGCCTGCCCGACAGGGGCGATCACCTATGTCGACTCGGACTGGACGGGTCTGGACAAGATGCGCTCGTGGGCCGGCAAGACCGACACCCAGCCGCGCGCTGGCTAGATCAACCTGCCTCCGACCCCTTCTTCAGGAAGGGGTGAGGGGGGTTCGCTACGCTCACAGTCATACGGGACGAATGGGGAGATAGACATGGGATGGACAAGGAAAGTTTTGCGTGTGGATCTGGGCAAGGGGACATGCAAGTCCGAGCCGCTCAACATGGCATTGGCACAACAATATCTGGGCCAGCGGGGTCTGGCGACCAAGTATTTCGTGGACGAGGTAGACCCCAAGGTCGATCCTTTGTCGGCGGCGAACAAACTCATCATGGCTACCGGGCCGCTCACCGGCACGCCGGCTTCCACGGGCGGGCGTTACTCGGTGATCACCAAGGGTCCGCTCACCGGCGCCATCGCCTGCTCGAATTCCGGCGGCTACTTTGGCGCTGAACTGAAGTTCGCCGGCTGGGACATGGTGATATTCGAGGGCAAGTCGGAGAAGCCCGTCTATCTTTCCATCGAGGACGACAAGGCAGAGCTTCGCGATGCCGCGCATCTCTGGGGCAAGACGGTGTGGCAGACGGAGGAGATCATCAAGAAGAGCCACCAGGATCCCCAGGTCCGCGTCTGCAGCATAGGCCGCGCGGGCGAGAATGGCGTGCTCTACGCCGGCATCATCAATGATTTGCATCGCGCCGCCGGCCGCTCGGGTGTGGGCACGGTGATGGGCTCGAAAAACCTCAAGGCGGTCGCCGTGCGCGGCACGCAAGGGGCAGGCGGCATCAAGGATGCCAAGGCCTTCATGAAGGCGGCAGCGGACGCCAAGAAGGTTCTTGCCGACAATGCCGTCACCGGCCAGGGCCTGCCGACCTTCGGTACCCAGGTGTTGATGAATGTGATCAACGAAATGGGCGCCTTGCCCACGCGCAACCACAGGGACGTGCAGTTCGAGGACGCGCGCAAGATTTCCGCAGAGGCCATGAAAGAGAAGCGGCCCAGCGACGGCCGCGCGCATCTCGTGACCAACGCCGCCTGCTTCGGCTGCACCATCGCCTGCGGGCGAATCTCCAAGATCGACGAGACGCATTTTTCCGTGGTGAACAAGCCCGCCTACTGGGGCGCTTCCGGCGGCCTCGAATACGAAGCAGCCTGGGCGCTGGGCGCGGCCAACGGCGTGGGCGATCTTGAGGCGCTGCAGTATGCCAATCTGATCTGCAACGAGGACGGCTTTGACCCGATTTCCTTCGGCGCCACGCTCGGTGCGGCGATGGAGCTCTATGAGCTGGGCATCCTGACCAAGGAGCAGATCGGCATCGATGCGCCCTTCGGCTCCGCCCAGGCGCTCGTCAAGCTGGCCGAGATGACGGCGCAAGGCGTGGGTTTCGGCAAGGAGCTGGGTCTGGGTTCGAAGCGCTTGTGCGCGAAATACGGCAAGCCCGATCTGTCGATGTCGGTCAAGGGCCAGGAGTTCCCGGCCTACGATTCGCGCGGCATCCAGGGCATGGGTCTGGCCTATGCCACGTCGAATCGCGGCGCCTGCCACCTGCGCGGCTACACGGTGGCTTCCGAAGTCCTGGGCATTCCGGTCAAGACCGATCCCCTGGTGACCGAAGGCAAGGCCGGTCTGGTCAAGGCTTTCCAGGACGCCACCTCGGTCTTCGACTCGGCCGGTGTCTGCGTGTTCACCACTTTCGCCTGGACGCTTGCCGATCTGCAGCCGCAACTCGATGCCGCCTGCGAGGGCGAGTGGACCATGGAGAAGCTGGCCTTGGTGGGCGAGCGCATCTGGAACATGGAGCGTCAGTTCAACAATGCCGCCGGCTTCACGGCCAAGGACGACGACCTGCCGCCGCGCCTGAAGACCGAGCCGGCCAAGACCGGCCCGGCCAAGGGTCTGGTGAGCGGCATCGACAAGATGAAGCCGGAGTACTACAAGGCGCGCGGCTGGGATGCCAACGGTGTGCCGACCAAGGAAACGCTCGCCAGACTTGGCCTATGACTCGGCCTGTGCGATGAAACACCTGATCATAGGCAACGGCCCGGCCGGCGTGGTTGCGGCCGAAACCTTGCGCAAACTCGATGCCTCGAGCGAAATCGTCCTTCTCGGCGACGAAGCGGAGCCGCCCTATTCGCGCATGGCGATTCCCTATCTGCTGGCCGGAAACATAGGCGAGAAGGGCACGCATCTTCGCAAGGATGGCGGACATTTCCAGCGCTTGAACATCAAGCTTGTTGAGGGTCGCGCGGAGAAACTCGATTGCCAGACGAGATCCGTGACACTGTCTTCCGGAGAGAAACTTCCCTTCGATCGCCTCCTGATCGCCAGCGGCTCGCACGCCCTGCGTCCGCCGGGCATGGATCTGCCCGGGGTGCATGCCTGCTGGACGCTTGCTGACGCGCGCCAGATCATGGCGGCGACCAAGCCGGGGTCCCGCGTGCTGCAGATCGGCGCCGGATTCATCGGTTGCATCATCATGGAAGCCCTGGCCGAGCGCGGCGTGAAACTCACCGTGGTCGAGATGGGCGATCGCATGGTGCCGCGCATGATGACCGCAGGGGCCGGTCAGATGATCAGGCGCTGGGTCGAGGCCAAGGGTGTCAAGGTCCATGTCAATGCCCGCGTCGAAAACCTGACGCAAAAGGACTCCGCCCTGCTGGCTAAGCTTTCCACCGGAGAGGAGCTCGAAGCCGACCTCGTCATCTGCGCCGCAGGCGTCGCGCCCAATGTTTCTTTCCTTTCGGGCAGCGGTATCAGCATCGGCAAGGGCATACTCGTCGATTCTTCCATGCAGAGCAGTGTGCCTGGAATCTATGCTGCGGGCGATGTGGCAGAGGCGGGAGATTTTCACAACGGCATGCCTGTTTTGAATGCCATCCAGCCCAACGCCGCGGATCAGGCACGCGTCGCAGCCAGCAATATGGCAGGCTTCGAGATGACGCTCGCGGGAAGCCTTGCCATCAACGTTCTCGACACTCTGGGCCTGATCTCTATTTCCTTCGGCCATTGGGAGGGGATGGGTGGAAAAAACGGGGACGGCGTGGAACTCATGGACGAAAAGCATTTTCGCTACCTGTCTCTGCAGTTTTCGGCCGACGTGTTGATCGGCGCCACCGCCATCGGCCTCACAGATCATGTCGGCGCCTTGCGCGGGTTGATCCAGGGAAGGGTAAGGTTGGGTGTCTGGAAACAGCGGCTGCTCGATGATCCGACCCAGTTCATGGCGGCGTATCTGGGTGCGGCACAGAAGTTGGCATAATCGCGGCATAATTGCCGCATGAAGGTCGCATTCAAGCTCTACGCCACGCTCTCCGATTACCTGCCCATCGAGGCGAGACAAAGCAACCGGCTCGATCTCGAGGTTTCCCCCGGTACGACGCCCAGGGATCTCATGGAGCGCTACGCCCTGCCTTCGAGACTCTGCCATCTGGTGCTGGTAAACGGCGTCTTTGTGCCGCCGGCAGAACGCGCGAGCCGGGCACTTGTCGAGGGCGACGTGCTCGCGATCTGGCCTCCCATTGCTGGCGGGTGAAGCTTACGCAGAGCTTCGACATGACCATCACGCGGGCCGACTTCCTGCGTCTCCTGCCCGCAGCCGTCAATCATGTCCCCTTTGTCGTCGCAGGCGAGGATATCTTCCATGCCGAGATTGGCCGCTCCTGGCGCATGAATCTCTCGCCGCTGCCCGAACTGCGGATAGGCGCGATCCGCCTTGCGCGCCATCGTCTTACCCTGGAATTCGAGGACTATGAGCAGGCGGAAATAATCGCCTTCTGCGAGCGTTTCGAACTGTATTTTCGGCGCGGCGGCGGTTAGGAAAATGATCTGTTAGAATTCGCTGTGGCGGGTCTCCCCGCATTGCGGGGTGGTGAACCTGGTCAGGTCCGGAAGGAAGCAGCCACAGCCATTTACTGCAAGTGCCGGGGTCAGGCTCGCCACACCCCATTCTGTATCGTTACCTCGTCACCGCATGAGCTATCAGGTTCTCGCACGCAAGTGGCGCCCCAAATCATTCGCCACGCTGGTGGGGCAGGAGCATGTGGTGCGCGCGCTAACCCATGCGCTCGACCAGCAGCGTCTGCACCACGCCTATCTGTTCACCGGCACCCGCGGCGTGGGCAAGACCACCATCGCGCGCATTCTCGCCAAGGCCCTGAATTGCGAGACGGGCATCACCTCGACGCCCTGCGGTATCTGCTCTTCCTGCCTGGAGATCGACAGCGGCCGCTTCGTGGACCTGATCGAGGTCGACGCCGCGACCAACACCAAGGTCGATGAGATGCGGCAGTTGCTCGAGAACGCCACCTATGCGCCGACGCGCGGCCGCTACAAGGTTTATGTCATCGACGAAGTGCATATGCTCTCCAATTCGGCCTTCAATGCGATGCTGAAAACGTTGGAGGAGCCGCCCGAACATATCAAGTTCATTCTCGCCACCACCGACCCGCAGAAAATTCCGGTGACCGTGCTCTCGCGCTGCCTGCAGTTCAACCTCAAGCAGATGCCGCAGACCCAGATCATCTCGCATCTGTCCTCCATTCTCGGACAGGAGGGCGTGGCCTTCGATCAGGCCGCCCTGAAGCAGTTGGCCAAGGCCGCCGCCGGCAGCATGCGCGATGCGCTGTCTCTGCTCGATCAGGCCATCGCTCACGGCGCCGGTAGCGTCACCGCGGCCGATGTGCGCGACATGCTGGGCACGGTCGGCGACGATTATCTCTACAGCCTGCTTGATGCCCTGGCCGCAGGCGACATCGCGGCACTCCTGGCTGTCGCAGAAGTCATGGACACGAGAAGCCTTTCCTTCGATTCCGCCCTGCAGGAACTCTCGACCCTTTTTCATCGCATCAGCCTGGCCCAGTTCGCCCCGGCCGCACTCTCAGACGAGGCGGAAAAACAGCGTCTGGCACCGTATGCCGCAGCCTTCTCCGCCGAGTATCTGCAACTGGCCTACCAGATTGCCATCCACGGCCGCGACGATCTCGCCCTGGCGCCTGACGAACGCGCCGGCTTCTCCATGACCTTGCTGCGCCTTCACGCCTTCCGCCCTGAATTGCCTGCCGCGCTGGGTTCGGCAGCGCGCGCAGAGCCGTCGCAGGTGAGTCCTCAGCTTGTCGAACGCCCACCTTCGCCCAAGCCGCTTGCTCCCAAGCCGGCTGCTCCCAAGCCGGCTGTCCCCAAGCCGGCATCGCCTTCTTCTGCCGCAGCGACCGACTGGCATGGCATCTCGGCCACGCTCAACCTGGGCGGCATGGCGCGGCAGTTGGCACAGCATTGCGAACTGGTCGAGGTCTCGGACGACGACATTACGCTCCGTCTGTCGCCGGTGCATAAACACCTTCTTGGCAAGGCGCAGCAGGAAAAGCTCCAGGTCGAACTACAAAGCCATTATGGCCGGCCTTTGAAGCTCAGCATCAAACTGGCCGAAGTCGAGGCACAGACACCCGCAGAGCGCTCGCGCGTCGTCCAGAATGAAAGACAGGAGCGCGCCATTGCAGCCATTGAGCAGGACGGCTTCGTGCGCGAGGTGGTCGACATCTTCGATGCCACCATCAACGAATCATCCATTAAACCGGTTTAGGGAGTCGAAACATGATGAAAGGCGGCATTGCGGGCCTGATGAAGCAGGCGCAACAGATGCAGGAACGCATGGCCAAAGCCCAGGAGGATCTGGCGGCCATCGAGGTCGAGGGCCAGTCCGGCGCCGGCATGGTGAAAATCGTGATGACCTGCAAGCACGACGTGCGTCGCGTTGTCATCGATGCCTCAGTCATGGACGACAAGGACATGCTGGAGGATCTGGTGGCGGCCGCGGTCAATGATGCGGTGCGCAAGGTCGAGGCCACCACGCAGGAGAAAATGAGCGGCTTCACCGCCGGCCTGAATCTGCCGCCGGGCATGAAGCTGCCGTTCTGATGCCGCTATTATTCCGTTTGCATTTCAATCCGATTACTTGTAGGTCGGGCTTTAGCACGACATGTCCCTCTTCCTGTAGTCGTCGGCCTGAAGGCCGACCTACAAACGCAGCATTGGTCGAGCAATGGGATTAGGCAACTCATTAGGCACTCTCGAAAAGCTCATCGAAGCCTTGCGCTGTCTGCCTGGGGTCGGGCCGAAATCGGCGCAGCGCATGGCCTATCACCTGCTCCAGCGCGAGCGGCCGGGCGCCCAGAAGCTGGCTGATGCCTTGTCGGAAGCCCTGCTGCGCATCCGCCATTGCCAGCGCTGCAATACCTTCAGCGAGGAAGAGATCTGCGAACGCTGCATCTCTGCCAAGCGTGATCAGACCCTGTTGTGCGTGGTCGAGATGCCGGTCGATCTCAACATGATGGAACAGACCCATGCCTACAGAGGCCTCTATTATGTGCTGATGGGCAGGATCAGTCCCCTGGACGGCATCGGGCCCAAGGAACTCAAACTCGATCGCCTGATCGAGCGCGCCACCGACGGCCGTGTGCGGGAGGTCATCATGGCCACCAACTTCACCAACGAGGGCGAGGCCACCGCCCATTATCTTTCTGAACTCCTGCATGCCCGCGGCCTCAAGGTCAGCCGCATTGCGCGCGGCCTGCCGGTGGGCGGGGAACTGGAATTCACCGACGCCGGCACCATCGCCCAGGCGCTCTTGGAGCGGCGGCCGGCATGAAAGCCTTGCAGGGCGTCAAGGTCGTCGAGTTTGGAACACTGATCGCCGGGCCATTTTGCACCCGCATCCTGGCCGAGTTCGGTGCCGAAGTCATCAAGATCGAGGCGCCGGGCGAGGGCGACCCGCTGCGCAGTTGGCGCAAGGTCCATCAGGGGACATCGCTGTGGTGGTATGTGCAGGCGCGCAACAAGCAGTCCGTGGCGATCAATCTCAAGCATCCGGAAGGCGTGGCCATCGTCAAGAAGCTGGTCCGCTGCGCCGATATCGTGGTCGAGAATTTTCGCCCGGGGGTGCTGGAAAAGCTTGGGTTGGGCTGGGATGTGCTGTCCGCAGAAAATCCCGGTCTGGTCATGGTTCGCCTCTCGGGTTTCGGCCAGACCGGACCCTACAAGGACCAGGCCGGTTTCGGTGCGGTGGGCGAGGCGATGGGCGGCCTGCGTTATGTCACCGGTTTCCCCGACCGGCCGCCGGTGCGCACCGGTATTTCCATCGGCGACTCGATTGCCGCTTTGTGGGCGGCCATAGGTGCCCTGATGGCATTGCGGCATCGCGAAGTCAATGGCGGCAAGGGGCAAGTGGTCGATGTCGCGCTCTACGAGGCGGTTTTCGCCATGATGGAAAGCCTGGTTCCGGAATTCGACGTCTTCAGTTTCGTGCGCGAACGTGCAGGCAACGTCATGCCGGGCATCACGCCATCGTCAACCCATACCACTCAAGACGGCAAGCATCTCATCATCGCTGCCAACGGCGACGCCATATTCAAGCGTTTCATGCGCGTCATCGGTCGCGATGACTTGGCAGAAGATGCTGAACTCGACAGCAATGCCGGAAGAGATGCCCGCGCGGAAGAGTTGTATGGCCTGATCGGCGCCTGGGTCGGTCGCCACACAGCAGACCATGTGCTCAAGGTCTTGGCTGAGGCTCAGGTGCCTGCCAGCAAGATCTATTCTGCCGAGGACATGTTCAAGGACCCGCAATATCTTGCGCGCGCCATGCTGGAGAAGGCGAGGCTGCCAGACGGCAGGGAGTTTTCAATGCCGGGCATCATCCCCAAGCTGTCAGAGACCCCCGGTGGCACGGAGTGGCTGGGGCCTGTCTTGGGCGAACATACCGAAGCGGTGCTCTCTTCCCTGGGCTATGCACAGACGGAAATAGACAGGCTATGCGCCGCCGGTGCGGTGGCGAGATCCCTTGTGGCGCAAGGGAAGGAACGGTAATCCTTTAATCACGCAGAGGATTCCGGTATAATCGCGCCGATCAAGAGATTGAAACATTCAGGGATGGGACTATGGGTAGTGATGAGAAAGTAGACTGCGGACGGCGGCGACTGATCGTCGCCACTGCGGCCGTTGGCGGGGTCGCCGGCGTTGTGACGGTTGTGCCTTTGGTGGCCAGCATGATGCCGTCCGAGCGCGCCAAGGCGGCCGGCGCTCCGGTCGAGGTCGATATCAGCAAGCTGGCTCCCGGCCAGATGATGACCGTCGAATGGCGTGGCAAGCCGGTATGGATCATTAACCGCTCCAAGGAAATGCTCGCTTCGCTGAAGAAGACCGATGACCAGGTCAGCGATCCGAAATCGGAAAAGCCGATGCAGCCCGAGTACTGCAAGAACGAGGCGCGCTCGATCAAGCCGGAAATCTTCGTCGCCGTCGGCATCTGCACCCATCTGGGCTGCTCCCCCACGGAAAAGCTGGCGAGCGGTGCGGAATCCGGCATCGCCGCGGACTGGCCGGGAGGCTTCATCTGTCCCTGTCACGGCTCGACTTTCGACCTCGCCGGGCGTGTCTATAAGAGCAAGCCTGCGCCGGACAACCTGGAGGTGCCGCCCTATATGTTCTTGAGCGACGCCAAAATCGTCATCGGCGAAGACAAGAAGGGTGCATAAGCGATGAGCACGATGACTGACAAGCTTCAAGGTCTGCTCGACTGGGTCGATGAACGCTTTCCCCTGACGGCGAACTGGAAGGCCCATCTCGCCGAATATTACGCGCCGAAGAACTTCAACTTCTGGTACTTCTTCGGCTCGCTCGCACTTCTGGTTCTGGTCAATCAGATCATTACCGGCATATTGCTTACCATGCACTACAAGCCGGACGCCTCGCTGAATGGCTCTGGTGTGCCCGTGGCCTTTGCCAGCGTCGAGTACATCATGCGTGATGTGCCGTGGGGCTGGCTGATCCGCTACATGCATTCGACCGGCGCCTCGGCCTTCTTCATCGTCGTCTATCTGCACATGTTCCGCGGCCTGCTCTACGGTTCCCACCGCAAGCCGCGCGAGCTGATCTGGATTTTCGGTATGCTGATTTTCCTCATGCTGATGGCAGAAGCCTTCTTCGGCTACCTCCTGCCCTGGGGTCAGATGTCTTTCTGGGGCGCCCAGGTGATCGTGAATATGTTCTCGGCGATTCCCTTCATCGGCCCGGATCTGTCGCTCTGGTTGCGCGGCGACTTCGTCGTCGGCGATGCGACCCTGAACCGCTTCTTCGCCTTCCACGTGATCGCGGTTCCCCTGGTTCTCGTCGGCCTGGTGGCGGCTCATATTCTCGCCCTGCACGAAGTCGGCTCGAACAATCCCGACGGTGTCGAGATCAAGAAGCACAAGGACGCCAACGGCATTCCGCTGGACGGCATTCCCTTCCATCCCTACTACACGGTGAAGGACATCGTCGGCGTCGTGGTTTTCCTGATGGTCTGCTCGGTGGTGATCTTCTTCATGCCCGAGGGCGGCGGTTATTTCCTCGAGTACAACAACTTCATTCCCGCCAACCCCTTGCAGACGCCGCAGCACATCGCTCCGGTTTGGTATTTCACGCCCTACTACTCGGTGCTGCGTTCCATCACCTATCCCCTGTTCGGCCTGGAGGCCAAGTTCTGGGGTGTGATCGGCATGGGTGCGGCCGTAGTCATCTTCTTCCTCCTGCCCTGGCTGGACAGGAGTCCGGTCAAGTCGATCCGCTACAAGGGGCCGATCTACAAGACAGCCCTGACGCTTTTCGTGATCTCCTTTGCCATCCTGGGTTACCTCGGCGTGCTGCCGCCGACCCCGGGGCGCACGCTGGTCGCGCAAATCTGCTCTCTCATCTATTTCGCTTTCTTCATCCTGATGCCTGTCTACAGCAAGATGGACAAGTGCAAGCCGGAACCGGAAAGGGTGACAGGAAAATGAAGAAACTGTTTTTTGCACTGATCTTTGCGCCGCTCATGGTGTGCGCCAACGAGACAGAAGTCCATCTGGACAAAGCCCCTGCGCGCGATGCTGCCGGCCTGCAAAACGGCGCCAAGCTGTTTGTCAATTACTGCCTGAACTGCCATTCGGCGTCCTACATGCGCTACAACAGGCTGCAGGATATTGGCCTGACCGATCAGCAGATCAAGGACAACCTGATGTTTACCGCGGACAAGGTGGGCGAACCGATGACCATCGCCATGCGCCGCGCCGAGGCCAAGCAATGGTTCGGCGTGCCGCCTCCCGACCTCTCCGTCGTCTCACGCTCGCGCACTTCCGAGGCGGGTTCTGGCGCCGACTGGCTTTACACTTACCTGCGCGGCTTCTACCGGGATGAGTCGCGTCCCTCCGGCTGGAACAATGTCGTCTTTAGTAACGTCGCCATGCCCCACGCGCTCTGGCAGCTTCAGGGTGAACAGGTGATGGGAGCCGACCACAAGCTCAAACTCGCCAAGCCCGGCAAGCTGACAGCGAAAGAGTACGACTCTGCCGTCGCCGACCTGGTCGCCTTCCTCCAGTACGTGGGTGAGCCTGTTGCCCAGACGCGCAAGCAACTGGGTGTTTATGTCCTGCTTTTCCTGGCAGGATTCTTCGTCTTGGCCTATGCGTTGAAACGCGAATTTTGGAAAGACATTCACTAACCACCATCGCATCACTCAATGTTGCATATGGGGCATCGCCGAGATTACAGCGCGCCATCGGTCCGCCGAGTGGTGCGCGATGCTGATTATTCCTGGGGTACGAGTACCATGATGAACCTGTACTCGGGCACCACGTGCCCGTTCAGCCAACGCTGCCGCATCGTCCTGTACGAGAAGCAGATGGACTTTCAGGTGATTGACGTCGACTTGTTCAACAAGCCTGAGGATATCGCCGTCATCAACCCTTACAACCGGGTTCCGGTACTCGTTGATCGCGACCTCGTTCTCTACGAGTCGAACATCATCAACGAGTACATCGACGAGCGCTTCCCGCATCCGCAGCTGATGCCGCCCGATCCCATCATGCGTGCCCGCGCCCGCCAGCTCCTGCACACCATGGAGCACGAACTCTTCAGCCATATCGAAACCCTGGAAAAGAACCAGAAGGCTGCAGAGAGGTCACGCGCCCATGTGCGCGACCGCCTGATCGAACTGGCGCCGATATTCACCAAGCAGAAGCATATGCTTGGCGATGAGTTTTCCATGCTCGATGTAGCCATCGCTCCCTTGCTCTGGCGCCTCGACTACTACGGCATAGAGTTGGGGAAGCAGGCCGCTCCGCTGATGAAATTCGCCGAGCGCATTTTCAGCCGCCAGGGTTTCATCGACGCGCTGACGCCCTCAGAAAAGGTCATGCGCCGCTAGGCTGCAATGCTGGCGGGCTGCTCATGTCCCCAATCACCAAACTGGCTTCGACCAAGCCTTACTTGATCCGCGCCATACACGAGTGGTGCATCGACCAGGGCTTTACCCCTTACCTGACCGTGACGGTCGATGGCAGGACGCGGGTGCCGCGCGAGTACGTCAAGGACGGCCAGATCGTCCTCAACCTGGGTCAGGATGCCACGCACCAATTGCAGATGGGCAACGAGTTCATCACCTTCTCGGCGCGCTTTTCCGGCGTCGCGCAAGCGCTGTCGATTCCTGTCGATAACGTCGCAGCGGTCTACGCCCGCGAGAACGGCCAGGGCATGGCTTTCGATGTCGTCCCGGCTGCGGATGCGGAACCGCTGCCTCCTGTGGTCGAGGAAGAGCCGCCAGAGGGTCCCAAGCCGCATCTCACGCGTATCAAGTAATCACACCTCCCGGAACAACTGGTCCGCTTGAAGGTGGGATCAGTTCGGCTTTGCCACGCGCACATCAGACGTAATCGTGCCGTTGTCTTGACGCAGCAGGAGGCAGGCAGCCACTTCGGGCCTGCAGCCGACATTTAAAGTTACAAGGCAACTGATACCAATCTCTGCACGCGAACGTCTCGGACTGTGTGGGCCGCCAACGCATGGCCGGAACGCAGACGGATCGGCCTAAACTTATTTCATAGACCATTCGTTTAGTATGAACTTGATTGCTTTGTGTGTAGCATCGACAGCTTAGTTCGCTTGCAGTTCGCATTTTTGCGCGGGCACGCCAGCTTCAAACGGCGCGAACATATACTCGGGAAGCGGTCTATGCGACATGGTTTCAATTCCTATGCAATAGACCGCTCAATGGACGGTGACGCCGCTGCAGCGGCGACTGAAAAGCTCAAACAGCTAATTGCAATTGCCTGAGCGACCAATGAGCGTCGTTACGGTTATTCACGCCACGGAGCAAATCATGTTGCCCCATTCCGCGATAGCTGCAAATGAGGTTAGTTGCCCGTCAAGGGGGTAACCGAAATGGCTGTTCCTCTCGACTACACCACTGATGTCACTGCACTGACTACTGAGCAGATTGTTGCTGCTAGTACGGCTGAATTTATCGCGCTCACCACGACGCAGCTCGCAATGCTGACCACCGAGCAAATACGGGCGATCGAAACCCAGGACTTGGCGGTGTTGGGTACGGCCCAACTGGCGCGAGGGTTGACGACAGAGCAAATTGCCGCCCTGACAACGGCACAGATCAATCAGGGGCTATCGACGACGCAACTCGCCGCGCTGACGACGGCCCAGATCAATCAAGGTTTGACGACAGCACAAATCGCCGCACTGAGCACCACCCATATAGCCCTGGGTCTGACCACGAGGCAAATTGCTGCGCTGAGTACTTTGCAGGTCGCGCAGGGATTCACCACGACCCAGATCGCGAAAGGCCTGACGACGACGCAGATCGCGGCGCTGACGACAGCGCAGATCAGTCAGGGGCTGAGCACGGCGCAGGTTGCGGCGCTGAGCACGGAGCAGATCAGTCAAGGACTCACCACAGCGCAAGTG
>CAIYYX010000021.1 GCA_903930535.1 uncultured Sterolibacterium sp. | reverse complement strand
TGGGTGAGGATGATAGGGAGTTCAAGTGGAACAATTACATCAGCCGCTACCATAGCCGCCATCTCGACCTGATGGATCTGCTGGCGATGTACCAAGCGCGCAATAACGTGCCGCTGGACGAGTTGGCCAAACTGATTGGTTTTCCTGGAAAGCTTGGCATGGACGGATCCAAGGTATGGCAAGCCTACGAGGAAGGCCGGCTTTCGGAGATTCGGGCGTATTGCGAAACAGACGTTGCCAACACCTATTTGGTGTTTCTGCGTTACCAACTCATGCGCGGGGCCATAGATGGGGCTGCCTACGCGCGTGAAATCGCGCTGTTGCGCTCTACGCTTTCGATATCACCTGAAAAACACTGGCAAGAGTTTCTTGCCGTCTGGCCGGCCTGATCATCATGACTTTGGCACATATCGAATCCCTGGACCGGGAAGGCCGCGGCGTGGCACGCGTCGATGGCAAGACTATATTCATCGAAGGGGCGTTGGCCGGGGAGGTGGTGCATTTCACCTCCTATAGAAAAAAGCCCAGTTACGAAATTGCGCAGGTCAATTCAGTAGAGCGCGCCAGCGGCGAACGTGTCACGCCTCGTTGCGCGCACTTTGGTGTTTGCGGCGGGTGCTCGATGCAGCACCTGGAGCCGCGCGCCCAGGTCGCGGCCAAACAGCGCGTTCTCGAGGACAATCTCTGGCATATCGGCAAGGTCAGGGCGGGTCGAATGCTGGCGCCTATTTACGGCCCCTCCTGGGGGTATCGCGAGAGGGCGCGGATGAGCGCACGCTTTGTCGTCAAGAAGGACAAGGTCCTGGTTGGATTTCACGAGCGCAAAAGCAGTTTTGTCGCAGACATGGACAGCTGCGAGGTGTTGCCCGAATTTTTGTCCGCTTTGCTTGTCCCCTTGCGTGATCTTATCGGCTCGCTCGCCATGCGCGAATGCATACCGCAGATTGAAGTGGCGATCGGCGAGAACGTCAGCGTATTGGTGTTCCGAAATCTTGAGGCCGTGGGCGAGGGCGACGCAGTCATGTTGCGGGCGTTTGCCGAGGCCAATAAGGTGCAGATATGGCTGCAACCCAAGGGGCCCGATACGGCCTACCCGTTCTGGCCGCTTGACGCGCCACGCCTGGACTATTCGCTGCCAGAGTTCGGTGTGTCCCTGGAGTTTTCGCCCACTGATTTTACGCAGGTAAATCAGGCGATCAACAGGGTTATGGTCAGGCGGGCCATCGGCCTGCTTGATCCCCGGCCCGGCGAGCTGATAGGCGATATGTTTTGCGGCCTTGGTAACTTCACGCTGCCGATCGCAGCGTGTGGCGCCGATGTGCTCGGCGTGGAGGGGAATGCCCAACTGGTTGGGAAGGGCGAGCGCAATGCCCTTGCAAACGGCCTGGGCTCACGCGCTCGTTTCGCCGTGGCCAATCTCTTCGTCGAGGCGTCCTGTCAGGCCTTGCCGCGGTTTGATAAGTTGCTGATCGACCCGCCGCGTGAGGGGGCTGTCGAATTGCTCAGGGCAATCGGTGATGACGGGCCGAGCAGGATTGTTTACGTGTCCTGCGATCCGGCGACGCTGGCGCGCGACGCGGGTTTTCTAGTGCATGAAAAAGGCTATGAGTTGGTCGCGGCAGGCGTGATCAATATGTTTCCGCATACTTCGCACGTCGAGTCCATCGCGCTGTTCGAGCGCTAAGAAACGACAAGGGCAGCCGCGGCTGCCCTTGT
>CAIYYX010000020.1 GCA_903930535.1 uncultured Sterolibacterium sp. | reverse complement strand
GCCTCCAGCACTTGGCGCATGAACATGGACAGTACCACCGTCGGCGGATACAACCGCTCGCGGTACTCGGGCAGCAGTGCTTCGGTCGTCTCGAGCAACTCAGGACTCGTCAATACGTTGAAAAACTCGACCGCTTCGGTCGCCCGAATCCGGCGTCCGACATGGCGCTGACGTTGCTGAAAAACGTTTCTGGCATTACGATCCATGGCGGCTGGCCTTTCGAGAGATGGTTTGGGTGTGTGAGAACAACCATCCTATCAATCCTTGGGCTAGCCACCTCCTTCTCGCCTGAATTTCAAATAGTTACGCCAGTGACTTCAACGTCATCGGGCTAAAGTAAGTGCCATTCCTTCCTAGCCTTCGTTCATCTGGCTTGTGTCCTCGTCTAACTGGCCTGATTGAGAATACTCCCTAGCAGCCTGTCGGACTTGAGTTCGACAGGTAGCTCGATTTCACGATTCGGGATGAATTCGTGCGTTTTTGGCTGAAATCGGGTCGTTTGGCCATGAAGTTGCAATGCCCCTGTTCTATTTTCTTACTGTGGACGCAATACGGCCATGCGTTTCAAATTCCACGCCAGACAAACCAACGTCCATTCATTCTGGACGTTCTCCAGACCGCGCAGCAGAAACTGGCGGAAGCCCATCACTGATTTAATGATGCCGAACACCGGCTCCACGGTTTGCTTGCGTAGCGCATAGGCGGCGCGACCGTCCTTGGTTTTGAGCGCATGTTTCATCGCGTCAACGGATGAAGCGCCCTCGGGCAGGCTCGCTGGCGCGGTGAAACGATCTCGCCATTTCGGGTGGTGCTCATCGCGCTTGACCGCAATCAGCGGCGTGATCTTGGCCTTGACACAGGTTTCGACGTTTTTCTCGCTGAAGTATCCGGTGTCTGCCAGCACGGTGTTCGGCTTGTTGAGTCCTTCCGGATTGGCCTGCATCTTCTCGACCATCGGTGCGACCTGCTGCTTGTCGTTCGTGTCCTGGCTAACGTGCGGAACGAGGACCAGCATCGATTCGGTATCAACCAAGGCCTGCGCGTTATAGCACTGCTCAAAGCCACCGCCGGCGACTTTCATGATCCGCGATTCTTCATCGGTCAGGTTGATTTGGTCGTCGGCGCGCGGCCCCGCCTCGGGAGGTTTCGTCGCTTTGCCGCCGGGTTTCTTGCCGGTGTCCGCTTCCTTCTTTGCACGGGCCACCATCTTCGCTTCGTGCTCCGCCTGTTCTTGTTCGTAACGCTCCTTGGCGCGTGCTTCAATCTTGGCTTTGGCCGTAGCAATCGCCGCCAGACGATCCTTCCGGCGCTTGATCTCGTCGGGAAGACTTACGCCATCGGGCACCGACGATTGATCTGCCGCTTCCGCCAAAGCCAGCAACTCCTGCACTTCGGCCTTCAGGTGTGCTTCGATCTTCTCGGCGTGTCCATACGACAGGGCGCTGTGCCGGCTGGCACTGGCGTGAATCTTGGTGCCGTCCAGACTGACTGTGCCAAAGCGCGAGAGTTGGTTCTCCCTCGCCACTTGCAGCACTTGCACAAAGGCGGATTGAAACTCCTGACCAAAGCGCTTCCGGAAGGTCGCCAGGGTGTCGTGGTCGGGATGCCGGTTGCAGGCGATGTACCGGAAGGCCAGCGAGTCATAGGTCGCCCGCTCGATCTTCCGACTGGAGAATGTGCCCGTGGCGTAGCCGTAGATCAACAGTGAGAGCAGCGTCGCCGGGTGGTAAGCATCGCTGCCGCATCCGGCATAGGCTCGCACCAGTGGCGACAAGTCGAGACTTTCCACAACATCGACGACGTAGCGTGCCAAATGCGACTCAGGCAGCCACTCCTGCACCGAAGGCGGCAGAAGGTAGTCGGTGTCTCGATTGATCGGGTGAAAAGCCATGGCAATGTCCGTCTGATTCAATGACTATGATTATAGCATAATAACTAGTTAAGTCCGACAGGCTGCTAGGGCTCGGCGCCAAAATAGATGCAGACGAGAGCGCTGCGCTGAAGGCTGCGCTGCAGGCCGACGACGAAAAAATGGTTCAGCACCTGCTCAATCACGGCGCTCACGTAGACCCACCCAAGGATAGTCTGAACGCCTATGGAAAGATCTATCAGTCACCGCTTGGACTAGCGGTCAAGCGGCGTAACGAGACGCTGGCGCGACTGCTCATCGACCAGGGCGCCAATGTAAATATCGAGCAATCGCGAGCGGTGATCTCTCTTGCCGCCTGCAACCAGGATCTACCTATGGTCGACCTGTTGCTCAAGCGTGGCGCACAGCCTGACCAGGTCGCTCAGGATGAGTGGAAAACGGCACTCCTTTTTCTCATGGGGTACAGCGGCCGCTTGATGGGATGGCCGCAGGACGAGAAACAACAAACGGAGATTTTGCGTCGCGAGGCCAATATCGAAAAAATCGTCAGACGATTGATCGCCGGAGGTGCCGAGGTCAATTTCGTCAGCCGCATCTGCACGACTGCCTACTTGGAAGCCTCCAATAATCACAGCGAGGGAATGAAAAAATTGCTGGTCGAGCTTGGGGCCGATCCCGAGTTGCACAAGCGATGCAGGGAACTGCGCGAGTCGTTGAAGGCGCGGACAAAATGAAGCAGCGCTCGCCGCAGACCTCGACGTCAGCCGCACCCGTCTGCGCGAAGCACTCAAGGTGCTTGCTACCGAGACCCTGATCGACCTGCAACCGCGCAAGGGCTGATTTGTTGCCCAACTCCTGCCCGCCGAGCATCGCGCCCTTTTGCAAGCGCTGCACACGCACGACGGCCACGCCGCTGAAAAATCATGCGGTATTATCTCCTGGTGCAACTTGATGTCCTGCGCCACATCGTTTCGCCAGACCCCCGGAGGAGAGTACCGTTGAGTGAAAGCATTGTCGCCCGCGGCCTGCGCAAGGTGCGCTCACTGGTCGCCACCAGCGCCCCGGCACAACTATCGGCCAGGCAGCTCCAGCAGGTTCGCGAGCAATTGCAGGAGTGCGCCGAAGCGGTCGGCGGCGAAGTATCGACGCGCCTGCGCGCCGCCCGGCTTGGCGAGACATATCTGAGTCTCGATGACGCCGGACGTCACGCTTTTCTGCGCGTGATTGCTCTCGAATTCGGCCCTGATGCAAAACAGGTGGCCATCACCCACGAGGCCTATCAGGCTGCGATTGGCACAGCCGCGCAGTGGGATGCCGAAGCCGGGCTGCGCAAGGCCATACACTCGGCACGCATCCGCATCCTGACCCAGTTCAACGCCATCCCGCAGGGCGTCAAGTTCCTCGTCGATCTGCGCGCCGACCTGCTGC
>CAIYYX010000019.1 GCA_903930535.1 uncultured Sterolibacterium sp. | reverse complement strand
GGACCGGGAACGCGATCAGTATCACGAGGCGGATCAGGTCGGTGGCGATGAAGGGCAGAACGCCCTTGAATATGGTCGCGAAGCTCACGTCCTTCACCACGCTCTTGATCACGAACACATTCATGCCGACGGGCGGATGGATGAGGCCGAGCTCGACGGTCATGACGATGATGACGCCGAACCAGATCGGATCGAAGCCCAGCGCGGTCACCACGGGAAAGATGATGGGCACGGTCAGGATGATCATGGCCATCGCGTCCATCAGGCAGCCCAATACCAGATACATCAGCATGATGAGAGCCAGCACGCCGTAACTGCCCAGTCCCAGGCTGGTCAGGAATACCGTGACCTTTTGCGGCGTCTGGGTGATGGTCAGGAAATAGCCGAAGAGCAGGGCGCCGATGAGCACGGTGAACACCGCGGCGGCGGTGCGCGTCGCTTGCAGCAGGGACTCGCGGATTTGGGTCTTTGACAGCCGTCCGCGCACGACACCCAGGACGAAGGCACCGCCGGCGCCCATGCCGCCCGCTTCCGTCGGCGTGAACAGACCGCCGTAGAGGCCGCCGATGACGAAGGCGAAGAGCGCGAGCGGCGCCCAGACGTCGCGCATCCCCTTTACCCTTTCCTTCCAGCTGCTGGGCGTGCCTGATGGCAGGAAGTCGGGTCTGACCTTGCCGATGATGAATATGGTCAGCACGTACATGAACATCGCGAGTATGCCCGGAACGATGCCCGCGACGAACAGCTTGCCGATGTCCTGCTGGGTGATGATGCCGTACACCGCCAGCACGGTCGAAGGCGGCAGCATGGCGCCGAGCGTGCCGCCGGCGGCGATGACGCCGGTGGCGAAGGATTGCGGATAGCCGTAGCGCCGCATCTCCGGATAGGCCACGGTGGAGAAGGTCGCGGCGGTCGCCACCGATGAGCCGCAGATCGCGGCGAAGCCGCCGCAGGCCACCACCGTGGCGATCCCCAGGCCACCCCTGAGATGGCCGACCAGGGTGTTGGCGGCGCGGAACAGTTCGCGGCTGATGCCCGAGTTCGTGACGAACGCCCCCATCAGCAGAAACATCGGGATGACGCCGAAGGTGTAGTCGGTCACCGTCCGCATCGAGGTCTGGCCTATCAGCTTCAGCGCCGGCGCGAAGCCGACGAGATAGCCATAGCCGGTCACGCCGACCAAACCCATCGCCATGCCCACGGGGACGCGAAGAAGCATCAGGATGAACAGCGCGACAAAGCCCGTGAGGGCGACTGCGTCTGTACTCATTATTCCACGGGCTTCAGGTAATCCTTGCCTTCGATCAACTCGGGCTGGAAGATCAGCCGGTAGGTGCGGATCGCGATCAAGAGGACGGCTGAAACGTCGCCCGCCCAGGCGACGGCGAAGAAGGGCCAGGTCGGGAGATTGAGATCGAAGGTCTGGACGTTGTCGGCATAGGTGCTGCGCACCTTGTCGAACAGGGTCCAGGTCTGGACCGTCACCACGAACAGGAGGACCAGCGTCGCGAAAATATCTATCAGGCGCTTCCTCCTGGGAGAGACCACCCCCCAGACGAGATCGACGGTGATATGGGTGCCGCGGTAACTGGTCGCGGCGATGCCCCAGAAGATGAGTATGCCTAAGAGCAGGCGGCCGAAATCGTAGCCGTCGGGAATCGAGAAGTGGAAGAAGTAGCGCAGCAGCACCGAGAAGAAAATGTCGGCAGCGACGATGCCGACGAATACCGCGGCCACCATCTCGATGGAGTCGATCATGCGGTCCATGTAGTGGCTGCTGCTTTTCATGATGTCATCCCCTGATAATCGACGGGACCGGTGATGCTTCGTCATTGCGAACGAAGTGAAGCAATCATCTTCGCCCCACCGTCATTGCGAGGAGGCGAAGCCGACGCGGCAATCTCCTCCGCCCCAGCCAGATTGCCACGGCCTTACAGGGCCTCGCAATGACGGGTTCATGTGCGACTGGGTTTCCCTAGATGCTGAAACCCAGTCCGCGGCTCTTACCATCGATCAAAAATTGGCCTTGTACTTGACGATGGTCTGCTTTAGCGAGCTCATGATGGCCTCGGGGTTGCCGCCGCCCTTCTTCACGCCCTCGGCCCACTGCGCTTGCAGAGGCTCGGATGCTTTTGCCCATGCAGCCAGCTGCGCGGGCGTGAGCTTGTACACTTCATGAGCCGGATCGGCGCGCAGCTTGTCGCGGCCGCCCGCCTCGAAGTCGGCCCAGGGGGCCGCCAGCTTTTCCGCCCACTCGGTGGTGCAGTGGCCGTCGATCACCTTCTTCTGCGCCACGGACATGGCCTCGTACTTGGTCTTGTTCATGACCCAGACGAAATTGGTGGCGTAGAGCGGCGCGTCCATGTGGAATTTCACCACCTTGTCGATGCCGAACAGGATGACCGAGCCCCAGGGGAAGGTGAGTGAATCGGCCACACCGCGCTCCAGCATGTCTCTCGCTTCCGCCGCCGAGCCCTGGACGTTGTTGCCGCCCAGAGCGGTGACGAGATGGCCGATGGTGCCGTTGGCCGGGCGGATCTTCAGGCCCTTGACGTCGCCGGGAACCGTAATTTTCTTCTTGCCGTGGAAGGTGCCGGGATCATGGACGAAGGCGAGACAGAAATGCACGTCCTTCATTTCCTTCTCCGCATACTGGCGATACCAGGCATCGAGGGCGGCCGAGCCGCTCTTGCCGTTGGCGAACAGGAAGGGCAGTTCGCCTCCCGCCAATACCGGGAATCGTCCCGGTGTATAGCCCGGATTGACATAGGAGAAGTCGGCGATGCCGTCCCTGGCCATGTCGTAATGATCGAAGGCCTTGCCGAGTTGCTCGGAGGTAAACAGCGTCGAGGAGATCGTACCCTTCGATTCCTTCTTGATGTCGTCGGCCCAGGCCTGGATCGAGGGATTGAGCGGATGCTTGGGCGGCACCCAGCTGGAGAGCTTCAGATCGATTTGCTTTTCCTGTGCGATGGCGCCCAATGCGAGCGATAGCGCTATTGCCAACACCGCCGATTTCAATAAGGTCTTCATTTTTGTCTCCTCGATATTGTTTTAAATACAGGCAATCGTGATTCTATCGTTAATTCAAGACCTGTCCTGAAATCGCCGCCAGCGTGACGTCGACCACGGCGCTTCTTCCTGCGCGAACCGTTTGCAGCGCCGCCTTGAGGGTTACCTTCAGGTCGGCTCTGTCCTTGACCGCGAAGGCTGCGGCGCCGCCTGTGGCTTCGGCGATGTCGGCCAGGCGTGCGCCGCGGCCCACCGTGACCCAGAAATGATCGTTCTGCCTGGCCGTGCCCTCGGGATGAACACCCAGGGTCGACATCTTGGGCGAACACCAGCCGCCGTTATTGTAGATGACTGTCAGATGCGGCGTGTTGTAGGCGCCGGCCATCCAGTAGGCGCTCGAGGGCACACCGAAAACAAAGCAGCCGTCTCCGGCGAGCGTGATGACCTCGGACTCGGGGTCGGCAAGCTTCGCACCGATTGCGGCATTGATGCCCCAGCCCAGATTGCTGCCGCCGCTGGCGAAGTAGCTGCCCGGCCGGTTCATCTTCAGCACCGAGGGTATGGACTCGGTGCAGGAGGGCGTCTCGAAGACGATGACCGTGCGCTCATTGACGAGTTCGCGCACCGCCTCGGTGAGTTCGTCCGGCGTGATGGCTTCGCTGGCAACTGCCGGCTTTGCTTGCAACCGCTTCTTCGCTGCGGAAATCCACTTGATGCGTTCTTGCCGCCCTTGCACAGGAGCGGATATGTCCAGCAACTGCGTGAGTGCCTTCAGGCTGTCGGCGAGATAGCTCTGCTCTGCCGGGAAGTGCCAGAAGCCCAGGCCATCCTTGATGGGGTCGATATCGATGTGGATGAGCCGGCAGCCTTCGGCCGGTTTCACCTTGGAAGTAATCCAGGGCGCATCGACATCCATCATCAGGATGAGATCAGCCTCGTCTATCAGGGTATTGCGCCGGTAGCCAAGGTGATGTTCATGCTCTCCGGGGAAGCTCATGTATTGCGGACCGACCTCGCAGATGCCGAAGCCGTAACGCTCGGAGAGTTCCACGAGGCGTGCCACGGCCTTTGGCTGCCGCCCGAGATAGGTGGTGATGAGCAGAGGCCTTTTGGCTTCGCCCAATGCCTGGCAGATTTCGCTTGCAGCCCCTTCCGGCAGTCCCGCGGTCGCGGCTGCAGGCCAGTGCGCCAGCGGCTCGCGCGATGCAGCAATGCGCTCCTCCCAGATCTCCCTGGCGCCGGTGATATAGACGGGACCTTGCGGCTCGCTCACGGCCATCTGCCAGCCGCGCAGCAACACGGCATCGACGGTCTCGGGCGCACGCAGCTCGTAGCACCACTTCATGTACTGGCCGACGATCTCGTGCTGGCGCGGCGTATCCTGGATGTAATGGATGAACTCGTTGCGCTCGCCAATGCGTTCCCCCCTGTCGGTCAAGGGAGAGAGGCCAGCGATGATGATGGCGGGTATGCGCCCGCGGCAGGCGTTGTGCACGCTGCCGCCGAGATTCTGCGTGCCGACATCGACATGGACCAGGACGATTTGCGGCCGCCGCGTGATCATCGCATAGCCGTGGGCGGCGGCCAAAGCCGAGGTCTCGTGCGGGCAGGAAATAATTTTCGGCATCGCGCCGCCGCCCTCGTGGAGAAGGGCGAATGCCTCTATGAATGCCGGGTGGTCGCTGCCGAGATTGACGAAAATGAAGCTCACGCCGAGGCGTGTCGAAAGCGACAGCAACTGCTCTGCTGCTGTCGCCAGATTGGCAGATAACATTGAATATTCAGGATTGTTTGATATCTGTAATATATTACTACAGCGCTCGACCGTTGGCCGGGCAAAGAGGGAGCACATGAAGCATAGGACAGGCGATCTGCTCTGGACGCCGAGCGAAGAGCGCAAGGCGAACAGCAATCTGGCCGCATTCATGAAATGGCTGGCGGCGAAACGCAATCTTCGCTTCGCTGACTACGAGGAACTCTGGCGCTGGTCTGCGGATGAGATCGAGGTCTTCTGGCAGGCCATCTGGGACTACTGCGAAATCCTTTCCTCAAAGCCCGCCCGCTGCGTGCTACTGAGCCGCAAGATGCCGGGGGCGAAATGGTTTCCCGGCGCCAGGCTCAATTACGCCGAGAATCTGATGCGTAATGAAAGCCGCGTGCGCGCCGGCGGCACGGCTATTCTCCACATGACCGAGACGGCGCCGCTTGCCGGCATTTCCTGGGAAGACCTGGGCAACAAGGTCAGGATAGTGGCGACGCAGCTTCGCAGCCTGGGCGTTGCACCGGGAGATCGGGTTGCAGCCTACCTGCCCAACATTCCCGAGGCCGTGATCGCCATGCTGGCCACGGCAAGCATCGGCGCGATCTGGGCCAGTTGCTCGCCCGACTTCGGTACGCGCGGCGTGCTGGACCGCCTGACCCAGCTAGATCCCAAGGTCCTCTTCGCAGTCGACGGCTATCGCTACGGCGGCAAGGATTTTGACAGGCGTCACGAGCTCGCGGCAATCATCGAGGCGCTGCCATCCCTGGAGCGCGTGATCTATCTGCCCTTTCACGACAAGTCTGCTTCATTGCCAAAAGCCATCCTGTTCGACGAGCTTCTCGATCATGCTCTCATCCCGGCCAACGAGTTCGTCTTCGAGCAGGTCCCCTTCGACCATCCCTTGTGGATCCTCTTTTCCTCCGGCACCACGGGTCTGCCCAAGCCCATCATCCACGGCCACGGCGGCATACTGCTGGAGATGACGAAGTTGGTGAATTTCCACATGGACATGCATCCGGGGGAGAGGATGTTCTTCTTCACCACCACCGGCTGGATGATGTGGAACTTCCTCATCAGTGCCATGCTGACAGGCGTCGTGCCTGTGCTCTACGATGGCAATCCCGCCTATCCCGAGGCGGACATCCTCTGGAAAATGGTCGAGGAGAGCGGCGCGAGTTTCTTCGGTGCGAGCCCGACCTTCGTCGACATCATGGTGAAGGAGGGCATCGTTCCACGGCAGCGCTATGACATGTCGAGCTTGCGCGCGGTCATGCCGGCGGGTTCGCCGGTTTCCGCCGAATGCACGGCCTGGTTCTACGAGAACGTCAAGCGCGATCTCTGGGTGGCCACCGGCAGCGGCGGCACGGATGTGTGTTCCGGCCTGGTGGGCGGGGTGCCGACGCTTCCCGTCTATGCGGGGGAGATACAGGCGAGAAGCCTGGGCGTGGCGGCAGCCGCCTTCAACGAGCATGGCGAATCCGTGGTGGACGAGATGGGGGAGCTCGTCGTCACCGCGCCCATGCCCTCCATGCCCGTGGGCTTCTGGAACGATGCGGATGGCGAGCGCTACCGCGACGCCTATTTCCGCGAGTTCCCCGGCGTCTGGCGGCATGGCGACTTCTTCAAGGTAAATAGCCGCGGCGGCTGCTTCGTGCTGGGCCGCTCGGACTCCGTGCTGAACCGCCACGGCGTGCGCATCGGCACGGCGGAGATCTACAGGACGCTGGCCCTGCTGCCCGAGATCGACGATGCGTTGATCGTTAATCTGGATCTGCCCGGCGGCAGATTCTTCATGCCGCTTTTCGTCAAGATGGCAGCCGGGCTGACGCTCACCAGCGAAATCGAGAAGAAGATCTGCGTCACTCTGAGAAATGAGTATTCGCCCCGCCACGTACCCGATAAAATCTATCAGGTCGAATCCATCCCGGCCACGCTCACCGGCAAAAAGATGGAGGTGCCGGTGCGGAAGATACTCATGGGAATCCCTGTCGAGAAGACGGCGAATCCCTCGGCCATGAGGGATCCGAAGGCGCTGGAGTACTTCGTCAGATTCGCGGAAGAGCAGAAGGACTATTCACTGTAATGTCATCCCCGTGAAAGCGGGGATCCAGGGGTTTCGTAGCAAAGACGCTGGATTCCCGCCTACGCGGGAATGACGAGGTGTAGTGTGCGGGAATGACTTATCAAGGTTTGCATAGGAACTCAAAATGAACATTCAGGACTTGGTCGCCATCGATATCCACACCCATGCCGAGGTGTCCTGCCGTCATCCGCAGGATGACTACGGCAAGGAATTCGACGAGGCGGCCAGCAAGTATTTCAAGTTCGACCATCGCCCGACCGTTCTTGAAACCGTCGCCTACTACCGCGAGCGCAAGATCGGTTTCGTGATGTTCCCGGTGGACGCCGAATTCGAGACCGGGCGCAGGCGCGTGCCCAACGAAGAAGTGGCCGAGGCTGCGGCAGAGAATCCGGACATCATGGTTGCGTTTGCCAGCATCGATCCGCACAAGGGCCGCATGGGGGCGCGCGAGGCGAGAAGGTTGATCGAGGACTTCGGCGTCAAGGGATTCAAGTTCCATCCCACGATGCAGGGCTTCTACCCCAACGACCGCATGGCTTACCGGCTCTACGAGGTCATCGCCGAAGCCGGGCTGCCGGCGATCTTCCACAGCGGCCATTCCGGCATGGGGACGGGCATGCGTGCCGGCGGCGGCCTGAAGCTCGAATACTCGAACCCGATGCATCTGGACAGTGTGGCCATCGACTTCCCCGACATGCCCATCATCATCGCCCATCCGTCGTGGCCCTGGCAGGACGAGGCGCTGTCGGTGTGCATGCACAAGCCCAACGTGTATATCGATCTCTCCGGCTGGTCGCCCAAGTATTTCCCGCCACAGTTGATCCAGTACGCCAACACCCAGCTCAAGCACAAGATGCTGTTCGGCTCGGATTTTCCCCTGATCACGCCGGAGCGCTGGATGAAGGACTTCGAGACCGCCGGCTTCCGCCCCGAGGTCCAGCCCCTGATACTCAAGGAAAACGCCGCGAAACTGCTGTTCGGAAAAAAGTGAGTCAGGAAGCCTCAGGCGCCACCGCTTCTATGAGGTGGGCCAGACCTTGACCGGCCTCTTCAGGGTAGAGATGTCATCGAAGGGAGAGTGGTCGGTGAGGACGGCGTCGAACCCTCCGCCCTTGGCGAGCAGCGAGTCCGCCATGCCGAAATGCCTGCGGGCATTGGCTGTGGCGGCGGTGAGCGTTTCTGAAAGCGACAGCCCGGCCTCGAGATAGCGGTCTATCTCATCGAACACGGCGTAACCATGCTCGACCCCCATGCTGCCGGCATCGGTACCGAGCAGCAGCGTCACCCCCATCTTCTGCGCCAGCGCCAGATGCTCGGCATGACTGTCGAGGATGCGGCGCAGATTGCCCACCGTCTGCGGCGACCAGCCCACGGCTTCCGGATGCGCCCACTGGAAATGCACCGGGCAGAAGGTCGGGGTCCAGGCCACGCCCTTGTCGGCCATGATTCCCAGGGTCTCGCGGTCCATGAAGAAGCCGTGCTCGATGGAGCCCACGCCTGCTTGGGTTGCGATGACGAGTCCCTTGATGCCGCTGCAATGGGCGAAGGTATTTTTGCCGCAAGCCCTGGCGGTGTCCACCACCAGCTTTGCGCTTTCGAGGTCGAACTGCGGTTCGTCGGTCACGGCACCGGCATCGAAGTCGATGATGCCGGTGAGGATCACTTTGATCTCGTCGTTGGTCTTCGCCAGTTCGCTCACCGAGGCGCGGATTCCTTCGGCATCCTCGACGTCCCTGGCCATGAAGGCGCCGTAGCGCTTCGGGCGCTTGACACCCAGGCCGCCGGAACGCACCTGCGGCAGGCCGGAGTCCTGCTTCCTCGCCTCTTCGCGCAACCGGTTGTTGATGCCGTGGCGGTCGCCAGCATCCCGCACGATGCTGACGCCGCAGGCCAGGGCCTGGCGCGCGCTGGCTCTCGCCGCCGCGGTGAGTGCCTCTAGCGGTAGCTTGAGATGCTCCGAGCGAAGCTTGCTGTCGGTTGGCTTGCCGTTCAGGAAAAGGTGGGCGTGCGCATCGACGAGTCCGGGCAGGAGAAAGCCGCCGCGGTACACAGTCAAGCCCTGCCGCTCCAGGTCGGCGCCATGATCGCCGGGGCTGATGTCGGCAATGCGCCCCCGATCGACGACGAAGCTGCTGCGTTGCCGGTGCTGGACTGCGCCGTCGAACCAGCCGTCGACGACGCACGCAAATGCATTGCTCGTGTTCACACTTTTCACACTCAAGCCTTGTAGAACTTGCGCACCGCGCGCAAGGCATTGGTGCCGGATTGTTCCAGAAAGTTCCTGTAGGTCTTCAGCACGTAATTGTCATCCGGCAGGGGCGCATAGCCGCGCCAGGGCGTGCCGAGAATAGTGTCGAAGCCGTAAGGCACGGCCAGCGTCAGGAAGGCGTTCTCCAGGCAGTGTTTCAGGTCGGAGCCGTCGACGGCTTTTGGCGGCAGCTGTTGGCCGATGTTCGACAGACCGCCCATCATGTGCACGCCTTTCAAGTCAGGGTCTCTGCCGATCAGCTTGACCGCGTCCAGGGTGTTGCGGTTCAGGCTTTCGGTGTCGGCGATGATGGCCGAGATGGACATGTCGACCAGGATGTCGCCCAGGCTCATGCCGTAGTCCTGGACCAGGCGCAGCGCACAGCGCCTGGCCGTGGTGTAGATCTCGTCGGCTGTCTTGTTGCCTCTTGCCGTTTTCACTCCATCGACGTCCTCCACCCGTTCCGAGGCCATCAGGATGACCTTGAACTTGAAGTCGCTCGCCAGTTCCATGAGATCCCAGCGGTGCTCGGTGATGGAATTGACGATGGGCAGGCGTCCGGCTGACTTCGCAACATCGTAGCTGGACAGGCAGATCTCCTGCACCTTCTTGCTGGGGAAGTCGAAGGATATCGGCACCGTCGTGACTTCCTGGATGGCGCGTATCACCTCGGCCATGAAGCCCGCGTCGGTCAGGGCGCGGGCGCCGATATTGACGTTGAGGTAGGCTGCGCCGGCCTCGGCCTGCCGGACCGCGAGTGCCTGGATGCCTGGGATGTCGGAATTGTCGAACAGCGCCTTCGTGCTCTTGAAGCCGGGATTGATGCGTTCGCCGATGATCTTGATGTCGAAGGGTTGTGGCAGGGTCATGCTTGCATCCTCTTGCTGGTGTTGGAGGGGAAGCCAATATGCTTCAGAAAGGATTTCTGGAATGCGGAGAGGGTCGATAGCTCGACGTAGCGGCAGCCATCGGCCAGTTCCTTTGCGCGTGATCTGGCCTTTTTCGAGGCCAGCATCCGCCGCACGCCGACGCCGGCGGCATTGCCGACCTGACTGAAGCGCTCCCGCGGCAGGTCGGGGAAGAGGCCGGTGGCTACACCGGCGTCGACATCGATGTAGGCGCCGAAGGCGCCGGCGATGATGAAGCGCTCGATGTCGCTCTCCGCGAGACCGGCCTGCATGAGCAGCATGTCCACCGCCGTGCGTATGGCCGCCTTGGCCAGCTGCACGGCGCGTATGTCGTCCTGGGTGAGAAAGACGCCGGGAGCCAGCACGGCGACCCGCTTGCCCTCGATCTCGGTCACATCTCTATGACCGGCTGCGATGCGGCCTCTATCATCCATGATGCCCGCCTTGTGCAGTGCCGCCACGGCATCGAGTACGCCCGAGCCGCACAGACCCACGGCCTCCTTGCCGCCGATGACCTCGACCGCGATGAGTCCGTCCTCGTTCAAGCGCACGCGCTCTATGGCCCCCTCTGCCGCGCGCATGCCGCAGGAGATGTGGCCGCCTTCCAGGGCAGGCCCCGAGGGTGCCGAGGCGGTGAGGAATTCCCCCTTGTGGATGAGCGAGATTTCGGTGTTGGTGCCGATGTCCATGACGATGCTGGTGCCAAGTCCAGTCCAGCTATCCTCGGTGGCCAGGAGCGCCGTGACATGGTCGCCGCCGACGAAGCCGCCGACGTTGGGCGCCATATGGACATAGGCGCCCGGGCAGGTGTGGATGCCGATTTCCCTGGCCTTGATGTCCGCGCCACTCGATACCGCCGCGACGAAGGGCGCACGGCCCAGTTGCGAAACAGGCAGACCCAGCAACAGGTGGTGCATGGCGGTGTTGCCGCAGACGACGACATCGACGATGTCTTCGACGGCGGCCCCGACGGCGTGGCATAGATCATGGGCGAGGGCGTTGATGGCGGCGACTGCCGCATTGCGCAATTCCTCCGCGGCGATTTCGCTTTTCACCGCGGCGTTGATGCGGCTGATGACATCCGCTCCCCAGGCCACCTGCGGATTCTCTATGCCCAGACTGGCCAGGCGCTTGCCGGACTCGAGATCGATCAGGAAGGCGGCGGCGTTTGTCGTGCCCAGATCCACGGCCAGCCCCAGGGTCGGTTTGCCGATGCGCGCCGTGCCTATCAACTCGTTGCCGCGCAGACGGACAGAGAGAGACCACTGGCCTTCGCGCATCGCCCCGGGCAGTTGCCGGGCGGCGGAAAGGTCGATGCTGATTGGCATCTCCAGCGCACGGCAGACGCGGTCGACGTCGGCGAGCGTGTCGGTCAGCGTCGCCTCGGGCAGGGTGATGTCGCGGCTGATGACCGCGGCATCCAGGGCCAGGGTTTCCGTGTTCCCGGTGTCCGTCTCCGCCCGCACCACCGGCGCCAGGGAGCGCGGCGCTACTTCGACGATGCAATTGGAACGGGCGCTCACGAGACAGGCCTGCACCCATTTTTTCTTGCTCGTTTTCGCTTCGCCAAGTTCGCGCGCGGTGCTCGCGCTGTGTTCAACCTCGCCCGTGACGATATGCACGACGCAGGTGCCGCAGGTGCCGCGGCCGCCGCAGGCGCCGACGATGCGTACGCCATGGCGCCTTGCGCTCTGGAACAGGCTTTCCGTTTCCTGCGCGGGGATTTGCCGATCCAGTTGGGAAAAGTGGAGGGTATGGGAAGGGTTAGACATGGAGTTTGATCAGGCCGTCAGTGCGGCAGGCAGGGCCGAGGTGTCGCTGCGGGTGCCGATGCCGCATTTCGTGCGCGAGGGGCAGAGATCGCAGCGCGACCAGGTGACGGGCGGCAGGGCAATGCCGACGCCGAGCACCACGGCGGTGGATTTCAGCGGGGTCATGATGCTCGCGTGAAGCAAGGCGACACCGACATTCTCGCACTGCGCCAGACGCAGCACAGTGCTCTGGGCCGAGAGGTCGAGGCCGGGGTCGCCGGCATGCAGTTCGCCGGCCATGGTCAAGCGGCGGCGGTGGGCGTCGGCATGGATGCGATCCTGGGCGCGGCGAGAAACGGCGAAGAGCATCTCGTTGCCCAGTTCGTCAAGCGCCACGGCGAGCGATGCACGTTTCTCGGCAAAGAGCGAGGTGACGCGCTTTTCGAGCAGGGGGCCGATGGTGCACACGCAGCAGGCTAACGCGGTCAGTTCCCCCGATGCCGGGATCAGCCAGCATGCCGGCAGCGTCTCGCCGCCGGCGTGGAGCAGCAGATCTTCCGCAGAAGGCGGTCGGTCGAGGGGGACGATGCAGTAGCTGTAGGCGGCGTCGATCAGGCTTTCCACCCGCGCGAGTCCTATCGCCTCGTGCCGCAGACGCTCGCGCGAGGCCGACGGCCGCCCGGACTGCGGCACCGCGCTTGCCTGACCCAGCACATCGAAGCCCCTTGCCACGCGCATGCCCGTTCAGCCCGCGTATTTGCGCGCGGCGGCGAACATGGCGCGCACATTGGCCACCGGCGTCTCGTCGGGGATGCCGAAGGCGCCGTCCAGAATCAGCTTGCCGCCCTTGTTCCAGATGTTGTCTACCAGATGCTTGACTGCGCCATCGACCTCGTCGGGTGTTCCTGTGGTGAGCAGCGAGGGCGAGAGATTGCCGCGCAGCGCCACCACATCTCCCAGCACCTCATAGGCCTTGACGATGTCGGTGCGCTCGAACCAGTAGATGCACTTGCCGGCGGGGATGTCCTTGATTACCTCGAGCCGCCTGGTGCAGTCGGCTTCCCACATCGGCATGGGAATCAGATCGGCGTCGATCAGGCTGATCAGCATCTTGCGGAAGGGCGGCCACCAGAATTCCTCGAACTGCTTCGGGCTCATGAAGGCGTCCGGCGCCCAGTGAATTGGGATGAAAACGATGGGGTTGCCCGAGGCCTGGGCGTTGGCAATGGTCATCCGGGTCAGGAACACCGCCGCCTTGTCCAGCACCAGCTTGAGTTTTTCCTTGTGGCGGAACAGGTCCTTCATCATGCCGGTGGCGCCGCGGAAGTAGTCGGCGATGAAGTCGTAGGGCGCGACGGAATTGGTGCCGTTGAAGAGGGGGAAGCCGGCGGCGTTGATGCGGTTCACCCAGTCGATGTGGTGGCCGAAGAAGACATTCACCTCCTCGGCCGCAGCCACGATTTTCTCGAAGGAGGCGCGTACCTCGGGCAGGGCGAAGGAGCGGATGCCATTGACCAGACGGAAGTAATGCAGGCCGGGAAAGATCGGCAGCTTGTCGAAGCCCTCGAAGGCGCCGGCCACGCGCGGCAGATATTTGTGGATGTAGAAGCCGGTCGGGTCGAACAGGAATTCGTCGTACTCGTCCGGTGTCATGTATTCGCGATCGAGATACTGATAGGGCTGCATGTCGCCGACGCCGTGGCCGGGCCACTGCAACTGTTTGAAGTCGAGCTTCTCCAGCGCCAGCCCCTGGCCCGTGCCCATGAGCAAGGGATAGACGCCGTCGGGCTCGAATTCGGCCACAACGTCGAAGCAGGCCTTCTTGGCCTTCTCGTAGTCGTACATCATCTCCTTGTAGGTGATGCCGGCGTAAGTGGCCGGCCAGAAGAAGCTCTGGAACCCGACCGGCATGCGGTCGGGCTGCTTGAGCTTGACGCAGTCCATGATTCGCTGCCAGCGGCCATCGTAGGCGGCCTTGTTGGCGTCGCTTTGTTCGTAGGGGCCAATCATATTGCTCATGCCGCCACCCCCATCCAGTTGCGGCAGAGATTCACGGCTTCGACGGCATTGACGCCGAAGGCATCCGCTCCGGTATAGGCCCGCACCGTCTCGTCGATCTGGCCGCCGCCTATCATGATCTTGAACTTGTCGCGCATCCCTTCCTGCTCGAAGGCGGCTATCGTCTCCTTCATCGAATCGAAGGCGAGCGTCAGGAAGCCTGACAGGCCGACCACATCCGGCTGGTAGGCGTTGATCTCCTCGATGAATTTCTTCACCGGCACGTCGATGCCGATGTCCTTGACCTCGAAGTCGTTGATGTCGAGCATGAAGGAGACGATGTTCTTGCCGATGTCGTGCAAGTCGCCATGGACCGTGCCGATCAAGACGCGGCCCAGCCGTTTCGCCGCTTCGCCCGGACCCTGC
>CAIYYX010000018.1 GCA_903930535.1 uncultured Sterolibacterium sp. | reverse complement strand
TGCTCCTGCTAAGGCTGCTGCTGCTCCTGCTCCTTCTTCTGCTGCTGCTAAGGCTGCTGCTGCTCAGGCTGCTGCTCCTGCTAAGGCTGCTGCTGCTCCTGCTCCTTCTTCTGCTGCTGCTAAGGCTGCTGCTGCTCAGGCTGCTGCTGCTCAGGCTGCTGCTGCTCAGGCTGCTGCTGCTAAGGCTGCTGCTAAGGCTCCTGCTCAGGTACCACCCACGGTGGTAAACAAAAGTCCGTGATCGCAACCACGTCCTCAGGGGTGCCAGAACCTCGCGTAGTCCTGAGGCGTGTATCCGGTTCAGCCAGATCGTTCGTGATTCACATCATTCCCTATCTGGCTGAACCGCTTCCATACGGCCGCCGCCAGAGTTCCTTCTCTCCCACACTTCGCCCTGAGACCCATCCGTGACGACTCGCATACTCGCAACGCCCGCCATCGCGCAGCCACAGGGGCAACTTAGCACGGCCGTCGTCGTGGCCGGCATCATTGCCGGGATCAGAACGGTGCTCGGCACTGCGACGCTGTCGACCCTGGTGACCCCTGCCTACTCCGGGGGGGGCGGGCTCGTGCTCGACGCGATGCTGACGGGAGCCTTGATCGGCGCCTTGGTGATCGCGGCCTTCAGCGGCTTGCGCACCGCGATCGCTCAACCGCAAGACGGCCCGGCGGCTATCATTGCCGCATTCCTGGCGACGATCGTGGCGACAGGAGGCGTCGCGGATGGCCGCATCGTGCTGCTTCTGCTCGGGACCATCGCCATTTCCAGCCTGTTTACCGGCGCAGTATTTTTCGCGGTCGGCCACTTCCGTTGCGGCAAGTTCGTGCGTTTCATTCCCTACCCCGTGATCGGCGGCTTTCTCGCCGGATCGGGGCTGCTCATCACCCTGATGGCTCTGACCATGCTCTTGGGATGGAAGGCCGGTTCGAGCACCAGCTTTTGGTCCGCGAATCCGGCCCGGATCGGGTCGGCTACTGCCGGGATAGCCTTCGGTATCGCCTTGCTGCTGGTCACCCGGCGGTTCAAAGGGGCACTGGTGTTGCCGGGGATGATGTTTGGCGCGGCGATCCTCTGCCTTGCCGGACTCTGGCTGACGGGAACCCCCGCCGCTGAAGCCCGCGCCGGGGGTTGGCTGCCCGCCCTGCTGGCGGCATCGTCCTCCGCTCCCGCGCTGGCTTGGACCGCCATGCCGACCGAGTTGCTGCTCAACAATCTGCCGACCTTCGGCGCTGTCGCACTGGTGAGCATTGTCGGCATGTTGCTCAATCTGTCGGGGCTCGAAGAGACGGCCAATGCCGAACTGGATATCGACCGTGAGCTCAGGGTGGCGGGACTGGCGAACATGGTCGGCGGAGCCTTCGGCGGAATGGTCGGCTTTCATGCGCTGTCAGCTACGCTGCTGGGTCGAAAAATGGGCGGCGACAACAGGATGATCGGCCTCGTCTCGGCCGTGGTCATCGCCGTCGTGCTGCTCGTGGGCGTACCGGTCCTGTCCAATTTTCCGAGCCCTATCCTCGGCGGTCTGATGCTGGCCGTTGGCCTCAACCTGCTGGGAGAGTGGGTGATCAGCGGCTGGTCGCGCTTCCCCAGGGCCGAGTTCCTGGTCATCGCCTCTATCGTTCTGGTCATGAGCTTTTCCGGATATCTGGCGGGAGTGGGCGTTGGCTTACTGCTGTCGACCATCCTGTTCGTCTGGAGCTACAGCCGGGTCAAGGTCATCTCCCATGAACTGTCGGGGGTTGACGTCAGAAGCAATATGGAGCGCAACAGTGCCGAAATGGCCTTGCTCGCGAGCAGGGGTTCGGCGATACGATTGCTGAAGCTGGAGGGCTTCCTGTTCTTTGGCACCGCCTACTCGTTGCGGGCAAGGGTACAGGAGATCCTGGAAGCGCAAGCCAACCCGGTGCGATTTCTGGTCATCGACTTCGCCGGCGTCAGGTCGGTGGATTCCTCGGCCGTGTCGGCGCTCGCCCGGATTCAGAGTCTTTGCCAGCGGAAGCAATGTGAACTTGCGTTTACCCGGGTCGTCCCGGCATCTGCCGAGAAGATCGCAGCCGCCGCACAAAAGGTGGGGGCCACTGCCCCGACTTTCCACGAGAACTTCGATATCGCACTGGAACAGTGTGAGGAAAGTCTGCTGCTGGAACTTCCCCCTTCGGTAAAGGACCGCATAGAAAGTCCGTTTGCCGGGATCGAAAAACACCTTGCGGATGGCACACAAACCGAGCGTTTCAAGAGCTATCTGGAGCCCCATTCATTCGCCGTCGGCGACTACCTGATGCGAGAGGGCGAGGCATTCGACTGCGTTCACTTCATTCTTGCCGGCCGCGTCCGCATCGTTTTACGCCTTGCTGACGGTCGTGAAATTCGCATCCGCTCAATGAAGGCCGGAGCGATCATCGGCGAGATCGGGCTCTACCAGAATGGGACAAGGACCGCCTCGGCCCTGGCCGAAACGGCGACCAGCACGCTCTCGCTCAGCACCGCGGGTTTTCAGATGATGGAGAAGAACGACCCCGTGCTGGCGCAGGCCTTTCACCGGGCTGTCGTCGAACTGCTTTCAGAGCGACTGACGGCCACCAACAGACTATTGAGCAAACTGAATGCTTGAGGCTGGCTGCGTGGGCCGAGCTCATGCGCCGACATTGCGCACTGTTTGACATTTATATCCCCACTTCTGGAAAAGAACCCGACGCATGAACATTCTCACTTCCCTTTTCGCCGGACATTCCGTCGCACTCGCCACAGCAAAGCGCCAGTTGCCGCGACGCCCCCGACCGCTCGGGTTTAAGCGCTTGCTGGCCCTCGCCTGCAGCCTGGCCATGGCCGGCTGCACGACTCTGGAGAGTGGTGGTTTGTCGCTCACAGGGTCGGGGGCGGAAACGCTGAGCGACCCCAAGGCCGCGCCAAAGATCGACTCGGCCAAGCTCGCGGCGGAGGGCATACGCTACCTTCAGCAAGGCGACGAGGATCGCGCGCTGCGATTGTTCAATGCGGCCATAAAATTCGATCCGGAACGTGCCGAATATCATTTGCTGGCGGGCATCGTCTACCACCTGCAGTTCCTCGGCAGCGGCACCCACGAGATGCGCGACAGTGCGGAGATCGGCTACCAACTCGCGGCCCGCTTCAGCCCGCGCAGCCCGCAACCGTGGATACAACTGGGCCGGTTGCACGCCGATGCGAAGCAGTACGGCAGGTCCAATCTTGATTTCGCGCGTGCGGCAGAATTGCGCCCGGGAAATCCGGATGCGCTCAATGGACTGGCGATGACGAGCTATCTCACAGGCGATCTGAAAACCGCGTTGTGGTCGGCCGATGAACTGGACAAGCAGCGCTGGGACCAGCCGGCGGTCAATCGCATGCGCGCCGTGCTGCTGACCGCCCTCGACCAGCCTGAACAGGCCTTGCGCTATCGCAACGCCTACGCCGAAGCCATTTCGAAGGACGCCACCGGGCTCAAGACCTTCGACGACCGCCTGGTAGAGATCAAGTCACTGCTCGACGGCCAGAACTGGCTTACACCCCCGGATCGCGCCGGGGCAAACCAATTCGGCGGCAGCAAGAATGCCGCCGCCCCCGCTTCGTCTGGCGAAGCAGTTCAACTGGCCCAGGCGGGAGCCGTTCCCATACCGGGGTCGGGCAATACGGGCACGCCGTTGCCGGGGCCCGCACCCATTGCCGCACCCCTTGCCGCGCCGGCAACGCCACCGACAGTGCCTGGCAACACCCGCAAGCCATGGTTCGACTGTGCCGGCAAGCCGGCCGCGGCCTTTCCGGGAGCGTTTGGCATTCCTGGCCAGCCCGGCGGCTTACCCGCGGGCATGCCTGCCGCGGTATCGACCACCGGTGAAGAGACCACTGCACTACCTGCGCTGCCCGCGCCCTGTGAGGGCGACAGCCAGCCGCGCATGGCGGTGATCGACGCGGTGCTGCTGCGGACCGAAGACCAGGTCGCACGCTCCCTCGGTGTGAACCTGCTTCAGGGCTTGACCGGTTTCTTCGGGCAATCCCGCAACTCCCAGACCAGTGCCGATGGCAGCACGGCGGTCGTCAAGTCTTTTTTTGCCGGAATCGGCGGCTCGGCGAGCACTAGCTCAAGCGCAGCGCCGCTCTTCTACGCCCTGAACATAGCCAATGCAACCAACAACCGCAACGAGGTGATCGCCCGCCCCACCCTGATCGCCATCGACCGCATGCCCTCGACTTTCTTCTCCGGCTCCACAGTCTCGATCGCGGTATCGGGCAATGCCGGTTCGACCAGCACCCTGGTGGACAAACAGATCGGTGTCAGCTTTTCGATCACGCCGACCATCATCGATCAGGACAATGTGATGCTCTCGGTCAAGGCGGTTCGCTCCTTCGTCGAGCCTCCCGCCGCCGGCACTACCGGCGTCGCGCTGTCGACCTCGCGCAATTCGGTCACCGCCAACATCACCGCCAGGTTCGGCGAAACAGTGATCCTCAGCGGCCTGACCGAGCGCGAACTGATCCGCAGCGATTCGGGCGTGCCGGTGCTGAAGGACATCCCCGGCGTTCAATACATGTTCTCGAGCGCCAGTTCGACCGATTTTTTCCGCACGGTGATGATCATGATTACGCCGCGCAAACCGGTGATGAGTGATGCCGACATGGCCGCCGTGGAGCAGGAAAAACAATTGCGCAAAACCTCCGACAAGTCGATCCGCAAGACCTATGCGTTTTACTGGCGCATCGAAGAATACGAGAAGGTCCTGTCGAAGTACGCCCCCAACCTCGACTCGACCATCGAGACCCTGGAAAGCAACGAGTTGTATAAAAGTTTCAAGGGCAAAGACCTGGTCGATACCAATTGGGCGACCAAATCAAGGATGGACGTGCTGCTGCATGATATCGGCCAGGTGCTCTGGCACTGAGATTGCCACGGCCCTTTAGGGCCTCGCAATGACGCCCTAAAAACCCGTCATCGCGAGCCCGAAGGGCGCGGCGATCTTCCAGCCCGTCATCGCGAGCCCGAAGGGCGCGGCGATCTTCCAGCCCGTCATCGCGAGCCCGAAGGGCGCGGCGATCTTGGTGATGCGAAGAAGATTGCTTCGCTTTGCTCGCAATGACGGAAGCACGGCAGTCGCAATGACATTCAAAACCCCGTCATTGAGATTGCCACGGCCCTGTGGGCCTCGCAATGACGCCCCAAAAAACCCGTCATCGCGAGCCCGAAGGGCGCGGCGATCTTCCAGCCCGTCATCGCGAGCCCGAAGGGCGCGGCGATCTTGGTCTGGCAATGCCGACGAGGTAGTTGATCAGCGTATCCCAAAGTAACACGCATAGGTCGGCATGATAAACTTGCCTGGGCATTTCGAGAGAACCCATGGCCGACACCCCCAAGCCCATCCATCCCATCTGGCTGCGTCTGACGCACTGGCTCAACGCGCTGGCGGTGGTGATTCTCGCGATGAGCGGCTGGCTCATCTACAATGCCTCGCCCTTCTTCGGCATCACGTTCCCTGTGGCCATCACGCTGGGCGGCTGGCTGGGCGGCGCCATCCTGTGGCACTTCGCGGCAATGTGGCTGCTTGCCGCCAGCGGCCTGGCCTACCTGCTGTGCAACGCCTTGAGCGGCCGACTGCGGTCCAGGTTCTTGCCGCTGTCATTCCGCGCCGTGCTAGCCGACCTTCGCGCAGCCAGCCGCGGCCGTCTGACGCATGACGACCCGGGTCGGTATAACGCGGTGCAGCGCGCGGCCTATCTGCTGGTGATGGTCGACGCAGTCTTGCTCATCCTGTCCGGCCTGGTGCTTTGGAAATCCGTGCAGCTGCCGCTGCTGCGGGAACTTCTCGGCGGCTACGAGGCGGCGCGGCGCGTGCATTTCATCGCGATGGCCGTGATGGTCAGCTTTGCCCTGATCCACGTGATCATGGTCGCGCTGGTGCCGCGTTCGCTGCTGACCATGATTCGAGGTCGCTAACCATGAAGATAAAAAAGGTCTCGCGAATGATCTCGATTGACGGCGACGCCGTCCTCAACGAGGCGCTGCGCAGCATCAAGCATCCGGCTCGCCGCCTGTTCCTTGAACGCTCGCTGACGCTTGGCAGCCTGTCCTTGTTGTCCGGTTGCGCAATTGTCGACGAGGACAGCGTCGAGCATGCGTTAAGACGGGTCTCGCGCTTCAACGACGAGGTGCAGGCCTGGCTGTTCGATCCGAAGCTTTTGGCGCCGACCTATTCCGAGGCCATGATCACGAGGCCTTTCCCTTTCAACGCCTACTATGGCGAAGACGAGATACGGCAGGTCGATGCGGAGGGCTACCGCCTCGAGGTGACCGGCATGGTGGCGGACAAGCACTCATGGACGCTCGCCGAACTGCGGGACTTGCCGCAGACCGACCAGATCACGCGGCACATCTGCATCGAGGGCTGGAGTGCCATCGGCAAGTGGGGCGGGGTTAATTTCGCGGATTTCCTCGCCCGCGTCGGTGCCGACAAGACGGCAAAATATATCGGCTTCAAGTGCGCCGACGACTACTACACCAGCATCGACATGCCCACTGCGCTGCACCCGCAGACACTGCTCACCTTGAGCTACGACGGCCAGCCGCTGCCACCGCGCAACGGCTTTCCGATGAAGCTGCGCATGCCGACCAAACTGGGCTACAAGAACCCCAAGCATATCCAGGCAATCTTCGTCACCAATACCTATCCCGGTGGCTACTGGGAAGACCAGGGCTACAACTGGTTCGGCGGCTCCTGAGGGCGGAGCCGCCTTTACCTCACATCGGCGGAACCTGTCCGTTGACGCCGATATTAAGGCGCGGTGCGGCGAGGCTGCCGTCGGGCTGGCGCGTGGCCACGACGAATAGCGGCACGCCCGGCTTGACGTCGCCGCGCGCAGCCGGCGTGTAGGACACGACGACGGCGTTATCAGGCACCAGAACCTTCTTCTCGCCACCCTTGTACTGGACCGTGAGCATGCGGTCCTTGCCCATGCTCGTCACGTTGGCGACGTTGGCATTGGTCATCTTGCTCGTCGGCCGCAGGTCCCAATCGTAGTGACCCTCGCCCGTGCCGCGCATGTTCTCCGGAAAGATATGCACTTCGAGCGCGACCAACGCGCCGTCGCGCTCGCCCAGAGTCGTCGTGCCGATGAACTTGCCGCTGGCGATGTCGGCGATATTGGCCCGGGTGACCCCCATGACCACGAAGTTTTCCGCCAGTTTGACGCTGGTGCTCTGGCCATTCGCACCCTTCACGGTCAGAACCTGACCGTCTATTTTTTCCACCGTGCCGCGCAGTCTCACCGGCGGGTTGGCAGGCGCCTGGGCGAAGGCAATGGCCGAGATGGCCGTCATCAACAATAGGGTAATGGCTCGAATCATGGGAACTCCTTCATGGATGTGGGCGTTGGGTGTGCGGTCATGACCCCCGGCGCATGAGGATGCTCACCGGGCAAGCCGCAACAGATTTTACCAGTTTCCGCAACCCGGGATGGCACCCGAGTCGGGGCGGAAAAGCGGTGAGTATTGCAGGGCGAATTGTTGGGTGTTGGCTGCTGCCCTTGGCGAAAACCCGCTTACTGGCAAGCAGAAAGGGTGATCGAGTAGGGCCGCGATTGGCCCTCTTGCAGGAAACCTGGCGACGACTCAGGTTTGTGCTGCCCCGCTGAGGTTTTCGAATTTGATGCCCTAAAGAAACATTGGATTTCCGCTTCCCCGAAGTGGCCCTGTCGCATCACCAAGATCGCCACGCCCCTCTGGGGCTCGCGATGACGGGGCTTTTTGGGTGTCATTGCGACTGCCGCATT
>CAIYYX010000017.1 GCA_903930535.1 uncultured Sterolibacterium sp. | reverse complement strand
TGCGAGTTCGGCCGTCATGTCGGGACAAATGGCGCAGCCCGCAGGAATCGTCTTTCGGACTTCTTCAAGAGGTATTGAAAAATCTCCGTCCGTGGTATGTATTTGCATCACGGCCGCCGGCGGTGGCGGTACGTCCATGCCGGTCACTTTGCCGATATCGGTCTGGCCGGCAACCATGGCCATGAACTTGCGCGTGTCCACTGCCCAGGTGCAAAGCAGGCCGATGGTCAGGGCAATCGGATTGTGGAAATTCTCGCTTTTCAATGGATCTAGCGCCGCCTGGGCCAATGCGGTGATCTGGCACGGAGTTCCCACGACGCCGAGTTTATCCCGGCCGCTTCTGGTGTATTCGTTTACCGTGATGATGGTGGGGGCGGCCATATACTTGGAGGTCGCGCATGCGAATACTTCTTCTTCGTTGGTGGCCAGCACGGGGGTGGGGACCAACCCTTGCCGACCGGTCAGGGCCGCCGCCTTGATCATGCCCGTTTTCATAGCAAAGGCAACCAGGCCCGAGACGGCACCGCCGTTCTGAAAGCGCCCCCTGCCCCTTAGCTTTCCTCCCGCTCGGGCTTTACCGATGGATAGATAATGTCCAAGAGGGGCCCCGTCATATGCTTTCTCCATCAGACCTGTCGTGATCTTTTCAAGGTCGACCTCGACTTTCGGGCAGTGAGCATGGCACCGTCCCGTAGACAGGTTGCAGGAGGAAATCATGGCGATCTTGCCGCGATAACTCTCGAAATACGGACAAAGACCTACGCAGGCACCGCAGTCGATGCACAGCCCTTTCTTGAGAACATCTTCTTGAAGCTCATTCGATCCCTTGATCTGCATCATATCTATCCACCTTCGCTGGCTTATATGTGACATCCCTAGTGCGGTCGCAAGAGGTGCACGAGGGCAAATAACTGCAGGCAGTCTACATGCTCGGATCAATTGTACAGCGATGATGCGACGCCGTGACCGCGCACAAAGTCCGCACTGGAGCGGCTGGAAAAACCATTAATGATTGCGGCAACTCACAGGCCGAAGTGCGCGGCTATGTGCTCAGCCAGCGGCGCAAGGCCGCATTGACTTCTGCCGGTCTTTCCAGAGTCGAGAGGTGGCCGCAGTCTTCGATCACTTCCAGTCGTGCGTTCTTGATGCCGGCGGCCATTTCCTCGTGCCGGGCCAGCGGCGTAAGCGCGTCTTGCCGGCCGCACAGTACCAGCGTCGGGCAAGCTATCGCCGCAAGCAGCGCGAGGCTGTCGGGCCGGCTCATGATGGCGTTTTCCTGACGGACGAAGGCGTCACTGCCTACATTGCAGGCCATCGATTTTATGGTGTCGGCGAGCGCCTTCTCTCCGAGCCGCACCGGATGGATGAGCAGCGGCAACAGGGCATCGGTCACGTCCGAAAATTTACCGTGCTGCGCCAGTGCGATCAACGCCATGCGCTTCCTGGTCTGCTCTGGCAGTTCGCCTGTCGCGGCGGTATCGAGCAGTGCAAGCCTCGTGATACGCTGTGGCGCCTGGCGCATGATCTCGAGGGCGACATAGCCGCCCATAGACAGTCCGGCGAGAGCGAAGTTGGAGAAGGGCGCGTCCGCGAGCACATCGGCTGCCACCCCAGCCATGGTGTCGGAGCGCGTATGATCGCAAATCCAGATGTCGGCGCTATCGGCCAGGCCTTCGACCTGGAGCTGCCACAGGTGTGCATCGCACAAAAGGCCGGGAACCAAGACCAAGGGTTCTTTTGTCATCGAACTCTCCCGGGAAACCGGCATTATGCAGGAACATTTATGCTTTTGACGGCAATCGCGCGCTTGCGTCGCGCCCGGGCAGGGCTGTTTAGCCGGGTTGGCTGCAACGGGCTATATACTGCGCGGTTCGCCCTTTCTGGGCAGGCGCGTGAATGTTCGCGTTTTTGGCATGGGCGCAGGAGTCAGAACGGCGTTATCTGGATTAGCCGCGCGGGCGCCTGCGCGCCGGTCTCAGTTTAGTTTGACTGCAAGCAAAAAATTGCCTATAATCATCCGTTTCGGTCGGAGGGGTGCCCGAGTGGTTAAAGGGGGCAGACTGTAAATCTGTTGGCCTTGCGCCTACGTTGGTTCGAATCCAACCTCCTCCACCAGGTG
>CAIYYX010000016.1 GCA_903930535.1 uncultured Sterolibacterium sp. | reverse complement strand
GTCGGTGAGGGAAACTCCCTTCTGGTAGTCAACATAGCCAACCCAGCAAGCCCTGTCACGGTTGGGCGGTTGCCGCTGCCGGGATCAGCCGGGAAAATCGCAGTATCCGGGCAATATGCTTATGTCGCTGCCTACCCTGGCGGATTGTTAGTCGTGGACATCGCCGAGCCATCCGTGCCGCTTCTCAAGGGGGCCTTTCCAATGTCCTCAAATGGGATTCAAGCAGTTGCACTCCTTGCGGGACGCGCGTATGTAGCCAATGGAAATGCCGGACTCCAGATTCTCGACCTAGGAAACCCGGTCGCTCCAACGCTACTCGGTTCGACGAATGTTGGCGGAGTGCCAAGTAGTCTTGCCGTCAGGGTGACAACCAATGGCGTTTTTGCCTACCTGTGCGTCGGCGGGAGTTTAGTCGTATGCGATGTTTCAGATCCTCAGGCACCGAGAATCCGCAGCCGTCTTACAATCGCTTCCCAGGCCCATGCAATCGCGCTTGCTGGGAATCGTGCGTTTATCGCCGCAGATACTGCCGGTCTAAGGATGGTGGACCTTGCAAACCCAGACGCCCCGATTGCGCTCGGCGGTTATACTAACAATGGCACATGGCCAACCTGTGTTGCAACCGCGAACAACCTAGTTTATGCGGGAAGTTCGGCTCCAATGGGACTTCAAGTGTTCGATTACAGCGGCGGCTCCTTGAGCCTTGTTGGAGGGAGTAGCTCAACCGCTGGTACTTACGGCAGCTTGCTCGTTACGAACACCCGCGCATACTGGGCTGCCGGAACCTTGGGCTTACATCTTGTTGATGTGACGGCACCAACAAATCCTCTCAAACTCAGCACCTTTCAGGACTCAGGCCTGCTTGGACGATTTGATTCCGTGGCAAGTTCGGGGAATCTCCTATGTGCTTCTGTGTCATCAGATCTTAAAGTGTTTGATGTGACAAACCCAGCCAACCCGGTCTTGCAAGGCATGGTCAGCGGTGGTGGCTCACAGGGACCACTGATTGTCAGAAATGGAATCGCCTACTGCGGCAGCAGCATTATCAGCTTGGCCAACCCCGCCTCGCCACAACTGATTTACACTATTCCGGACGCTGTCCTCTTTCAGGTTATTGACATGGCCCTGGTGGGCGATCTCCTTTGCGTGGCTGGGATTACGCGTGTGAATGGAATCGTGAAATTCCTTACAATTGATGTGTCCAATCCGTCGTTGCCGATTTTTCGTGGCACAAACAATTACAGTTACCCTACATTTGCAATGCCAACCGGTGTTGCCGCCGTTGGAACAAAGGCAATTGTTGTGGTCAATAATTCTCCCAACCCAAATCGTCTTAAAGTCTTCGACATTTCCAATCCAACCACGCCGATCGAACGCGGGAGTTTAACCTTGCCGAATGACGACGGGACTTGGAAGTGTGCCAAGTTATCGGCAGACGGCCTTTACGCGTATTTGATTGGCTATGCTGCACCGAACGCAGTACTGCGCATTGTGAACGTAAGCAATACCGCCAGCCCCTCTCTGGTGACCAATATTGTGATCGGACCGCGACTCGCGGAATGTATTGAAATACGGGCCTCGGAACTCTTCATTGGGACTGTCAACCCATCCCGCAATATTTATGTCTTTGACATCTCGATTCCAACGCGGCCAGTTCTGACGCGGCAGTACGCTGCTATCGCGTATGGGCTTGCCCTGTCAACTGCGGACAGTGGGACTATCTATTTGAGCAGTGCCTCGGACGGCTTGATCGTGCTGAGAGCGACTGATAGAGAACCGCCGGTGGTCATCATCACGAATCCGACTTTTTCGCCAGTTTCCACGAATACCACCGGCGCGTTGAATCTGGGTGGCGTGGCCTCGGACAACAGC
>CAIYYX010000015.1 GCA_903930535.1 uncultured Sterolibacterium sp. | reverse complement strand
GACGCCGACGATCTGGTAACTGGCCTGGCTCCCGTCTGTGTCGGCGATGGTGATGGTGGCGCCGAAAAACACCTGCTCGCGGTTTTCCTGCAAGGCCGGATCGACCACCACCGCAGTCTCCAGCCGCTTCAGCAGATAGCGGATGCGCCAGTCGATCTCGCGCAGGCGACGCTTTCCGTAAATGTAATCGCCGTTCTCTGAGCGGTCGCCATTGCCTGCAGCCCAGGAGACGACTTGCACCAGCGCCGGGCGCTCGGACTTGACGAGCAGTTCCAGTTCCGACTGCAGCCTGCCATAGCCGGTCGTCGTCATATAGTTCTTGTTTCCGGGGAGGGGGGGGATGACTGGCGCTTCATCGTCGTCACCATCCACGTCTTCCGCGTTTTCCCTTGTAAAAGCCTTGCTCATCTTGTCCCCGAATCGGCCATCAGCCGCTCAATCTGCGCCGCGGAAAGGGCGCGCATGACCACGGCACCGTCGGCGAAAACCAGGGTGGGCGTGCTGTTGAAACCGTACTTGTCGCCGAGTTCGACCAGCCTGGCGACAGGGTCTGCGCAACTCCTCGCAGCCGGCGGCTCCGCTCTCTCCATGAACGCCTGCCATGCCTTGGCGCGGTCGGGCGCGCACCAGATGGCCCGCGCCTTCTCCGTCGCGCCCGGATGCAGATGTTCGAAGGGCGTGAGGAAAGTGTAGATAGTGACATCATTCACCTTGGCAAGCTCCTTCTCCAGGTTCTTGCAGAAGGGACAGAGCGGATCGGAAAACACCGCCAGCGTGTGCGTGCCCTTGCCGCGCACCCGCTTGATGGCAAACTCCAGCGGCAGCGAGGAGAAGGTGATGGCGGTGAGTTTGCGCAGCCGCTGCTGGGTCAGGTTCTGGCCGCTCCTGATATCGACCAGGTTGCCGACGAGAAGAAAGCCGCCGTCCTCATTCGTATAGCCGATCTGCTTGTTGAAATACACCTCGTAGAAACCCGGATAGGAGGTCTTGACGACATGCTCGATGGACGCGCCGACCTTGCCTTCCAAAGCACGTCTGATCGCCGCCTCGTCAGCCAGGGCAGAGAGGCAGAAGATGGACAGCATTCCAAGGAGGAAGAGCCTTTTCATGTCAAACCTGCTGCTTGATCGCCAGCAGGGCCTGGTTGCGCAGCGTCTTCAGGAGCGACAACTCCTTCTCCGCGATGACGATCGCACCCGGCTTCTCCTTGTCGCAGTAGATCAGCGCCACAGGCTTTCCCTTGATCAGCAGCGGAAACAGGACGAAGGTCGAAGCCGGCACATGCTTGCCGTACCAGTCCGGGATGCGGTCCTTGATCTTGGGGTCGTTGACGTCGCTGATGAGAATGTCCAGACCCTTGGAGATCGCAGCGTGAAACACGTCAGGGGCGAAGCTCAGGGGGAAGCGGAAGTGGCGCACCACCTCGCCGGTGTCCGGGCCGAAGCCGAAGCGGCCGACCATGTGATTGCTCTTCAGATCGCGCAGGCAAAGTATCACGCGGGTAAAACCCATGGCCCGGTAAATGGTCTCGAGGGTGATGCGCAGGATGTCATTCAATGCGACATCCTCGACCAGGGAATTGCTGATGTCCTGAATGCCGGCGGCGAGGACGGCCTGGGCATCGACGGTTGCCGGAGCGGCTTCAGCCTCCTGCGGATCCACGGCGCCGATTATCGAGGTTTTGCCGAGAATGGTCTCGACAAGATCCTGGTCAATCTCCTCCGTCTGCACGCTGCCGGACCAAACCTTGATCTGACGCACGAAGGGACTCTGCTTCAGATTCACGCGCAGGATGACGGCGACCTGGGTCAGGTCCTGAAAAGACTTCTCCAGGGTGTCGCGCAAATGATGTTCGGAAAACTGCAGGCAGGCATAGCGTTCGCTGATCTTCTGCAGAACCTTGAGGCGATCCTCAGGCGGCGTGCCGGCGATGGCCTCGCACAACTCGTTGGCAAAACCGGAAATCACGTGCAAGCCTTCCTCGTGCGTGACCGGTTTCTTCACCACCCCTTCTGGCAGCCGGCTCATGCTGCCGATGATGGCCTGCGGGAATCCCCAGATGCGGGCAATGCCGATACCCAGTTCCTCGAAGCTGATGCCCAGCACCTTTGTCGCGGCCGCCTCGTAGCTGCATTGCTTCTGCTGCATCACCTTGACGACCGCTTCCACCTCCTCCGGGAAATAGTATTGCGCCAGCAGGCGGCCTAAGCCGTAGAACAGGGAACAGATGAAGGCTTCCTCGCTCTCGCGCGGCATGATTTTCAGACTCATGTTGCGCGCCAGGAAACCTGCGAAGTTGGCGCGCAGAAATGCCTCCTTGAGCTGGCCGGCATTGCCCTTGTTCTGCAAATGCTCAAACAGCATCACGGTGATGGCGATGTTGCGGATGGCGTCGAAGCCGAGCACGATCACCGCGCGCGTCACGGTGCTGATGCCGCCGCCGCCGACATGGCGGTAATAGGCGGAATTGACCAGGCGCAGAACTCTGTTGGTCAAGCCGAAATCCTTGAGTATGGTGTTGGAGAGCCGGTCCATATTCTCCATGTCCGACTCGGTCAGCTTGTTGATCGCCACCACGGAATCGGAAAGCGCCGGGAAATCCGTCTTGTGACGCATGCGCCGAATCAGGAATTCCAGGGTGCTCTGGCCCTTGTTCTCACCCGCTTGGGGTCCGGCCGCAGACTCGCCGACATCGAGATAGGCGGCAAGCGCCTGCTGCATCTGCTGGGCGCTGGCAAAGCGCGTCTCTGGATCGGGCTCGCAGGCCTTGAGAATGATATCGCCCAGGCGCTCGTCGATCGGCATGTCGGCGGGCAGGCAAATGGGTTCATTGGCCACGCGGGAAAGGATTTCGGCAAGACTCTTGCCTTCTACCGCCCGGCGTCCGCTGAGCATCTCCAGGAGCACCAGGCCTGCCGCGTAGATGTCTGAACTCGCGCTCACCACGCGGTTTTTGACATACTCCGGGGACATGTAGCAAGGCGTGCCGAGCAGGCCCCGTTCGGCCTCCTGAAGCTGCTCATCGAGCAACCCGACGCTGATGCCGAAGTCCATCACCCGCGGCGTGCCGCTGCCATCGATGAGGATATTGGAAGGCTTGAGATCGCGGTGGATGATGCCTTGGGCGTGGGCCTGGATCAGCGCGTCGAGGATGGCCACCATCAGCCCGGCGGCGCGCGGCGGCGGCAGCGCACCGTCGGCACGGAGCAACTGTTCGAGATTGCGGCCGGCGACATATTCGAACACCAGATAGGGCTCATTCCCTTCTTCGCCGGCTTCGAATATGGTCACGATGTTGGGGTGGCGCAGCTTGCTGACGGTTCTCGCCTCCGCCATCAGGCGGGCGTTGTCTTCTATCTGGCGGGCACTCCTCGGGCTGCCCGGCCGGCCCAAAGACAGGGTCTTCAACGCCACCTCGCGTTGCAGATGAGGATCGAAACCGCGATAGACGACGCTCTGGGCGCCTCGTCCAAGTTCGCTGAGAATTTCGAAACGGCCGATATGACGAGCCATGTGACGCCCTGAGCCAAAAGATACTGGGCTCACGCTAACAGGTATCAAGACTTTTGTTAAGTGCCATATGCACATGGCAAGCAGTTGTATTTCCGGGGCGTCACGCATACCATTGCCCCATGCTCTCAAAAGATGATCCCGAGCAACTGCGCATCCGGCTTGCCGAGTTGGCCATAGAGCACCGCGACCTCGACGAAGCGATCGCCCGATACGCCGCCTCGCCGCCTGCCGACCAGTTGCTGCTGCGCCGTCTGAAAAAGCGCAAATTGCTGCTCAAGGATCGCGTCGCGCAAATAGAACGCATGCTCGAACCCGACGTTCTCGCCTGACATGGCCGACCCGAAGAGTTACGGCTTCGACACCCTGAGCCTGCACGCCGGCCAGGTGCCCGACAGCCAGTATGGCGCGCGCGCAGCGCCCATCTATCTGACGACATCCTTCGTCTTCAAGGACAGCGACCAGGCCGCCGCACTGTTCAACATGGAGCGCGCCGGCCATGTCTATTCGCGCATCTCCAACCCGACCAATGCCGTGCTGGAGGAGCGCATCAGCGCCCTGGAGGGCGGCATCGGCGCCATCGCGACAGCCAGCGGCCAGGCCGCGCTGCATCTGGCCATCACCACCCTGATGGGTACGGGCAGCCACATCGTTGCCTCGCGGGCGCTCTACGGCGGCTCGCACAATCTCCTCGAATACACGCTGCCGCGCTTCGGCATCACCACCACCTTCGTCTCGCCGCGCGACATCGATGCCCTGGCGGCGGCCATCCGTCCGGAAACGCGGCTCGTCTTCGGCGAGAGCCTGGGCAACCCCGGTCTCGACGTGCTCGATGTGCCCCGGCTGGCGGCAATCGCCCATGACCACGGCCTGCCCCTGCTGGTGGACTCCACCTTCACCACGCCCTATCTGATGCAGCCATTCGAGTTCGGCGCCGACCTGGTCTTCCACTCTGCGACCAAGTTCCTGGGCGGCCATGGCGTGGCCATAGGAGGCCTCCTGGTCGATGGCGGAAAATTCGACTGGGACAAGTCCGGTAAATTCACTACGCTTTGCGAAGCCTACGAGGGCTTTCACGGCATGGACTTTGCCGAGGAATCCACGGTTGCCGCCTTCCTGCTGCGCGCCCGCCGCGAAGGCCTGCGCGACTTCGGCGCCTGTATGTCGCCCTTCAACGCCTTCCAGATCCTGCAAGGCATGGAAACGCTGCCGCTGCGCATGGCCCGCCATATCGAAAACACCCGCAAAATCGTCGCCCATCTCGCCGCTCATCCGGCGGTCGAGTCCATCTCCTATCCGGAACTCCCAAGCCATCCCGACCATGCTCTGGCGCAAAAGCTCCTGCCAAAAGGCTGCGGCTCGGTATTCAGCTTCGCGCTCAAAGGCGGCGCCGGCGGCTCAAGACTGGCGGGAAAACGCTTCATCGAGGCCCTGCGCGTGTTCTCGCATCTGGCCAATGTCGGCGACGCCAAGTCCCTGGTGATCCACCCGGCCAGCACCACCCACTTCCGCATGTCGGCGGAGGCGCTGGCCGCGGCCGGCATCCTGGAGGGCACGGTGCGCCTGTCGATCGGGCTCGAGGATGCGGACGACCTGATCGAGGACTTGAACCGCGGCCTGCGTGCCGCGCAGAAAGCTTAAGATCGATGGAATTTCTGATCGACGGCCACAGCGTCTATGCCTACACGGGAGGCAAGGCCTTAGACCCGGCGCTGCCGGCAGTGCTGTTTCTCCATGGCGCAGAACTCGATCACTCCTGCTGGAGCGGGCAGAGCCGCTGGTTCGCCCATCACGGCTTCAGGGCGCTGGCGGTCGACCTGCCTGGCCACGGCCGCTCGGGCGGCAAAGCACTTGCCAGCATCAGCGACATGGCGAACTGGATCGTCAGACTCCTCGATGCCGCCGCCATCCCGCACACCGCACTGGTCGGCCACAGCATGGGTTCCTTGGTAGCCCTGGCGAGCGCGGCGAACTCTCCGGAGCGGATCTCGCGCATTGCCCTCCTCGGACTGGCGCTGCCCATGCCGGTTTCCCAGGCGCTTCTGGATGCGGCAAAGAATGACGAGAAACGCGCCCAGGCCATGATCAATATCTGGTCGCACAGCCCGCGCGGGCTGTTAGGCGGCAACACGGCACCCGGGATGTGGATGCTAGGCATGAACCGCCGCCTGATGGAGCATGCCGCTCCCGGCGTGCTGTTCACAGACCTCAGCGCCTGCAACGATTATCGCGCCGGCCTCGAACACGGCGCGGCAGTCGCCTGCCCGGCATTGATATTGTGTGGCAGCCAGGACCAGATGACTCCGCCGGCCAAGAATCTTGCGCAAGCCCTGCCTCGCGCGAGGCAGGTGATTCTGGCCGGCGCAGGCCACGCCATGATGACCGAGCAGCCCGACGCCGTGCTCGATCAGTTGCGCGAATTCCTGGGAGAATGATCGTCAAGCGCAACATCGGGCTCCTGGCAGCCTGCCAGGCCCTGCTCTTGACCAACAGCATCAGCCTGGTCGCCATGAACGGCCTCATCGGTCTTACGCTGGCGGCAGACAAGCGGCTTGCTACCTTGCCTGTGACCACCTATGTGATCGGGGCTGCGTTGTCTTCACTGCCCGCTTCCTTTTTCATGAAACATCATGGCCGCCGCGCCGGTTTCATGCTCGGCTCGACCTTCGGCCTCATCGGCACGCTGGTCTGCGCTCTGGCGGTGTCCATCGGAAGTTTCTGGCTGCTTTGCCTGGGCACCCTGATCGCCGGCGTCTACAACGCCTTTGGCCAGCAGTACCGCTTTGCTGCCGCCGACGCGGCACCGCCCGATTGGAAAAGCAAGGCGATCTCGCTGACCCTGGCCGGCGGCATCCTGGGCGGCGTGCTCGGACCGGAATCGGGAAAGCTGACGCGGGATCTGCTCTCAACGCCCTTCCTCGCCTCCTACGGCATGCTGGCGTTGTTCGCGGTGATCTCCCTCTTCCTTTCTAGCCGGCTCGATATCCCGGCACTGCCGGCAGCGGTGCAAAAAATGCCAGGCCGGCCGCTGCGCGAAATCGCCACCCAGCCGGCCTTCATCGTCGCCGTCCTGGCGGCGGCATGCGGCTTCGGCGTGATGAACCTGTTGATGACGGCGACGCCGCTGGCGATGGATGTCTGCAACCTGCCTTTTTCCGACACCGCGTTTGTCCTCGAGTGGCATGTCATCGCCATGTTCGTGCCGTCTTTCTTCACCGGCGGCCTGATCAAGCGCTGGGGCGTGATCAATATCACCCTCGCCGGCAGCGTACTGATGTGCGCCTGCGTCGGCGTCGCCCTCTCCGGCGTCTCGCTGCCGCACTTCTGGTGGGCGCTCCTGCTCCTGGGCATTGGCTGGAACTTCCTCTATATAGGCGGAACCACGCTGCTCATCGAGACCTATCGGCCGGAGGAGAAAGCCAAGGCACAGGGCACGAACGAGTTCATCGTGTTCACGATGCAGGTGCTGTCTTCGCTCTCGTCCGGCGTGATCGTCACCCACCAGGGCTGGAACATTCTCAACCTGGCTGCATTGCCACTGGTGCTCTTGACCACCCTGGCCACGCTCTGGCTGGGATGGCGCTGGAGAAACCAGCTCACAAGCTAGGGAAGGTCTGATCAAGTATCCGCACTCATTCCCGCGTAGGCGGGAATCTAGGATTTCCACTACTTACTGGATCCCCGCTTTCGCGGGGATGACTTAATAAGAGGATCCCTAGCCGTTCGGAGAATTGACGCTCCGGCAAAACTCGCGTTTCTGCCCGGGCGTCAGACGCTTTATTTCATACTCCGCCCTCGCGGCAGCCGACCGGTCGGCATATTCCACCGTCGCCAGCAGGCATCGCGGCGGGTGCGAGCGGGTATAGCGGGCGCCGCGGCCAGAAGCGTGCTTGGCGTAGCGGAGAGCGACATCGACGGTGATGCCGGTGTAAATGCTGCCGTCCTCGCACTCTATCAGGTAGAGAAACCAGGCCATCCGTTCAGGGATTCCGGATACCGGCATGGCCAGTGCTGCCCGGGTGCAGCCGATTTATTGCCATTGTCATTTATTTATATCCATTTGTCCTATTTTGTGATATTAATCTTCCTGCGCTGACTATCCAGTCCAGGCATGATTTCCGGGGCAATGCGGCTTAAATAAAAATGTTCCCAACAAATCGACGACCCATCACCTGGCTTTCCCGCGCGCATTTGCGCATGCTGATCTCATTGCTGCTTACCATCGCTCCGGCATTCGCCCTGATCCTGTTCTCGTCCTTCGAGGCCAGGGAACGGGCGATGGCCGAGTCGCGACAAGAAGCGGCCAGCCGGATCATCGACATGCGCTCGCGCGTCCAGGACATTCTGAAGCAATACCACAGCATGCTGAAAAACATTGCGAGTATGCCCGAGATCAGCGCCCAGAGGCCTGCCGACAAGTGTACGGAGTTGCTGGGAGCCACGCTGAGGCTCAATCCGCAATTCGTGAACATCATCGTCGCGGATGCCGCCGGCATCGTCCGCTGCAGCGCCGTTGCATCCCGCTACCAGGTCAATGTGGCTGACAGGGACTACTTCAAGAACGCCCTCAGGTTTCGCGATTTCGTCGTCGGGAACTATCAGGTCAGCCGCATCAGCGGCAAGAACTCCCTGGTCATGGCACACCCGATACTGGATGGCACGGGGAAGGTGAGCGCAGTGATCGCCATAGGCCTGGATCTCGACTGGTTGAACGGGATACTGGGGCGTACCGATCTGCCCACAGGATCCATCCTCAGCCTGCTCGACGGCAACGGCAACCTTATCGCCGGCCACCATAATGAACAGGGCTTGCTAGGCCGTCCCGTCCCAGAATGGACACAACTCGTTGCCGGCGGACGGGGGGGCGAAATCAGCGAAGCGAAATGGTCGAATGGAGAAGATAGACTCACAGCCCTGCTGCCGCTGTTTCCCGAGAACAGCGGCAGCAATCTCTATCTCAGGATAGGCGTTCCAACTCATGCCGCCTACTCCGAAATCAACCGGATCGAAAATCGCGATCTACTCCTGATGGGAATCGCCGCTTTCCTGGCGCTCTCGATCGGCTGGATCGCCGGCGACCGGCTGCTGCTGCGCAGGATAGGGGAGTTGTCCCGGGCCGCGCGGCGCCTGGCAGAGGGGGACCTCGATGCGCGCGCCAACTTGCCTCCCGATGCGAGCGAACTCGGGCAACTTTCCGGAGTGTTCAACAAAATGGGGGAAACGCTCAAATTGCGCGACGTCAGCATCAAACAGGCCGACGCGGATCTGCGCCAGGCTAACCGTGCCCTTGCGGTGCTCTCCGCGGTCAATCACTCGCTGGTGCGAGCCATGAACGAACAGACCCTGCTCGACGAAGTCTGCCAGGAGATTGTCAGGGACGGGAATTATCCTCTGGCGTGGGTGGGGTTTGCCGAGAAGGGCGAGAACCATAGCATCCGGGTCATGGCCATGGCCGGGGAAAATCTTGCTTATATCGATGGCCTGAATCTCAGCCTGAGCGACCAGACGAAAATCACTAACCCTGCCGGCAACGCCATCCTGAGCGGCAAGACAACCATACTCCGCAACTTGCTCTCCGATCCCCGGTTTATCGAGTGGCGGCCCGAACTGATCAAGCATCGCTTCGCTGCGATGATAGCCTTGCCCATCATCATCAACGGCAAGGTGATTGGCGCCTTGCAGATCTGCGCTCCTGAGCCAGAGGCCTTCGACACCGAGGAAGTCAAACTGCTGCAGGAACTGGCCGACGATCTTGGCTATGGCATTTCCAGCCTGCGACATGCCGCGGAACACGAAAGGGTCGAGCGGGAATTGGCCTATCAGAACAATTATGACACCTTGACCGGCCTGGCCAACCGCAACCTTTTCCATGACCGCTTGAGTCAGGTCTTGTTGCAAGCCTCAAGAAGCGGCACCCTGGTCGCCGTGGTGATGCTCGACCTCGACCGTTTCAAAACCATCAATGAAAGTCTCGGGCACGGCACCGGCGACAGCATGCTCTCGCATGTCGGGCAATGCCTCACCTCCAGCCTGCGCAAGGGGGACACGGTGGCGCGCCTGTCAGCCGACGAGTTCGCGGTGATCATGAATGACGTGGCGAAGGAAGAAGATGTCGCGCCGGTCGCGCGCAAACTGCTCGCAGCCGTGATGCAGCCCCTCAATCTGGGCGGCCGCGAGATCTATACCAGCACCAGCATGGGCATCAGTCTTTATCCCAAGGACGGCAAGAACGGCGAGAGCCTGATCAAGAACGCATCGGCCGCCCTCTACAGAGCCAAGTCCGTGGGAGGGGGCAGCTTCCGCTTCTACGCACCGGAGATGAACGAGCGGACATCGGCACGCTTCATCATGGAGGCAGACCTGCGCGGGGCCCTGGAGCGGGACGAACTGATGATGTATTTCCAGCCCAAGGTGAGCCTGGTGAGCGGCCGGGTCACTGGAGCGGAGGCTCTGGTGCGCTGGCGTCACCCGGAAATCGGCATCGTGCCGCCGGGGGATTTCATCCCCCTGGCCGAAGAGAGCGGATTGATCCAGCCCATGGGGAAATGGGTGGTAGAGAATGTCTGCGCACAATTGCGAACTTGGCTGGACGCCGGACTGCCTGTGCCACCCGTGGCGATCAATCTTTCCCCGCACCAATTCCGCCAGGAAAATCTCGCGGCACTGATCCAGCATTCCCTGCGCTCCAACACCCTTGATGCGCGCTACATCGATCTTGAGATCACCGAGAGCGCCCTGATGGACGATGTCGAGTCCGCCGTCGCCACCATGCATGAACTAAGGGCGGTCGGGGTGAAACTGTCCCTGGATGATTTCGGCACAGGGTTCTCATCCTTGAGCTACTTGAAGAGGTTTCCCATCGACCAACTGAAAATTGATCGCGCTTTCGTCCGGGACCTGACAAGCGACCCCGATGATTGCGAAATCTGTACGGCCGTCATAGGTCTCGCGCACAACCTGAACCTGACCGTCGTTGCCGAAGGCGTCGAATCCGAGGGACAGATGAATTTCCTGCGCCGGCAAGGCTGCGATGAGATGCAGGGCCATTACTTCAGCATGGCCTTGCCGGCAGCGGAATTCGCGAAACTTCTCGCGGAGCCTAGAAGCATGTGGCTGTCTGAATTGCTGCCTGAAGAGCAACACCTGATGGCAGTGCGCGCCGCCAATGACCAAGGAGGCAGCGCCAGGAACAGCCGGTCCGACCTCGGCCTCTTAGGCCGTTTATAGGCCGGCGGTTGAATCAGCAACTGCTTCGCGCCACAAGTGCACAAGTGCCCTGGGTTGCCTTCGGCAACTACGGGGGTTAAGCGATCCTGCCGGCCTCGCCTATCCTGTGGGCAGCGCTTGCCTCGCGGGCGCTGTCGCGCTTGTCGTAGTAGTAGCGGGCGGTCTTGCCATTCGCGACGACCGTCGCTCCCCATCCCTGCGCTTCCTTGGCAACGGAGCGGTTCGGTTCCTTCTGCTTTGAGCCTCCGGAGGCTGAACTCGTTTTCAGGCTTGCCGCAGCCAGTGTGCGCGACGGACGCGATTCTGCCACCAGCGCCTGAGGAGCCGCACGAGAGGTCTTGGGAAGCTTCTCCTGTTGCCGCAGCGCAGCAATGAGGAGTGTGGTGTTCTTCCTGTCAAACTCGAGGCAGATGCCGTCGTCGGTCCAAAAAAAGATGTCGCCGTCGGAATAACATTCCAGGAGGACGTTCTTCCCTTTTGCGTCCAATTCGACAGGCTGCCCTTTGGAATTGTTGGGAAGTTCATTCATTTTCATTGTAAAAGCCCCGTTGTTTTCTGTATTTTCGCTTATTTGCTGCAAAATTGCAAAATCGCATGTTCCGGAGAAGCCGGCCCCGAACCCGATACGGCCGCAGAGCGCGGCCTATTATCAGAGCTCTATGGTTTCCTCGACCAGGGCAGTATCCCGCACAGCGTGGCATTCAGACCAGAATCTTCCGGCAGTTGGCTTTCAATGCACCTGCGATTGGGGTCGGAAGACGTCAGATTCTGGCAAGCCTTGTCGTGAAGTGCCCGCCTGAACTCTAAATTTTCCGCTTCCAGGATCTTGTTGGTCATGAACAGTTCAGCAGTACGCTCGCGCACCCGCTGCTCCAGCATGCCGTTGAGCTTGTGGAGTTCGCTCTGGGCATTCTTGAGAGCGGTGACATCGAATACCGAGGCGATCGATCTCAGGAATTTCCCATTTTCGTCCTTGATGGCACGCACGTTGACGACGATGGGGAAAGTCATGCCATCCCTTCTCAGCATGTCATAGGGGAATTGCCTCAGCCACCCGTGCTCATGGAGAAAACCGCAAGCGTATCGGAAATCATCATGGCATTGCGGAGAAATCAACTGCGTCAGCTTCATCTTTCCGACGACTTCTTCACGGCGGTAACCCAGCCAGAAAAGCTCGATGTCATTCATCCCCAACACAGTGCCGCCTGTATCGAGGGAGTGGAAGCCACACTCGGTGTTGGTATAGAGTTCCTCCCATTCCTCATTGGCCTTGCGCAGCGAGGCTTCAGCCTTCTTGCGCGCCTCGATTTCCATGAGCAGGGCGGCAATGGCTGGATTGGCTTGATCGGAGTAATCCATTCGATCCAAATGAGTCTCCCAACGGATTCGTGCCAGGAACGGAGCGTGGCTCAAAGTATAAACTCATTTATATTTCATTGGCATATTTATGGGGATTTTTTTGACTCCCGCCGGCGTACGCATCCTCGCCTCTGCGGGCAAGGAATTGCCTCGCCGGGGGTAGAACGACGGTATGGAGAAGGGTTTTTTCTGGAGCGGCCAGGAATCGCCGCGAACTTCAGGAGGGCTGAGCCTCGTTAGACCGAAGGGAACTGGCCGGGGAGAAAACGGGCGATCAGCGTTCCACGTTCAGCACAAGCCGAGCCTTGCTCTGGGCCTCTGCCTTGTTGATGTCTGTCGTCTGTTTGCCAAAGGTCTCGCGCGCTGCCCTGCCCTGCTTGGTGGCCTCGATGCTCTTGATGCACCGCCAGCGTTTTCCGCTCTTGGTCTCGATCTGGCGCATCTCTTCTTTGGGATGATAGGTACGGCAGTGATAGCAGTAGAGAGTGGTAACCATGGGTATGGAAGATTGTATTCGGAGGAGGATTATGCCGGTGATACTAACACCGACCGGGAATCTGCTGGCGTGCTCGCTTTTACAATTGTTAATTTTACCGCTTACCTTGCCACTACGCTACCCTGAGCAAGTGAAAGACTCGTATAGCATTTTAACAGAATTTTCTGCCTGCCATGAAGCCTAAATCGCCTGTTCGAGCGGCTCAGACCTTGAGTGCCTCCATCATCGCCCCGACAAGCGTTTCAGGCTCTTGCGCCCCGGAGGCGGCGATACGACGATTGAAGATGAAGAACGGCACGCCGCTGACGCCTGAATTCCGGGCTTCCCTGTCGCCGGCGAGGACGGAATCCCTGTCTTCGTCGGAGGCGAGGTAGACCTCCAGTTCTGCGCGATCGAGACCCGCGCGTTCGCCTATGGCGGCCAGAACGGATGTGTCGCTCAGGACGGCACCCTCCTGGAAATAGGCGCGGAAAAGGCTCTCGATAACCTCGTCCTCGCGGCCGAGCCTCGCTCCGTTGAGAATGAGCCGGTGCGCATTCACCGTATTCGGCTGCACCGTGATGTCGTCGAACGCGAAGTCAATGCCGGCTTCCTTGCCCACATTACCCACATGCGCGTAGTGGCCGGTACCGCCGGGGCCGAACTTGCGCAAGATGTAGTCCTCGCGCGCAACACCCTCTTCCGGCAAGTCGGGGTTGAGCTGAAACGGCAGCCAGCGCACGACGGGCTTTTGCAGATCGGGGAAACGCTCCTGGAACAGCCGCAGCGCGGATTCCAGGCGGCGCTTGCCGATGAAGCACCAGGGACAGACCACGTCGGAGACCATTTCGATCACGAGCCTGGATTCGGATTGCTGCATCGCCATCATGCCACCGGCTTGACCGCGCGGTGGAAACCTATCATGCCGGCCAGCAGCGTCTTGCTCGAAACGTCGCGAAAGCCCAGTTCGCGCAAGACTCCGGACAGTTCGTCGGCGGAATAAAACATCTCCAGCGCATCAATGAAGTAGGCCCTTAAACTTTTCGCCGCCGAATTGCTGCGAAACAACAGGCTGGTCAGGGAAAGGCAGGCGCGCAAATAAGCATAGTAAAGTTTCTCGACGCGGGGATTCGCCGGCCGCAGCATGTCGCAGTGGAAGAAGCGTCCCCCGGGCTTCAACACACGGTGAATCTCCTTGAAAACATCCATGACGCGGAGGTGTCGCGTTGCCCACTGCAGCGTCACCACATCGAAATGATTGTCGGGGAAAGGCAGGACATGCACGTCGCCGATGACGCTGTCGATGTTCAGGCCCAGGGCACGAGCGCGCTGCCCGCCGACCTCCTGCATGGCAGCGCTGCGATCCATGGCATGGACCTCCAGGCTGGGCTCGCGTCTCAGAAGCGCGATGCCGACGGCATTGGTGCCTGCGCAAACATCCAGCGTTCGCTCGCCGGGATGCAACTCGATGATGGACATGAAGCTTCGCAGGAACCAACTCCACAAGCCGAAACTGGCAAAAACATTCGCCCTGTCATAGTAAGGAGCAATATCCGCGAACGCTTTATTGATCTCCTGGCTCCAGACTTTGTCGAAGCGCTGCTCGCGAGACTGTTCGCGGACAGCCAGAGGGGGGGGCGGACTCATGGGCTGGGCACTCCTGTCGTGGGGGAACTCCTTCCGGAGCGGTGACTTTATTCTAGTTTCAATTATATACAGATCCCGTGACGGGTCATGGCTGGATTGTCTGTTCGAGCAACCTGGCCGCCTTTTCCACGAGATCCTCGCGCAATTCCTCCGGCAAGCCGGCGATGTGCGAGACAAGCCACGCCAGGCTGGCATGGGGAATCAGCCGCTTGATGTCGGCGAGATCATCGGGCAGGGCCGGGTTATCGACGCCCGCAGAAAGATGCCGCGCCGTATTGATGCAGACCCTGGCGATATTTGCCCGCGCGTTGTCCGTGCCGCGTATGAGTTGCACGAGAAGCGCCGGAAGCTTCCAGATTTCCGCACATTTCAGCGTCAAATCCTTGAACTTGAAGCCGCAGCGCAGTTCCTGCGCCTCCACCGAGCGACGGGCCTCCCCGCTCGCCAGGGCATCGGCCGCAGCCTGGGGCAAGTCAGGGGAAAAATGCCAGAGCATGAGTTCGCCCATCTCCGACAACAGGGCGGCCATCACCAGTTCATCCGGCGAGACATCGGCGCGTGCCGGAGACCATGCAGCGGCAAGCCTGGCAGCCGTAACGGCGCGGGACTCGCAGTTGGCCAGGCCCTGATTCGCTTCGTCTGTTTCGGGGCTGGAGAGGAGCAGTTCCCTCACCCCTGTATCGCCCAGTTGCATCACCGCGGCAAGAGGGGTCGAGGTCTCGTGCCCCAGTCTGCTCGAGCGTCGGCTTTCAGCCTCCCTAAGCAGGCACAGGCAGAAGAAGGGATCGCCATTGGCCAGGTCGGCGAAATCCCTTCCTGAGATCTCCTTGCCTTCTTCGGAGGCCTCCAGGTTCGCCAAGGCCGTCTTTGTACCGGTCATGACCGGAAGCCGCTGCACCGTCAGATAGGCCGCCCACTGCTCGGCCCGCCAGTGCTTCCTGCTGACCGGGCTGATCTCCACGCTGCAGGGGCGAAAGGCATCGGACGCAAGGGCCGTCTTCAGGGCCGACTCCTGCTGTGGCGAGAGGTTTTGGAAACAGAAAGACACCAGCCAGGAGTCGCCGAACTTGCTGCGTCCTGTCAGGCGCGAGGGCAGCCGCGACGGCGGATCCTGCCCCAGCGAGAGTTCCACTTCAATGTTCAGACTCTGCGCGGGCGGGTGTCCAAGAACCAGGGAACAACCGCCTTCGGAAAGATCGTTTAGGAGCACACTCGCTCGGAAGTCATCAGTACCGTCCTGCCAGTACAACTCGGCCGTGGACTCGCCGACCGGCCGATAACGGACGTGCTGGCGGCGTTCGGTGATCTGCTGCCGGCGTTCATTGATCATAGGCTAGGCATACCTTTTCAATATCGTCGCCCCGACCAGCGAGCGCGTATTGATTTTAACCCTAAACCTTTTCCTGCGGAGAGGCTGGCTGCCAATCTCAGCGCACGAGGGGGAGTTGGTCCCAGCGGGAAGTATAGCCCGGCGACATCCGCTCCCGCTTCATCTTCCATTCGCGGCCGCTGCCTTCTGCCGCCGAGCGCAGCGTCCCCCGGCCCCAGATGCCGTTGATGCGGTCCATCACCGCCATCAGGCGGGTGTTGTCCCGGGCATTCGAGAACAGATCCAGCTGCGGCGTGCCGGCAGCGCTAAGATTCAGGAGTGCCACGCCCGCCTTCTGGTAAGCAAAGCCTTCTCGGTAGATGCGCTTCAGGCCCCACAGCGCCGCGCGCGTCAGCCGCAGGGTGTCGTCCGACGCCTGCGACAGGGGAATGGTCAGAGCGCGCTGGTACTGGGGACTGTCCGCCTTGTGCGGGTTGGTGCGGATATAAATCTGCACCATGCCGGCTAAGGAGCCCTGGCTGCGCAGCTTCTCCGCGGCGATGGCGATGTAGCTGGCAACAGCCTCGGCAAGCGGCTCGCGGTCATGGACATAGCTGCCGAAAGAGCGCGAGGAAATGATTTGCTGCTTGTTGGGCGTCGCCTCTTCGAACGCCATGCAGGAGATGCCGTTCAATTCCATGACCGTGCGCTCCAGCACCACCGAGAATTCGCGCCGCAGGGTCTTGGCGTCTGCCGTGCGCAAGGCCTCGACGCTGGCGATGCCAAGGCCAGTCAGCTGCTCAGACAGACGCCGGCCGACGCCCCAGACTTCATTGACCGCCAGGGTCGAGAAAAGGGCAGAGCGATCAAGCTCGCTCAGACGTCCGAAGTCGCAGACGCCATCCGTCCCGGCCAGCGCCTTCTTGGCGCAGTGGTTGGCCAGCTTGGCCAGCGTCTTGGTCTTTGCGATGCCGACCGAGACCGGCAGGCCAAGCCATTGCTTCACGCGTCGGCGCATTGCCTGGCCGTACTCCATGAGATCATGATTGGCGAAACCATCCAGCCCGAGGAAACACTCGTCGATGGAGTAGATCTCCTGATCGGGAGAGAACTGGCTGAGCACTTCCATCATGCGATTGCTCATGTCGGCGTAGAGCGCATAGTTGCTGGACAGCGCCACGATGCCGTGTTTCCCGGCCAGGTCGCGCATCTTGAACCAGGGCGTGCCCATCTTCACCCCGAGCGCCTTCACCTCCGCGCTCCGGGCGACGGCACAGCCGTCGTTGTTGGAGAGCACGACGACGGGCCGGCCTTCCAGCTTCGGGTCGAAAACCCGCTCGCAGGAGACATAGAAATTATTGCCGTCGATGAGGGCTATGGTCATTCATACCGCGTGGATGGACCAGCGCACCACGCCCCAAATGGTCATCTCCTGTTCTGCTCCGACGAAAATGTCGCCGTGGCCCTGGCCGCTGGAACGCAGCAGGATGCCATCAGGGATGCGGCAGAGCTGCTTCACGGTAAACGCCCCGTCCACCACGGCGAGCACGACGCTCCTGTCGGCGGGTTTCAATGACCTATCCACCACCAGCAAATCGCCGTCGTGGATGCCGAAGCCGGTCATGGAATTGCCGGCGACGCGGACGAAGAAGGTGGCCTCCCTATGTTCGATCAGATGCTCGTCGAGACTGAGATGATCCTCGACGTAATCCGTGGCCGGCGAGGGAAAGCCGGCCGGCACCGGGCCGGCCAGCAGGGGGCAGTTCCTCAACGGGACGCAGGGCGGCGGGAATCCGGAAAAGAGCCTTGCCGCCGGGAGGGCTGCGCCGTCCGGAACATGATGGCGGTTCACGGAAGTGGCCTAATGCTTGTATCGTCGGACGAGGCCGACCATGACGCCGAAGATTTCCAGATCGCCCTTGGGGCGTATCACCGGATAGGCGGGATTGTGCGGCTTGAGGATGAAGCGGCCACGCTCCATGCCCAGTTCCTTGAGGGTGAATTCGTTGTCCACGATGGCGATGACGAAATCCCCTTTCGCCGCCGGGCGGCCGCGCTCGATCACCGCGATGTCGCCGTCGTGAATGCCGGCATCGCTCATGGAGTCGCCCTTGACCGGAACCATGACGGTTCGCGACGGCTGGCGAACGAGGTAGTCGTCGATGAGAAAGGATTCGCCGGCATCGCCCTCGACCATGTCCGGGGCGCCGGCGCGCACGGCGTTGCTGGCCAGGGGACGCTCGAAGAAGCGTTTGGCCGGCATCCAGGCATCGTCGTCCGGGGTGCGTGCGACCAGACCCTCGGCCTCGAGGCGCTCCAGGAGCTTGCGCGCGGCCGCCTTGGAAAACCCGATCAGGTCTGCGATGCGCTGCTGGGTCGGGATGCGCCGCGTTTCGGCATAGTAGTCGCGCAACTTGGCGAGGTGCTCGATATCGCGGTTCGGGGTAGGCATGGTGCGCTCCTTAAGTATCCGTCGGTTTCCTTCAGTTTCCTATTGGAAACCATGATAGTTCCCGAATGATTACCTGTCAATCGGGTCTTGAATCGGCGCTTGTCGAACCCGGCAACCAACAAAAGCATTAACATAATGACCTTGTCAATTTCATCAGTGCTCATACGAGCGGAAGCCACCATGCGACTCATCAGTTACGACCATCAGGGCCACGCCGCGATCGGCGTCGTCAAGTCCGCGGACGCGAACGAATTCATAGCCCTTAACGCCACAGGGTCTTCCTTCCCGGGCGACATGACCGAACTGCTCGCCTCCCCCGGCGGACTTGCCGCCGTCAAGGCGGCCGTCGCCAATGCCCCCGCGCATGCCGTCAAGCCGCTGGCCGGCATCAAATACCTGCCGGTGGTGCCGCGCCCGCCCAAGATCGTCTGCCTCGGCTTGAACTACGCCGACCACGCCAAGGAGGGCGGGCACGAGAAACCGGAATACCCGAGCTTTTTCATGCGCGGCGCCACCTCGCAGGTCGCGCACAATCAGCCCATCGTTCGCCCAAAGGCCTCGACCAAACTCGACTACGAGGCCGAGCTCGCGGTCGTGATCGGCAAGCACGCGCGGCATCTGACCCGTGCCAACGCGCTCGACTGCGTGGCCGGCTATTCCTGCTACAACGACGGCAGTATCCGCGACTATCAGCGCAAGACCAATCAGTGGACCATAGGCAAGAACTTCGACGCCACCGGCGGTTTCGGCCCCTGGCTGGTGACCCCCGACGAGTTGCCGGCCGGCGCCGCGGGCTTGCGCGTCCAGTCGCGGTTGAACGGCAAGGTCATGCAGGACGCCAATACCAACGACTTCCTGTTCAATGTCGTCGAATCGCTTTGCATCATCACCGAGTGCATGACGCTTGAGCCGGGTGACGTGATCATCACCGGCACACCCGCCGGGGTCGGCTACGCGCGCACGCCGCCGGTGTGGATGGCGCCGGGCGATGTCTGCGAGATTGACATCGAAGGCGTCGGCGTGCTGGTCAATACCATCGTTGACGAGAGCTGACTCTCCTCGATGAAGCGCAACCCGACTTATACTTCAGGGTTTAACATGACGGAATGAACTATCAGCGAGGAGAAGAGTAGATGGGTAAAAACATACTTGCCATCGACGACGACGAGAACATGCTGGATTTTTACAAGGCTGCCCTGAGCGAGTTCGGCGACGTCAGAACAGCGACGAATCTCCAGGAAGCCAGGAAGCATCTGGCGGGGCTCGATCTGATCGTGCTCGATTTCCATCTCGAAAAAGACCCGGAAAAATTCCAGGACATCGTGCCCGAGTTGAAAAGAACGGCGCCGATTCTCCTTTGCTCCGGCGTTCAGACGCCGGAAGTGGAAGGCCTTGGTATTGCCCTGGGTGTGGCCGGTTACTGGAACAAGGGTACCGATCACGAAAAGCTGCGCTCTCTGGTCAAATCGACGCTCAGTTCCGGCAAGTCGGTAAGCTGACTGAGTGGAAGCCGCCTCTCTGCCGCCATCCGGCAGTTCGTCCGGGCAGACGGCATTGGTCGTCGAAGACGATAAATCCGTCGCCATGTTATTGCGCTTCTTGCTCGAGCGCGATGGCTTCCGTGTCGACTCTGCCGCCGACGGTCGCGAAGCGCAGCGCCTGATCGCGACGCTGGTGCCGCCGGCAATCGTGCTGCTCGACATCATGCTGCCTTATGCCGACGGTTTCGAACTGATTGCCAACATCCGTTCGCAGCCCGGATGGGAGAAGCTGCCGGTCATGATGCTCACCGCAAAGGGCAGCGAGCGCGACATCGCGCGCGCACTCGATGCCGGCGCCGACGACTACATGGTCAAACCCTTCCAGCCCGACGAACTCAAGGCGCGGCTACGCCGCCTCCTGCGCCGCCAGTGAGAAATTTTTTCCTCCTGTGCGCTGCCCTGTGTCTGGGCGTTTTCGCTTCTGCCCAGGCAGAGGATCACGCCGCACTGGAGAGCAGCATGCGCCGGCAGTTGGCCCTGCATCCCAATGATATCGATGCGCGTTTCCAGCTCGCCCGGGCACTCGCCTGGCAGAATCGTCACGCCGAGGCGATCGCCGAGTACTCGCGCCTTCTGAAGGTGCGCCCGGAAAATTCCGATTATTTGCTCGGATTGGCACAGGTGCATCTCTGGCGCGGCGCACCGGAGCAATCCCTGCCGCTGCTGCAAAAGGCGCGTCGTCTGGCGCCGAAATACGAGGATGTCTGGCGCACACAGATCCTGGTCCTGTTGGCCCTGGCCGACCCGGCTGCCAGGGCACAGGCACGCAAGATCCGCGACCAGGCGCGAGCCCTCTTCCCGCGCAGCGAGTGGGTCTTTGCCCAACTCGACGCTACGCCAAACCCGCCGGCCACAGTGATAGCCGCGTCGCCGGCATCTGAGCCAGTGGCCGTACCGCTTACCCCGGTGCAACCCGCCCCGCCCGTGGCCACAGCGCCTGCCATCACCGCAGCGGCCGCCCCGCCCGACCGCTACGAATGGGAGGCCGGCGCCGCCTACGAGTCGCTCACGAACGGCCTGCCTGCCTGGCGCAGCCGCTATGTTGTCGGCGAATGGCACATGCCGGAGAAGAAAAGCCTTTACGCCGGCCTGCGCGAAACCGAGCGCTATGCCCTCAATGATCGCCAAGCCCACTTGGGCGGCGTGCTGCCGCTCAATCCCGAGACGAGTGTGCAACTCGAAGCCGGGTTCAGCGACAGCCACCGCGTCCTGCCCGCCCGTTACGGCCTGGCCCAATGGCAGTATCAGGCCGCCCCCGGCTGGGTGCTGGGCGCCGGGCTCCGTATTTCGGTCTATGATTTGGGCATCGCCCGGGTGGCCAATTTCGGCATCGACCGTTACTTGGGTCAAGAGCGCTTCGGCTATACGCTTTATGAAGGGGGCCCCGACGGCAGCGGTCTTTCGCCCAGCCATCGCTGGCAATGGGCGCACTATTACGGCGAACGCGACTGGATAGGCGTGACGCTGACGAAGGGACGCGAGACCGAGAACACCGGCAGCGCGGGTTTTCTCACCGCCCAGGTGAGCGGCGCATCGCTCTCGGGCCGCCACAGCATAGGCGCAAGCTGGACGCTGGTCTGGGATGCCGGCAGACAGCGGCAGGGGGACTTATACAGCCGCCGCGGAGTAAGCCTTGGACTTAGGCACGCATTCTGACCCCCTGCTCAACTTCGCGCTCTACAGCGGCCTGGCAGTGTTCCTGTTGACCGTAGTGCTTCTTCTGATGATCGCGATCTTGCGTTACACCATAGACCGGCGCAAACGCATGGAACAGGCACTGGCCGAACGCTGGCAACCGGTGTTCATCCATGCCGTCGAGGGCATGCCGATCGAAGCCCCGCGCATCATGGGTCGCGACCGCCAAACCATTCTGCCGCTATGGATCCATTTCAGCGAATCCATCCGTGGCGAGGCCCGCCTGAGGTTGCGCCAGTTGGCGCTGGATCTCAAACTTGAGCGCACCGCACTGAAATTGCTGGCGCGCAAAAACATCCGTTCGCGGCTTCTGGCCATCGTCGCCCTCGGCCGACTGGGGGTCATGGATGCCTGGGAGCAACTGACAAGACTGGTCGCCGATCCGAATCCGATGGTCTCGCTCCTGGCGATGCGCAGCCTGTTGCAAATCGATGCCGGCCTCGCGCTGCCGTTGATGCTGGACGAATTGAGCCGCCGCGACGACTGGCCGCTGAAAAAGGTCGCCGACACCCTGGGCGAGATCCCTGCTGAAGTGCTCGCCGCACCGCTGCTGCAGGCCTTGCACGCCGTCTCGCCTGACAACGCGCCGCGCCTGCTTTCTCTGCTCGAAACCACGAATCTTGGCGACACCTGGCCGGTGCTCGCGCCCCTTCTCGGCGAGAACCATCCACCAGAGGTGCTCGCCGCCGCGCTCAAAGCCTGCCGCGATCCCCGCGCACTCGCTGCAGCCCGCTCTCTCACGACCCATGAGCAGTGGATCGTGCGCGCGCAGGCGGCTGCAACCCTGGGCCGACTGGGCATCGAGGAAGACCGGCTGCGACTCCTGAGCATGTTGAGCGATAGCGAATGGTGGGTGCGTTACCGCGCAGGCATGGCGCTCACAAGTCTCCCCTTCATAACACGACAGGAACTGGAGGAACTGCAAAAAGGGCTGACGGATCGCTTCGCAGCCGATATCCTGGCGCAGGTCTTGGCCGAGAGCGCGCTCCAGGCCACGGCATGAGCCTCTACCTCTGGGCGCTGCAAATAGAACGATGGCTGCTGTCGCTGCAATGGCTGTTTCTGTCCTATTTCATCCTGCTCAACTTGAGCTACATCGCCCTCAATCTGCTCTCGCTGATCGCGCTGCGCCGCTACATCGACCGCCACAGTCTCGACCATCTGCCGTACGCTTACACCGGCTTCGATCCGCCCATCAGTCTCTTGGTGCCCGCCTACAATGAGGAAGCGACGATCGCCTCCTCCGTGCGCTCGCTGCTCCAGCTCGACTACCCGGAATTCGAGATCATCGTCGTCAATGACGGTTCCAAGGACGGCACGCTGGCGGAGCTCGTCCGCGAATTCGCACTGCAGCCCTTCCCGGAAGCCTACTGGCAGCGCGTGGCCTGCCAGGAGGTGCGGGGCATCTACCGCTCGACGCGCTACGGCAATCTGCGCGTCATCGACAAGGCAAACGGCGGCAAGGCCGATGCCCTCAACGCTGGCATCAACGCCTCGCGCTTTCCACTGTTTTGCGCCGTCGATGCCGACTCCATCCTGCAGCGCGACTCGCTCTCGCGGGTGGTGCAGCCCTTTCTCGAGGATCCGACCACCATCGTCACCGGGGGCACGGTCCGCATCGCCAACGGCTGCAAGATCAGCGGCGGCTTTCTGGTCGAGGTGGGACTGCCGAAGAGACTGCTCGCCCGTTTCCAGATCATCGAGTACCTGCGCGCCTTTCTCTTCGGCCGGCTGGGCTGGTCGCCCCTGAATGCCGTACTCATCGTCTCGGGCGCCTTCGGCCTGTTCAGGAAAAGGGATGTAATCGCCGCCGGCGGCTATCGCGCCAATACCATAGGCGAGGACATGGAACTCATCGTCCGCCTGCACAAACTCAAGCGCATGAGCGGCACGCCCTACCGGATCACCTACGTTCCGGATCCCATCTGCTGGACCGAGGCGCCGGAGACGCTGAAGGTGCTGCGCAGCCAGCGTACGCGCTGGCAACGCGGACTTGCCGAGAGCCTGACGATGAATCTGAAACTGCTGTTCCATCCGCGCTCGGGAGCGGTAGGCTGGCTGGCTTTCCCCTTCTTCGTCCTGTTCGAACTGCTCGGCCCGCTCATCGAGGTGGTAGGTTATGCGATGCTGATCATAGGCTCGATACTCGGCGTCTATTCCTGGCAAACGTTCTGGATCTTCATGTTCGTCGTGTTGAATTTTGGTATTCTGCTTTCGGTGACGGCCCTGCTGCTCGAGGAATTGTCCTTCCGAATGTACCCGAAGCCGGCACAGATCGCCTGGCTGTTCGCAGCGGCGGTATTGGAAAACTTTGGCTATCGCCAGCTCGTGGGCTTGTGGCGCTTCCAGGGACTGCTGCGCTGGGCGGTCGGGGCGAAACAGCGCTGGGGCGAAATGACCCGCGCCGACACCTTGCGCAACGACACGAAAGTCTCATGAACGAACCCATCTTTCCTCCTGACGAACAGGAACGTCTGGCCGCACTGCAGGAATTGCGCCTGCTCGACACGCCAGCCGAAGAGCGCTTCGACCGCATCACCCGCACCGCCCGCGACCTGTTCCATGTGCCCATTGCGCTGATATCTCTGGTCGATGCCAAGCGGCAGTGGTTCAAATCGCGAACCGGGCTCGATGTAACCGAAACACCGCGCTCCATCTCCTTCTGCGGCCACGCCATCCTCGGCGATGACGCGCTGGTCGTGGAGAACGCCCTCGAGGATTCCCGCTTCAGCGACAACCCCCTGGTCACCAGCCCTCCAGAAATCCGTTTCTATGCCGGCATACCGCTGCGTTCGAGAACCGGCAGGAAACTCGGCACGCTCTGTCTGCTGGACCGCATGCCGCGCAGCTTCGGCGCAGAAGAGGTAGCCCGGCTGCGCGATCTCGCCGCCTGGGCGGAACGCGAACTCAATCTGTCAGTCGAGGTCGAGGCCTCGATCGCGGAAATGCGCGAGACCTTCGTCCGCCTTGTCAGTCACGAATTGCGCACCCCTGTGACCAGCATTGTCGGCGCACTCGAACTGATGCGTGGCGACAGCGTTGCTGGAGACCACATCGATGCCCTGTCGGGAATCGCCATCGACGGCGCCAGGAAACTCAACCGCATCGTCGATGACATCGTCGAGATCAGCGAACTCGATGCCGGACAACAGGATGTCACGCCAAGCCGGATAGAGTTGAGCCTGTTCATCGAGGCGGCGATGGAACACTATGTTGCGGCGGCCAGGCAGGTCGGGGTGGACATGACGATGGCGGCACCCGCTGACCTGTCCATTCAGGCCGCCCCGAAACTGCTGGGCAGGATACTGCGAACCTTGCTGGACAATGCCCTGCGTTTCTCGCCCCCCGACACGACGATTACCCTGGCCGCCGCCCCGACGAACCAGAGCATGATTCGCATCAGCATCAGGGATCACGGCCCCGGCATCCCCGCCGAACATATCCCGCGACTGTTCCAGCCTTTCGTTCAGGCAGACGCCTCTGACAGCCGCAGCCACAACGGCTTCGGCGTCGGTTTGGCGATATGCCGCCGGCTGGCCACGGCAATGGGCGGGCAACTAGGATACGAACCGGCGGAAGGCGGCGGCAGCCGGTTTTTCGTCGATCTGCCGGCTTGATCAGTTCCTCTCGCACCGGCCTCAGGCGTCGAACATCGCTCTCGGGAAAATATCCATTCTGATACAAAGGTCTAAGCTGCCATTCCCGGTATTCATACGGGGTAGAAGCCGGCATAATGATGCTTCTGCGGAAATCTCACATGCTCGAAAGAGTGAAATATTCACATGACTGACTTGGTGAGGCGGCTGTTCGGCAGGCGAAATAGGCCGGCCTGGGCGGCTTTTGCAGTTTGCATTCTGCTGACTTGGGCGACCTGGGTCGAACTCCGGCAGCAGGCCAGGAATACGGCCGAACTGCAATTCAACTCCCATGTGAGCAATATGGATGTCGCCATCTGGGGCAGGCTGCGCCGACACGAGCAGATCCTGCTTGGCGGTGCAGGCTTGTTCGATGCCAGCGCTTCGGTGAGCCGTGAAAATTGGCATGCCTATGTGGCGCGACTGCTGCTCGACGAGAACTTTCCCGGCATTCAGGGCGTGGGCTTTTCAGAGGTGATCCAGCCTGCGGCATTGCCGGCGCACATTGCCAAGATTCGATCCGAAGGTTTCCCCGAATACACCGTGCGACCCGCGGGCGAGCGGCCACTGTACAGTTCCATCATTTTCCTCGAGCCTTTTACCGACCGCAACCTGGCGGCCTTCGGCTTCGACATGTTGTCCGAACCCATCCGCACCAAGGCCATGTACCTGGCTGCGGAATCCGGGAAGCCCGCGATCAGCGGCAAGGTCAAACTCGTCCAGGAGACCCATGGCAAGACCCAGGCCGGTTTTCTCATGTATGTGCCCATCTATCGCAAGCATGCGGCGCTGACCACGCCAACTGAGCGCCGGAACGCCCTGAAGGGTTTCGTCTACAGCCCTTACCGGGTGAATGACCTGATGCGCGGCATACTGGGTGACAGTCTGGGCGCACTTAATTTCACCATCTATGATGGCACGGCGGAAACAGAGGAGGCGCAGCTATACGCATCCACCGACGACAGGCCAGCCGAAGCGGGACTTGCACGACCCCGGCTCAGCGCACTGAGAACCATTGACGCCTATGGACACACATGGACGGTGCGCTTCCAGAGTCGCCCCGGCTTTGAATCAGGTTTTGCATCGTCGTTTAATATTGTCGTCCCGATCCTGGGGGGCAGCATCAGCGTGCTGCTGCTTGTTTTTCTCTTGCTGCTTATCTCCAGGCGCGACCGCGCGGAAAAAATGGCCAGGCAGATGACCGTGGATATCCGAAGCAGCGAGCAGAACCTGCGGCGATCACAACTGCTCCTCAATTCCATCGTCGAGCATATCCCGGCCATGGTGTTCGTGAAGCGAGCCTCCGATCTGCGCTTCGAACTGTTCAATCGCACCGGAGAAAAACTCCTGGGATATTCCCGCGAAGACCTGCTGGGAAAGAACGACCACGACTTCTTCACCAAGGAGCAGGCGGATGCCTTCACGGCGATGGACCGCAAGGTTCTTGACTCCGAAGAGGCAATGGACATTCCCGAGGAGGCGGTCAAGACTGCGCGCGGAGAGACGCGCTATCTGCACACCATGAAAATCGGCTTGCGCGATGAGACCGGCGTGGCAACCCACTTGCTGGGCATTTCCCTCGACATCACCGAGCGCAAGATGCAGGAGAATATCGAGCAGGAGCGCACCTTGCAGACCCAGGCCATACTCGATAACGTCATCGACGGCATCATCACCATAGACAGCCTGGGCACAGTGCAGTCGATGAACAGGGCCTCGGAGAGCATCTTCGGCTACGCGGCAGGAGAGGTGATAGGCAAGAACATCAACATGCTCATGCCCGAACCCTATCACAGCCAGCATGACGGCTATCTCAAGAACTACCGCGATAGCGGCGTACCGCACATCATAGGATCTGGCCGCGAGGTCGAAGGCCTGCGGCGCGACGGCAGAACCTTCCCCATCGATCTGGCCGTATCGAGAAGCGTGCATCAAGGTCAGCCGCTGTTCATCGGCCTGGTGCGCGACATCACCGAGCGGCGCCGCGTCGAGCAGATGAAGAGCGATTTCGTCTCGACCGTGAGCCACGAGTTGCGCACGCCGCTGACCTCGATCAGCGGCGCGCTGGGCCTGATCAATGGCGGCGCACTGGGAGAGATGCCGGCAGAGATCAAGCCGATGCTGGCCATCGCCCACAAGAACAGCCTGCGCCTGTCGCATCTGATCAACGATTTGCTGGACATGGAAAAGCTGGCGGCGGGCAAGATGCGCTTCGATTTTCAGGTGCAGCCCCTGATGCCTCTGGTAGAGCAGGCTCTGGAGACGACCCGCGGCTATGCCGAACAGTATCAGGTGAGCTACGTCCTGACCGAGCGGGCCAACGATGTCCGGGTACGGGTCGATGGCAGCAGGTTGCAACAGGTCCTGGCCAATTTCCTTTCCAATGCCGCGAAGTTCTCTCCCCGGGGCGGCCAGGTCGAAATCGCCGTGCGCCAGGACAAGGTCACGGTGCGCGTGGAAGTGTCCGATCACGGCACGGGAATTCCTGAGGCATTCCGCAACCAGATATTCCACAAGTTTTCCCAGGCGGATTCGTCCGACACAAGACAAAAGGGCGGCACCGGTCTGGGACTGGCCATCAGCAAGGAACTCATTGAGCGCATGAACGGCCTGGTCGGCTTCGCTTCCGAGGAGGGGCAAGGCGCGAAGTTCCATTTCGAATTGCCGGTATGGCAAGCGCATGTTCCAAACACAACGGAAACCGCCGCCAGGGAAATCCCAGGCGCACAGCGCCTCCTGGTGGTCGAAGACAAACCCGACATCGCGCGACCACTCTCCCTCATGTTGAGCCGCGCCGGCTACATCGTGGATGTCGCGCACGACGGCGAGACTGCCCTGAATTACCTGGAACAGGGAAGGTATGCGGCGATGACCCTCGACCTCATGCTGCAGGATCACAGCGGCATCATGCTGATCCGCAAGATTCGCAGCCGGGCAGAGACCGAGGCGCTACCCATCATCGTGGTGTCGGCCTTCACCGAGGATGGCAAGCTCTCCGTCAGTGACAACTTCGCCGCGATCGACTGGCTCGACAAGCCCATCGACGAGAAATGTCTGACCGCCGCGATCCGCCGCAACCTGCCTGCCTCGTGGCCAGGCAGACCGCGCGTGCTGCATGTCGAAGACGATGCCGACCAGCACCGCATCGTCGCGACCATCTGTCGCGACGTCGCAGACTTCACTGTGGCCCGCTCACTGGCAGAGGCCAGAATCAGGCTGACAGAGCAAGCCTACGATCTGGTGATACTGGACATCGGCCTGCCCGACGGCAGCGGCTGGGAATTGCTGCCGCAATTGCAGGCGCTCGATCCCGAACCGCCGGTGATCGTGCTCTCCGGCGCGGAGCAAACCCCGGCGCAGCAGGCCGCGGTGCAATCAGCCCTGATCAAGTCTCATACCCCCCATAAAGACTTGCTCGATACCCTGAAGCGGCTTATCGTCACCCAACCCAGCAGAGCAGGAGAGAAGACACCATGACCCTGAAACGCATTCTTTACGCAGAAGACGAGCCCGATATCCAGGCCGTGGCCAAGCTTGCCCTGGAAATGTTGGGCGGCTTCCAGGTGCTGATCTGCAATACCGGCATCGAGGCCCTGGAAAAAGTGCAAGACTTTGCCCCGGACCTGATCCTGCTGGACGTGATGATGCCCGGCATCGACGGCCCCACCACCCTGCTGCGTTTGCGCGCGGATCCCGCCACGGCGGGGATTCCGGTGATTTTTCTCACCGCCAAGGTGCAGCCATCGGAAGTATTGCAATATCAGAGCATGGGCGCGCTGGACGTGATCGCCAAGCCTTTCGATCCCATGGGCCTGGCCGCAGAGGTGAAGAAAATCTGGGGACGGAACCATGCCTGAGCAAACCGCGAAAGCAGCCCATTTCGCTGCCCAGCTTGCGGCGCTGCGCGAGCAGTTCGCCCACCAGCTAGGCGGAACCCTGGACGAAATGGTCGCGCGGGCAGACGGACACGACGCTTCGGGTGAACTGCTGCGTGAGCTTCATGGCCGCCTGCACAAGCTCGCGGGCTCCGGCGGCACTTTCGGTTTTACCGAACTGTCGCGCCAGGCGCGCGTCCTCGAAGTCTCCGCCAAAACATGGCTCGACACGAACCTGCCTGCGAAAGACGCATGGACGACCTGGCTGGCCGATCTGCAAGCCTTGCGCCAGAGCATTGCCCCGCCTGCCGCAGTGAGGCAGCCAGCGACGCAGCCGCCAACACATGGCAAGCCGCGAGGACCCGTGCGCATTGCGCTGATCGAGGATGACCCCGTCTATGGCGAGACTTTGCAATTGGGCTTGAGTCTTCTCGGCTATGAAGTCACCCATCACGCCGGTTTCAGCGCGGCCGAGTCCGCCATCCTGGCCGATCCCCCCGACATCCTGGTGGCCGCCATGATGGAGCAGCTACCGGCCATCCCGAAACTGTTCGAGCGCATGGGCCAGAGTCTGCCGACCCTGTTTCTCGCAGCGCATTCGGATTTCGCGGCACGGCTCGCAGTCGCTGCGGCCGGCGGCGACGCCTTCCTGGTCAAACCGGCAGACGCCCCCAGCGTCGCGAATCGCATCGAGATGCTGTTGCAGGAACGCGAGATGACGCCTTATCGGGTGCTCATCGTCGAGGATGACGAGGTCCTGGCCGAACAATATCGGCTGGCGCTTGCCGCCGCCGGCATGCTCGCGGAGAAGGTCTGCCAGCCGCAGGAAACTCTGGCCGCGATGCAGAACCTGAGCCCCGACCTGATCCTCATGGATCTTTACATGCCAGGATGCTCCGGGGCCGATCTCGCCCGCGTCATCCGCTACGACGAGGCCTGGACGGGCGTGCCCATCGTTTATCTGTCGGCAGAGGGCGACCTGGACAAGCAGACCAAAGCCATGGACAGCGGTGCCGACGACTTCCTGACCAAACCCATCTCCACGCAAAGACTGGTGGGGGCTGTGCGTGCGCGTGCGGCGCGCGCCAGAAAAATGGCGGAGCTGATGAGCCAGGACAGCCTGACGGGACTGCTCAAGCATGGCAGCATCAAGGAGAGGCTGGCTCAGGAATTTGATCGCGCCGAGCGCCAGCATAAGCCTCTGGCCGCGGTCATGGTGGACATCGACGACTTCAAGAGAGTGAACGACACCTGGGGCCATCCCGTCGGCGACCAGGTCATCAAGACCCTCGGCCATCTGCTGCGCCAGCGCCTGCGCCGGCAGGACAGCATCGGCCGCTATGGCGGCGAGGAATTTGTCGCCGTCCTGCCGGAGTGCACCTCAGCCGATGCGGTGCGACTCCTGGAGGACATCCGGCAAAGTTTTGCCGCAGTGCGCTTCGTCCATCAGGGAGAGGACTTCGTCGTCACGCTCTCCGCCGGCATCGCATCCTCCGAGCATTATGCCGATGCGCAGGAACTGCTCGCGGCCGCGGATGCCGCGCTCTATGTCGCCAAGCACGGCGGCCGCAACCAGGTACGATTCGCCACAGCCGATCAGGTGAAGAACGGCCGTGAGTGACGATTTTTCCGCGCTGCTGGCCCACATGCAGGCCGACTTCCTCGATGAGTTTCCCGAGCGCTGCAACCGTTTGGAAGAAGGGGTTATGGCGCTGGAACAGCAGGAAGCGGACGCCTTCGACGAGCTCTACCGGCAAATTCACAGCCTCAAGGGCGCCGGCGGCATGTTCGGCGTTCCCGTCATCACCACCATTTGCCACCAGTTCGAGAGCTTCATCAGCGAGGCTCGCCACGGCTTCGACCGAAAGGCCTGCGACTCAGCCCTGCGCTATGTCGATCTGTTGCGCAAGTCCGGCGTGGACAGGGACGCCTCTGCCGTGGCCGTCATCGAAGAAGAACTGGAAAAGTTGCGCACGTCCAGCCTGTCCGGTCGGGCCTCCGTGCTGCTGGTCGAGCCTTCCGCAGCCATGCGCCAGCTCTATCAGCAGATTTTTTCCGCCCAGCCGGTGCGTCTCGTCACCCTGGAAAGCGGCCTCGCCGCGCTCGAGCGCATGCTTCATGAGCACTTCGACCTGATGCTCGCCTCGCGCGAACTGCCTGACTTGAACGCCACCGCGCTCGTCGCGGCCGTGCGCGAGTCGGGTTGCAGAAACAGCGACATCCCGGTGATTCTCGTCAGCAGCAACAAGGCGGCCGTGCCAGCCTACCTGCGCATAACCGCGCTGGTTCCGCGCGATACCAACCTCGCCGCCAACATCAGCCGTTACGCCGCCGAGTTGCTGGCCCGGTGCAGTCCATACTATCGAAAATAAAAACTCCTGCCTCAAGGTTGCTTCGGCTTGCCCAGGCGACTACTCGGCGCGCAAGGCGTAGACCGCATCCAGTCCTGCGGCGCGCCTTGCCGGCAGGACGCCGGCCGCGAGACCGATGCCGACGGCCACTGCCTCGGCAAGGAACACGAAGCTGATGGGCGTGTGCACCGGCAAGGCCGGCAGGAAGAAGTGAATGAGTTGCGCCAGGCCGAAACCCAATATCAAACCCAGCAAGCCGCCAACGGCCGAGAGCGCCACGGCCTCACCGAGGAATATGCCCAGAATGGTCTTGCGCGTAGCACCCAGCGCCACCATGAGGCCGATCTCGCCGGTCCGCTCGGCCACCGCGATAGTCATGATGGTGACGATGCCGACACCGCCGACGAGCAGAGAGATGCCGCCCAGCGCGCCCACGGCCATGGTCAGGATGTCGAGGATTCTCCCCAGCGTTCGCAGCATGTCCTCCTGGGTTGTGATGGTGAAATCCTCACGGCCGTGACGCGCCTTGAGCATCGCCTTGGCGGCATCGGCCACCTTGAATGCGGGTACGTCTTGGGCGTAGGTGAGATGGATTTCCATCAGCCCGTCGCGGTTGTAGAGTTCGAGCGCCCGCGCCGCAGGGATGTAGGCGGTATCGTCCATGTCTATGCCGAGGACTTGCCCCTTGTTCTCCAACACGCCGATCACGCGGAACTGCATGCTGCCGATGCGCACCCGCGCACCCAGCGCATTGGCGGCGCCAAACAGTTCATTCTTCAGCTTCGGGCCAAGGACCACGAAGGCGCGGGCCTTGTCGGCATCCTCGTCGGGCAGAAACTGGCCACTGCCGACCTTGATGGAAAAGACCTTGAGCATGTCGGCATTGACGCCATAGACGGTGGTGCGCCGCAGGCGGCCGTTGCCGCCCACCTCGGAGTTTCCCCAGACGATGGGGCTCATCGCAGCGACGCCGGGCAGGCGTGCCAGTGAGCGTGCGTCTTCCAGCGTCAGGGGCCGCACCGAGGTCGGTATGCCGGTAGGCGCAGGCCCGGCGGTCTTGACCTTGCCCGGAGCAATGCCGATGATGTTGGTGCCGAACTGGGTGAATTCGGCCAGCACGAAGCGATGTATGCCTTCTCCTATCGAGGTGAGCAGGATCACCGCGCTGATGCCCACGGCGATGCCCAGAAGCGTCAGGAAGCTCCTCAGGCGGTAGGCGGTGATGGCCGAACTCGCAAGCCGTATGCCGTCAGAGAATCTCATCGTTTCATCGCTTCGCCAATGCCTGTACCGGATCGAGCAGCGCGGCGCGCCTTGCCGGCAGGACGCCGAACAGAATGCCCGTGGCCAAGGCCGTGATAAGGCCGGCCGCCACCGCCCAGTCGGGAGGGAAGGCAGGAAACGTCGGATAAAAATTGCGGATCAGGGCTGCCCCGCCCTGGCCGAGCAGAAAGCCCATGACCGCGCCGGCGGCAGAGAGCATCGCCGCCTCGACCAGGAAGGCCAGCCGGATGGCGCTGCCGGTCGCGCCCAGCGCCTTCAAGAGGCCAATCTCGGAAGTGCGCTGGACGACGGAGACCAGCATCACGTTCATCACCAGTATCCCGGCCACGGCCAGGCTGATCGCGGCGATGCCTGCCACGCCCAAGGTCAGCGCCGAGAGCAGACGGTCGAAGGTGGCGAGCACGGCGTCCTGGGTGATGGCGGTGACGTCCTCCTCGCCCTCGTGGCGCAGCTTGAGGATTTCCAGCGCCTGCGCCTTTGCCAGAGGGATCTCCTCGCGGTTTTTCGCCTCGACCAGAATGCGGAACAGGGTATTGCTGTTGAACATGGCCTGGGCCAAGGCCACCGGCACGAACACCAGTTCGTCGGTGTTCATGCCCAGTCCCTGGCCGCTACTGGCCAGGACGCCGACGATGCGGAAGCGCCGGTCGCCGACGCGGATCAACCTGCCCACGGCCGACCCCTGCCCGAACATTTCCTGGCGGACTTTGGCGCCGATCACCGCCACCGCCGCACCCCTGCCCCAGTCTTCCTCGGGCAGAAAACTGCCCTGACTGATGTCCAGATGCCTCACCTCGATATACTGGGATGTGGTGCCTGCGACCATGACCTCGCGCAGCTTTCCCGGCACGCTGATCTCCGACGTGCCCACGGCAATCGGAGCGACGCGGCGTATCGAAGCGCCGCGCAGCAGGGCCTTGGCATCGTTGATGGTCAGGTCGCGCGGCGTGCCGGTGATGGCGTTGGCGGGATTGAAGCCGCCGGTCTGCGAGCGGCCGGGCAGGACGATCACCAGATTGCTGCCCAGGGAAGAGAATTCGGCGAGCACATAGCGCCGCGCGCCGTCGCCCAATGCGGTCAGCACCACCACCGCGGCGACGCCGATGGCTACAGCCAGGACAAGCAAAGAACTGCGCAAGGGATTGCCGGTGGCGGCATGGCTGGCGAAGCGGATCAGGTCGGGAGCACGCATCGGATTATATTGCGCTGTCGCGACGCAGTTCTCCGTCTTCCATCAACAACTGGCGGCGCGAGCGGCTGCCTATGCCGGGGTCGTGGGTGACGACGATCAGCGTCACGCCGCGGCCGTTGAGTTCCTCGAGCAGATGCACGACCTCGTCGCCGGTGGCGCGGTCGAGATTGCCTGTCGGCTCGTCCGCGAGAATCATCGCCGGCTCCATGATGGTGGCGCGGGCGATGGCGACGCGCTGGCGCTGGCCGCCGGAGAGTTCCTCGGGCCGGTGCCCGGCGCGGTCTTCCAGGCCGTAGTCCTTGAGCGCCTTGTTTACCCGAACGTCTCTCTCTTTGGGGGAGACGCCCGCCAGCATCATGGGCAGGGCGATGTTGTCATAGGCGGTCAGGCGCGGCACCAGATGGAAGCTCTGGAAGACGAAGCCGATGCGCCGACTGCGCACCTCGGCCTGCTCCTCGGGATTGAGCGTGGTCACGTCGCGGCCTTCGAGAACATAACTGCCGGCATTGGGCCGATCGAGCAGGCCCAGGAGATTCAACAGCGTCGACTTTCCCGAACCAGAGGGTCCCATCACCGCCACATATTCCCCGGGCATGATAGTCAGCGAAAGACTATGCAGGGCATGAACCTCGCTGTCACCGAGATGAAAAACCCGCTCGATTCCTGCGAGCCTGATCTGCGGCTCGGCCATCACTTCACGGCGCTCGCGTCCATCACGACGGCCGCACCCGCCTTCACGCCTTCGCGCTCCAGCGAGGTGACGACGCGCTCCCCGGCGGCCAAGCCCTCGATCACCTCGGTGTATTCCCAGTTGGAAAGCCCTGTCTTGATCTTTCGCTCAACCAGACGGCCGTCGGAGTCGGGCACCAGAACCCGGCCGCCGCCCAGCAGGGCGGAGGTCGGAACGCGCACGACCTTGTCCCGCACCGCGAGTATCACCTCGACATCGGCGCTGTAGCCGACGAGCAGTCTGCCCGCCGCCTGCGGATTGTCGAAGTCGGCCTCGATGTCCACGGTGCGCGACTGCTTCTCGATCGCCGAGACATAGGGCGCGACGCGTCTGACGCGGCCTGGGAAGGACTGCCTGGGCAATGCATCGAGGCTGATCCGCACTGGCTGGCCGGCGCTGATTTTCGGCGCATCGACTTCGTCCATCGGCGCCTTCACATAGAGACAGGACTCGTCTATCAGGTCAATCGCAGGCGGCATCGATATGCCCGGGGGAGAAGGCGTGGAATACTCGCCGACCTCGCCGACGATCTTTGCCACCGTGCCGGCGAAGGGCGCATAGAGCACCGTGCGCCCCTGCTCAACGCGGGTCGCGCGAACGCGCATCTGGCTTTGCACGACGTCGGCCTTGGCGGCGTCGCAGGAGGCGCGCTTGGCCACCGCCTCGGCTCGCGCCGTCTCCTCCTTGGAGACGGAGACATAGCCGCGGCCGCGCAGGTCAGTCTGGCGCGCGGCTTCGCCCTCGGCATTGGCGGCCAGGGTGCAGGCCTCGGCAACATGCTTGGTGGCGGACTCGACCTGGGATTGCGCCAGCGCGGTTTGCGCCTGCTGGTCGTCGTTCCAGAGCTTGATCAGGAGTTGGCCCTTCTTCACATGGTCGCCCTCCTTCACAGCCAGCACCTCGATGCGCCCGCCGAGAATGGTGGCGAGTTTGGTGCGGTGGCAGGCCTCGACCGTCCCGGCGCGGGTGTTGGCGAGCGTCGCCTCGACGCGACCCTGATCCACCTCCTTCATGACCACGGCAATGGGTTTTGGCCTGCCGGCCCACCACACCCCGGCAACGACAAGCAGGGTGACGGCCAGGCCTATAGCCAGGCGGGCGTAAAGCGGAGAATTGGTTTGGCGGCTCATGGCTTATGACAAAATGGGTTGATATTCATTTTTTCTGGCTGGCAGGAACAAGCACTGCCGGCGTCACGCCCAAACGTTTGGCGCGGCGCGAGAGTCGGCGGTCATCGAAGGTCAAGAGTTCATTGCAATGGCTGCTGGCCAGGAGGTGCAGGGCATCTGCAAAATCCAGTCCTTCCGTGTGCCAGGCCAAGGCATCGCTGATGCGCGCCCATTCCTCGACGCTCACGTTAGGCAGACCAAGCAGATGTTTTACCACCCGCACGAAATCCTTGGCTGCGAAGCCATAAAAGGCGCGCAGCACCCATTCGAGTTCAAGGATAACGGTCAGAGGCACGAAAATCTTTTGCGATTCGGTCAGAAGGCGATGGGCAATCGGACGTTGCCTGGCGGCCTCTGGGTCAGCCGGATCATCCACATAGAAACGCGCCAGGATGTTGGTATCAAGGGCGATCATCTTCAGCTTCCCGCATGGCAAGTGCGACATCGAAATCGGCCAGGCGACGATTGCCCGACCGGTTGCAAATAAGCATGCCGAAGCCGTCTTCGGCCTTGGTTTGAACAAGCTGGCGTTTCACCTCGGCGTGAATGACATGACCTTCCAGCCTGAAATCGAGTTGACAGCCGGGAATGATGCCCAGGCGGCGGCGAATTTCCACAGGAATGACGACTTGGCCTTTATCGGAAACGGTCACGGTCAACATGGCAGTATGCCCCTCTTACCTGGTAAGAGCATTTTAGCACAGGCATTCCACCGGCAAGCAAAGCACTTCAGAGACTGCAAGGCACCGGGTATTACAATAGCCTCTTTGCGAAAAGACTCATCATGATCACGATCTATGGCATCAAGAATTGTTCGACGATGAAGAAGGCATTTTCCTGGTGCGAGGAGCACGGCATTGAATACGCCTTCCACGACTACAAGAAGCAAGGCGCCCCGGGCGAGCGCCTCTTGCAATGGTGCCAGAAACTTGGCTGGCAGCCGCTCGTCAATAGCCGCGGCACCACCTGGCGCAAGCTGTCTCCCGCGCAGCAGGAGATCGCGACGGAAGATCAGGCGGTCGCCCTGATGCAGGCATATCCCAGCCTGATCAAGCGACCCGTGGTCGAAGCGCAGGGGAAACTGCTCCTGGTCGGCTTCGATCCGCAGCAGTTCGCAAACCTGCTGGCGGCAAAGCGATGACAGACAGGGTCTGCCGCTTCCTCTTCGAGGACCTCGACATCCGCGGCGTGCTGGTGCAGCTCGAAGGCGCCTGGACCGCCATGCAGCATGAGCGCGGCTATCCGCCCCCGGTCAAGACGCTGCTGGGCGAGATGGCGGCGGTGGCGGCCCTGATAAGCAGCGATCTCAAGACGCCGGGCCGCCTGAGTTTCCAACTTCAGGGGGACGGCGCCGTCTCCCTGCTGGTGGTCGACTGCGACGAGCAGCTGCGCCTGCGCGGCATGGCCAGATACACGGCATCCGACGCACCGCTCGCCGAGCTCCTGGGCAAAGGCCGTCTGCAGTTAAGCCTGCAGAGCGGCAAGGCAGCCCAGACCTATCTGTCCACCGTCCCTCTCGAAGGCGAATCGGTCGCCGAGATCTTCGAGCACTACCTCGTCCAGTCGGAGCAGCAGCCCGCCAGGCTCTGGCTCTCGGCAAACGACGGCCAGGCTTCCGGCCTCTTCCTGCAGGCCCTGCCGGGTGCCGCAGACAAGGACAGCGACGGCTGGAACCGCGTGCAATTCCTCGCCTCGACGCTGCGCCCGGAAGAACTGTCACTGCCGGCAGAAACCCTTCTGACCCGGCTCTTTCCCGAGGAGACGATCAGACTGTTCGCGCCGCGGACGGTGAGCTACCATTGCCCGCGCGACGAGGACAAAGTGCGCGGCATGCTCATCTCTCTGGGTCGCGAGGAAGTGGAGGGCATACTCGCCGAGCATGGCGCCATCGTCGTCAAGGACGACATCTGCAACCAGGAGTATCGCTACGGGGCGGACATCATCGAAGAACTCTTTCCTTCCGCCGGCAAGATCTTGCACTGAGCCCATCAGTGAAATCGTGGCAGAATATTTTTCAGGCTGTCATAATTGTTCGACAAGGGGAGTGAAATGAAAAAACTTACGATTCACATTTTTGCCGAATTGAAGATACCCAACGACTGGGAGATCGTCGAGCATCCCAACGGCTCGCAGGTGTTGAAGATCGGCGACAGGTATGTCGACTTCGACATCGCGCCGCTGGCCACGGAGTCGACCGATCCGGATGCGACCTGGAGCGATGAGGACGAGGATTTGACCGAGACCATACTCGATGCCGTCACTGGCCTCGATACCGAACTGAGCGAAGAGGGAATTCACTAGACATGAACATGCCAAAAATAATAGACACGCGATTCCGCACCGCCCTCAAAAGGCTGGCCGCGGCCGGCCGCATAGAGTCCATCTCCGGCAGCGTCGATACCAATCTTGAGATCGCCAGCATCCTCAAAAAACGCGACGGCAACAAGGCCGTCATGTTTTCCGAGGTCAAAGGTTTTGACATGCCTATCATAGGCAATGTCCTGTCCTCGCAGGCGAACTGCGAGGCCGCCTTCGGCATCGATTTTCGCGGCATCCGGAAACTCATAGAACGCGGCATGACCAAGCCTCTGGAGCCAAAGGTCATGCCCTCCGCACCCTGGCAGGAGAATGTTCATACCAAGGATTTCGATATCGGCAAACTTCTGCCCGTCCTGAAGCACACCGAGAAAGACCCCGGCCGCTTCGTTACCGGCGGGGTGGTCATCTGCAAGGATCCGGACAGCGGCACCTACAATGCCTCCTACCATAGGCTCCAGCTTATAGGCCCTGACCGCACCGCCATCAAGCTCGACTACGGCCGCCACACGCGATTGGCCTTCGAGCGCGCAGCCAAGCGCGGCCAGGACCTGCCGATAGCGGTGTGCATAGGCACCGATCTTTCCGTGCTCTATGCGGCGGCCACCATGGGCTCGCAGATGCCGGAGTCCGCCGATGAACTCAAGGCCGCGGGAGGGCTGATCGGCGAGCCCTTGCCGGTGTGCAAAGGGGTCACCCAGGACATCCTGATCCCGACGGAAAGCGAAATCGTCCTGGAAGGCATTCTGCGTCACGACAAGAAGCAGCACGAGGGGCCCTTCGGCGAATTCATCGGCTATATGTCCAATGAGGGCGACTGCCCGGTATTCGAAATCACCTCTATTTCCCACCGCAACAATCCCGTCTATTACGCGATCAACGGCTATGGCCGCGAGACCGTGATGCTGCGGAAGTATGTTCTGGAGGCAAGCCTGCTCAAGGTTCTCCAGGCCGCCACCCCCACCGTGGACGACGTGGACATGACCGCCGGCGGCCTGCACCGCTTCCACGCCGTCATCAGCGTGAACAAGATCTCACCGCAGAGCGACGGCTTCGAACGCAATGCGATGCTGGCTGCATTTGGCGCGCTGAAGGATCTCGACATGGTCATCGCGGTGAATAACGATATCGACATTCACGACCCCGTCGATGTCGAGTACGCGCTGGCCACGCGCATGGAAGCCTCAAAAGACCTGATGGTGGTTCCCGAAACACGCGGACACGAATACATCCGCTGCGGACGCGACGGCATCCGCGCCAAGCTGGCGATAGACGCCACCGTGCCCTTCGATCAGCTGGAAAGATTCAAGCGGGTGAAATTCCAGGATGTCCAAATCGACGAGAAGCGCATCGACACCCATGCTTCCCGTCATCTCGCCTGGCTGGGGAAGCCGGACTGAAGAGTCGGCAATAATCCTCTGTATCGTGGAACTTCTTTCGGGATCTTACCGCCCGGAAGAGTTCCAGGTTCGGGCTGTTCTGCTCGAGGCGCTTCTTCAGGTACAAATTCGTCATTGCGACCGTCACGCTTCCTTCTGTCATTGCGCGGCCAAGAATACGTGTTTTCGGGCTGAAGCCCGACCTGCACATCAACGGCAGCATGACTGGCCACTAGGGCTGATGAGGAGTAAGCACATTCTGTCGATCTGACCGACGCTGCGTCCAAAGACTGCCGTTGAGTTACGCGGTATTGGTGTCCGCACCGCCGAAGCCGAGATAGCTCTCGATGACCCTGGGGTCTCCGGCCAGTTGTGAAGCGGGTCCGTCCATGGTGACGAGGCCAAGCTCCATTACATAAGCGTAATCGGCCACCTGCAGCGCCGCACGCGCGTTCTGCTCGACGAGAAGTATGGCGACGCCGTTATCGCGCAGATCCGAGATGATGTGAAAAATCTCACGCACGATAATCGGGGCCAGGCCAAGGCTTGGTTCGTCCAGCATGAGTAGTTGCGGCCTCGCCATCAATGCACGACCCATCGCCAGCATCTGCCGCTCGCCCCCGGACAGCGTACCGGCCAACTGAGTACTGCGCTCCTTGAGGCGCGGGAAGCGCGCGAATACTTCTGCCATGCGCTGGACAATCTCGCGCCGGCCGCAACGATTGGCGCCGAGGATCAGGTTGTCCTCGATCGACATGGTGGTAAATAAATCGCGGCTTTCCGTCACCAGGCTCATGCCCAACGAAAAACGCTTCTCGGTGGGGCACCGCGCCATCGCCTCGCCGCGGAAAGTCACCTCGCCCCGGGCCGGCAGGAGCCCCATGACCGCGTTGAGAAGGCTTGTTTTGCCGGCGCCATTGGCACCGATCACCGTCACGATGGAACCCGCCGCGATGTCCAGCGCAACGCCCTGCACCGCTTGAATCCTGCCGTAGGCGACCGACAGGTCTGCGACAGTAAGAAGGCTCATACGACGCCTCCAAGATAAGCCTCGAGTACGACGGGATTCTTCCTGATTTCGGCCGGCACGCCCTTGGCAATCATTTTGCCGAAATCGAGAACGACAAGGTGATCGGTAAGACCCATCACGAATTCGACATCGTGCTCGACGAGCAGAACGCTCATCCCTTCCTCTCTCAGCTTGTGCAAAAGCTCCGCCAGCGCGCGCTTTTCCAGATGGCGCAGACCCGCTGCCGGCTCGTCGAGCAACAGCAAAGCCGGGTCAAGGGCAAGGGCGCGCGCAATTTCGAGAATGCGCAGCTGGCCCAAGGCCAGCGACCCCGCAGGCCGATGCATGTATGCTCCAAGACCGACCCGCTCCAGTTGACGTGCGGCTTCGCCCAACAGGCGTTTTTCCTCGGCACGGTCAAGACGCAACATGCCGGAGAGCAATCCGGCAGAGCCGCGAATGTGCGCACCGATGGCGGCGTTTTCCAGCACGGACATGTCCGGCGCCAGTTCGACATGCTGGAATGTGCGGGCAATGCCTAGGGCGGCAATGCCACGCGCTTCCATGGCGTCTATCCGGTTGCCTTGAAAATATACCTCGCCGCCCGTGACCCTGAGAAGGCCGGTGACCAGGTTGAAAATCGTACTCTTGCCGGCGCCGTTGGGGCCGATCAAGCCGACAATTTCCTTCGCGCCCACGGTGAAGCTGACATCATTGACGGCGACGAGTCCGCCGAAATGTTTGTTTATGCCGCGAACATCGAGGATGGCTGGACCGCTTGGCTTCGGCCGCTGCGGCAGGGAAGCATCGGCGGGCACCAAAGGCTTCGCCGGCCGGGGCGGCAAGGCATTCAGGATGAAGGGCCACAAACCATTGCGTGCGCTTTGCAGAATCACGACAAGCATGAAGCCGAATACGATGGTCTCGTAGTTGCCCTGGGCGCCGATGAGCCTGGGCAGAATATCCTGCAGTTGGTCCTTGAGAATGGTGACGATGCCCGCACCCAGAAGCGCGCCAAAGACGTGCCCGGCGCCGCCCACGACGGCCATCAGCAAGTACTCGATGCCGATGTTGAGGCCGAACGCGGTCGGATTGATGCTGCGCTGAAAGTGGGCATACAGCCAGCCGGAAAGACCCGCCAGGAGCGCCGCGTAGACAAACACGATCAGCTTCACGCGCGCCGTGTCGATGCCGAATGCTTCGTTGGCAATCGTCCCCGCGCGCAGCGCGCGAATGGCCCGACCGACTCGCGTATCGAGCAGATTCGTCGTCAGGACCGATGCCGCCAGGACCACCAGCCAGACAACAGAAAAAAATGAACGGCCATCAAACAAGTCATGAGTGCCGATGCGCAGCGGCGGAATGCCGTTGATGCCGTCGTGCGCCCCGAGGAATTCCAGGTTGCCAAAGAGATAGAAGAAGGCGAGGCCCCAAGCCATCGTCCCCAATGGCAGGTAATGGCCTGACAAGCGAACGGTGACGCTGCCGATGGCGAGCGCCGCCAGACCCGTCAAGGCCAGGGCCAGCGGCAGGGTCAGCCAGGGCGATATGCCGTAGGTGGCAGACAGCACCGCCGTCGTATAGGCGCCGAAGCCGACGAAAGCCGCCTGGCCGAAGGAGGTCATGCCGCCGACGCCGGTGAGCAGCACGAGTCCCATGGCGACCAGGGAGTAGAGGCCGATGTTGTCGAGCAGGACGATCCAGTAATCCGAGATCGGCGCCAGAGGAATCGCCAATATGGCGATGACCAGCGCAATTGCGGCGTGAGCGGGTTTCATTCCAGATGCTCGACAGGAGGTCTGAAGATAGAGCGCCAGAGCAACACCGGGATGATGATGGTAAAGACGATGACCTCCTTGAAGGCGCTGGCAGAGTAGGACGAGAACGACTCCACCGTGCCTACCAGGAGCGCGGCCGCAGCGGCGAGGGGATAGCTGTGCAGCCCGCCAAGGATGGCGGCAACGAAACCCTTCAGGCCGATGATGAAGCCTGAATCATAATAAATCGTCGTCAACGATCCTATCATCAGCCCTGAAACCGCGCCTATCAGCGCCGTCAGGGTGAATGCCAGATAACCGGTGCGGTCGGTCGAGATGCCGACCAGTCGGGCGCCTCGCCGGCTGATTGCTGCGGCGCGGAGCATTTTCCCGCTGACTGTTTTTTCGAAGAACAAGTACAGCCCGAGGAGCAGCGCCGCAGTGGTCGTCACCACCCAGATGCTTTGTGCGCTGATGTTCATGAAGCCGAGTTCAAAAACCGCGTCCGAGAATGCGCTCGTCTGGTAGCCCTCCGGGCCGAAGAAAACCAGGCCGAGTCCGGTCATGCCCATGTGCACGCCGACCGCGACTATCAACAGAACCAGGATGGATGCTTCGGCCAGCGGTTGAAATGCGATTCTATAAACCAGTGGCCCGAGGGGGACAACCAAGGCCAGGGTGAGCAGCATTTCCGGGACGAGCCCCAGCTTCAGGGGCGCAGCCCAATGGACAATCAGCAGCAGCAAGGCAGGCAGGCCCACATCGATAATGAGGATGCGGATGGCTTTCAAGAAGGTCAGCGTTTGCCGCGCCCGCGTCATGGCCAAAACCGCCGCAACGGCGCCGACGCCAAGCAGCAACCAGGCAGTCCCCGGCACGCGCCCCGCCTCGAGGGCGGCCAGGGTGAGCGCGCCGTAGGTGACGAACTCGCCCTGGGGAATGAACAGCACCCGGGTCACGGAAAAAACCATGACCATAGTCACTGCGAGGAGCGCATAGATCGCCCCGCTGATGAGGCTGTCCTGCCCCAGCAAAAGCAGGGTCGTGGCGTCCAAGGGTGCTTATCTCAGCAACTTGAAGGCGCCGTTTTCGACCCGGACCATCACCCGCGCCCGGTCGTCATAGCCGGAGTGATTGGTCGGCGACATGGAGAGAATGCCGTTGATCAGCACCACCGCTTTCACATTCTCCAGGCCGTCGCGAAGCGCAGCGCGGAATTCGGGCGTGCCCGGTTTGGCGATTTTCAGCGCTTCCGGGGTTGCGTCCGAAATGAGGCGGACAGAATCCACGAGATGCGGGCCGAATGCCGCAAAGGGAATCTTGTTCAGGGCTTCGTAGCGCTGGATATAATCGAGCGCCAGTTTCTTGATCGGATTGTCGTCAGGCAGTTCGCTGGCAGCGATGATGGGACCCGCCGGAAGGATTGCGCCCTCGACAAACTTGCCGCCGACGCGGATGAAATCCATCGAGGCGACGCCACTGGTATGATAAATCTGTCCTTTGTAGCCGCGCTCTTTCAAGGCTTTCTGCGGCAGGACGGCCGGCGTACCCGACGCACCCACCCATACCGCATCCGGTTTTGCCGCCACGATTTTCAGCACCTGCCCGGAGACGCTTGTGTCATTGCGGGTATAAGATTCCTTGGCGATGATCTTGATGCCCCGCTCGCCCAGCGTTTTCTCGGCAGCCGCGTACCAGTTCTCGCCAAACGCATCATTGAAGCCGATGAAGGCCACGGTCTTGACGCCGTTTTTCGCCATGTGGTCGGCAATTCCCTTGGCCAGCACCGTATCGTGAGGCAGAATCTTGAACACCCACTTGCGCTTTTCGTCCATTGGTTCAACCAGACCGGTCGCCGGATTCATCACGATCAGAGGGGTCTTGGTTTCGGCGGCAATATCCACAAGAGGAAAGGTGGTCGGGCCAATCGACGATCCGATCAGGACGTCCACATGCTCGACGCTGATGAGCTTGCGCGCATTGGACACGGCTCGGGTTGCATCCGAGGCATCGTCGAGAACGATGTACTGAACGTTCTGGCCGGCAAAAGTGGGGGGCAGCAAGGCCACGGTATTCTTGGCCGGAACGCCAATGGCCGCGCCTGAGCCGGTAGCGGAAATGGTGATGCCGATCTTGATGTCCGCCATCGCATCACTTCCTGCGAACAGAGACAGCACGAAAGCCATCGGAATTATTTTCTGGGTGATCTTCATGTCTGTCTCCTCAGGGATCCACTGTTCCCGACCGGTCGGTCGGTCTTCCTATGTCCGTATATTGGCCATATTCATTGACCGCGTCAAGCACCATCAGAAAGACTCTGCTTGACCTGCCTTATGAAGCCAGTTAAAGTCGTTTTACAACCGAACGTCCGGTAGGGAGCAGCGGACCCTTAATACACTGAAGGCAATCATGGATTGGACAAACATAGCAGTCTGGGGCGATATCGCCCGATTGAATGCCTCGGTCTTTCCGGACAAGCCCGCCTTCGTCAGCGGGCAAGGTGCAATCACTTTTTCCCAGGTCAATGCCCGGATCAATCAGCTGAACAACGCCTTGGCAGCGCTTGGGCTGGTTGCCGGCGACAGGGTTGCGATCCTGTCGCGCAACCGGCCTGAATACTTCGAGGTCTACGGGAGCGCAAAAAGCGGCTTGATCACCGTGCCCTTGAATTGGCGTCTGGCCTCACGAGAACTATTGCACACGATCAAAGACAGCCGCCCGACGGTCATCGTCGCTGAACCTGGCTTCACCGCAACCATTGACGCCCTGCGCACGGAATTGCCTGGCGTCCGGGACTACATCGTGTTCGCAGACACCACGGCGGCCACGGCCGGTTGGTCTGCCTATGAAACATTATTGGCGGGGTCCTCCCCTGATGAACCGCACGCCGCTTTGCACCCGGACGACGCGCTTTGCCTGATTTATTCGAGCGGGACCACGGGGGAACCGAAGGGAGCGGTGCTGACGCATCGCCGTGCCATCAATACCTGCCGCGCGATTGTCCAGGATATGCTCAAGCTGACCCGGGATGATGTCGGTCTGTCGGTGATGCCATGGTTCCACGCCGGGGGCATGTGGTACCACCTGTTCCCGAGTTTCGCCTCTGGCGGAACGACGGTGGTGTTGCCCGAGTTCGACCCGGGCGCGGTACTGACCGCCATAGAGGCCCAGGGCGTCACCCAGGTCCATGTCGTGCCCACCATGATCGCGGTTCTGCTCGACCAGCCTGATGTCCAGGCCAAGGATCTGAAGCGCTTGCGCCTCATCAAGTACGCGGCCTCTTCGATTCCGCTGCCTGTGTTGAAGAGTGCCCTGCAGGCGTTCAAGGGCTGCGGCTTCATCCAGTCCTACGGCTTGACTGAGATGGGGGCCGTCACGGCTCTGATGCCGGAAGACCATGTCGTTGCCCTAAATGATGCGGCGAAGGAACACTTGCTCTTGTCCTGCGGACGCGCCATGCCTGGCGTCACGATCGCGATTCGCGATGGAGAGGGCAACCCCATTGGCCCTGGCGAGATCGGGGATATTACAGTCCAGGGCGACAGAGTCATGGAAAGCTACTGGGAGAATCCCGCCATGACGGAAAAAACCGTGGTCAATGGTTGGCTCTTCACGGGCGACATGGGATATCTCGACGCTGCAGGCTACTTGTATATCGTCGACCGTAAACATGACATGATAGTCACGGGCGGGGAAAACGTTTATCCGCGCGAGGTCGAGGACATTCTTTACGAAAACCCCGATCTCGCCGAAGTGGCTGTGTTCGCCATTCCCGATCCCAAGTGGGTGGAAAGAGTCGCCGCCGCAGTCGTTCTCAAACCGGGCCGCAGTACCAGTGCCGAGGAAGTGCGCAGTCGCGCCGCCCAACGCCTGGCGCCCTATAAATGCCCCAAGACGGTTCTGTTTGTAGACAGGCTGCCGAAGAACGCGACCGGTAAAATCCTGAAGAAGGAATTGCGCCGTCAATACGCGGATTTCCTCACTGCCAAGAAATGAAGCTCGCGCGAGAGAGCACGGCAAGCACTGGACGATACTGATGAACCTATATTTCGATGAAGATCTGGAACAGTTTCAGCATAATCTGGCGCGCTGGGTCGATGAGCGCCTGGCACCGCAGGCCGAAGCGCTCGACCAGAGCAAGGAGTTTCCGCGCGCCTTATTCAAGGAACTGGGCGAACTCGGCTATTACGGCATCATGTATCCGGAACAGTACGGCGGCCTGGGGCTTGCGAAGCCCTACCTCTATTACACGGTGCTGTGCGAGGAACTTGCCCGCGGCTCCATGGGCTTTGCCGCAATCGTCGGCATGCACGGTTCGGCGGCAACCTACGCCGTGCACACCTGGGGCAGCGAAGCCTTGCGCCAGCGCTACCTGGTGCCTGCACTCAAGGGCGACATGGTCGCGGCCTTTGCCATTACCGAACCGGATGCGGGTTCCGATGCGTCCGCCATCCGTACCCGTGCTCAGAAGGTCGAGGGCGGCTACCGCCTCACGGGCAACAAGGTGTTCATCTCCAACGGCTGCAATGCCGACTTCATCACCGTGGCGGCAAGCACCGATCCGCAAAAGCGCTTGAAGGGCGTGGCGCTTTTTCTGGTCGACACCAAGACTCCCGGATTTACCGTGGCACGACGCCTCGACAAGCTGACCACGCATTGTTCGGATGCGGCGGAACTGGTGTTCGACGAGGTCTTTGTCCCGGACGAATGCCGGCTGGGAAGCGAGGAAGGCGGCTTTCTCAATGCCTTCAAGTCGCTCACGGTCGACCGCATCTTCACGGCCGCATTGGCCATCGGCACCGGCCGCGCGGCTTATGATGCCGCCCTGAAATACGCCAAGGAACGCCAGCAGTTCGGCCAGCCCATAGGCAAATTCCAGGCGGTGCAATTCAAGCTCGTAGACATGCTGGCCGAACTGGAGCAATGCCGTCTCTATACCTACCACGCCGCGACGCTGGCCGATCGCGGCCAGCCGATTATTATCGAGGCGGCGCTGGCAAAAATCATCGCGGCGGATGGCTGCAACGAGATTTGCCAGAAGGCGCTGAATATTTTCGGCGGCTACGGGCTGATGAATGAATACCCGGTGCAGCGCTATCTGCGCGACTCCTATTTCCCGATGATAGGCGGGGGCACCAGCGACATCATGCGCATGCTGGTGGCACGCCAGTTGGGCATTTAGATTTCCACTTCAACAAACAGGGGACAAGAATGGAAGCTCAGACTGTTTTCACGCTGGCGCGCTGGCTGACGTGCGGTATTTGGGCCGGGGCCGGCCTCTACAAGGCGTTTCATTACCGGCAGACCATCGGCGAAATGACCCACAACGGTGTCCCGTTTGCGAAGTTTCTGCTGATTCCCGTGCTTGTTTTGGAGTTGGCCGGAAGCGTGCTCTTGATCGCCAACAGCCATGTCTGGGCTGTCGCGGTGGCCTGGATTGCCTTCATTCTGGTCGCCACGCCCTTCTACCATTTTGGCTGGTACACACCGGACAGAAAATTCGTTTTTCCGCAGATGGTGCAAACAACCAAGAACCTGTCCATCATGGGTGGCCTGCTGTGCCTGATCCTGCTTGATCCGAGCACTCCGGCCTATATCGTTTCTGGCCTCAAGTAGCGGTTCGGAGCGGCGAACGCAGGTGGTGCTTCTACCTTCTAGGCAAGCAGACCCTTCATGAAAATATCGACAATGGTTCTTGCCACCTCCTCACCGCCCTCCGGCCGCGAGTAGTCAAACCAGAAGACTATCCAACTGGCGCTGCCAAGAGCCGAGAAGGTGGCAAATGCCGGATCGAGATGTTTCGGGCAACGTCCCAGTTTTTGCAATTCGACAATGGCGTCGTGGATGACGCCATAGCTGCGCCGCCAAACGCCCCTGATTTCCTTGAAATGTTCCGGCGACATGCGCCGCGCTTCGCTGAGCAGGACTGTTGCCGTCGGTTCGTGCGTGAGCTGCCGCGCCAGGTCATACAGATAGGTTCGCAGCCTTGTTTCCGGATCGCTGATTTGTTCTGCTTTTTCGATAAGCGGCAACAGATTCCTTTCCACGGAGCGCTTGTGCACCGCATAGAGGATGTGTTCCTTGTTCTCGAAATGATGATAGATGCCCGCTTTGGTCAGGCCGACTTCCTTCGATATGAGGGACATCGGGGTATTGTCATACCCTCTTTCAAGAAAGAGTTTCAGGGACAGCTGAATCAGTTCATCGACCCGGTCAAACTCCTCTTCTGGCTTATCCATTGCGCTGTTGCTTCTCAGAATGGGTAGTGCTGCGGCGTTGCCTCGATCGTGATCCAGCGCAGTTCGGTGAATTCATCTATCACCGCGCGGCCGCCAAAACGGCCATAGCCGCTTGCCTTGGTGCCGCCGAAGGGAATTTGCGCCTCGTCCTGCACCGTGGCGCCATTGACATGGCAGCTGCCTGACTCGATGCGCATGGCGACCGACAAGGCGCGGCTGACGTCACGGCCGAAGACCGCCGCAGACAAACCGTAAGCCGAGCTGTTGGCCAGGCGAACTGCCTCCTCGAGGCCACGCGCGCGCACCACGCAAGTCATCGGTCCGAACGTTTCCTCGTCATACACCCGCATCTGCGGCGTCACATGATCGAGAATGGTGGCCGTCATGAAGGGGCCATCGACCTTGCCGCCTGTTACCAGCTTTGCACCTTCTTTCTGCGCATCGGCAATCAGGCTTTCCAGTCTCTTGGATGCGTCTTGCGTGATCAGGGGTCCGATCACGCAGGCACCCTTGCGCGGATCTCCGACCGGAAGCGCTGCTGCACGCGCCACAAATTTCTTGACGAACTCGTCTGCCACCGCCTCGTCCACAATGACCCGCTCGGTCGACATGCATACCTGACCCTGATACACGAAGGCGCCAAAAATCGCCGCGTTCACCGCCTCATCCAGATCTGCATCATCGAGCACCAGGAGCGGCGACTTGCCGCCCAGTTCCAACAACACCGGTTTCAAGTGACGTCCTGCAGTCTCTGCGATGATGCGTCCGACACGCGTCGAGCCGGTGAAATTCACGCGCCGCACAGCGGAATGCGCGATCAGGGCGCCGACGATATCGCCGGCATCCGCAGGCGCATTGGTGATGACGTTGAGCACACCTTTCGGTATCCCGGCTTCAGAGAGTACCTTTGCGATGAGAAGATGCGTTCCCGGACTCAACTCCGAAGCCTTCAGGACGACCGTATTGCCGCAGGCCAGAGGAAAGGCGATGGCGCGCGTTGCCAGGATCACCGGAGCATTCCAGGGCGCGATGGAGAGCACCACGCCAACCGGCTGGCGGATGGTCATCGACAAGGTACCGGGCTTGTCTGTCGGGATGGTTTCTCCCTGGATCTGGGTGGTCAGCGAGGCCGCCTCGCGCAGGATTCCGGCGGCAAGATGCACGTTAAAGCCGGCCCAGCCAGCCGATGCCCCGACTTCGCCTGCCATCACTGCCGCGAAATCTGCGGTATGCGCCTCCATCACATCTGCCGCCTTCAATAGCAGGCGGCGGCGCTCGGTCGGGCCAGTCGCCGACCACGCCGGCAATGCCGCTGCCGCCGCGTCGACAGCAAGGAGTGCATCCTTGACAGTGGCTGCTGCAGCGCGTGTGGCGACTTCGTTGCTGACAGGGTCATGCCGCACATAAGTCGCACCGCCGGTGGCGGCGACATCTTCGTTGTTGATGAATAACTTTGTGTCCATGTTGTATCCCTTCCTGTGATTGGCAGAGTTTCCAGGTGATGGTCAGGTTTCGTTGTTGTAGTTGCCCAGTCCCGGCTTGAAGGCTTTTTTATCCAGGAACTGGGTCATGCCTTTTTCGCGGCCCTTGTCCGGGTCGGACGCATAGGTCTCGCCCGCCTTGGCGTACAAGTAGTCCTCCGAAACATCCCAGTTCATTTCCTTCACGCGCCGGTAGGTAAGCTTGATTGCACGCACGACGTGCAGATTTTTCTCCATCAGCTTCAGGGCAATTTGCCTGGTCCGATCGCGCAACTGGGCGAGCGGCACAGCCTCGTTGACCAGCCTGGTTTCACTGGCCTTCTTGCCGTCGAAAGGCTCACCGGTCATCAGGTAGTAGAGGGCATCGCTGGTACACATTTTCTCAGCCACGGCACGCATGACGTTTCCCGCCGGGATGATGCCCCAATTGACTTCCGACAGGCCGAAGATGGCCTCTTCGGCAGCAATCGACAGATCGCAGGAAACCAGGGAGGTGAAGGCACCGCCAAAACACCAGCCATTAACCATGGCGATGGTCGGCTTGGGATAAAACATCAGACGCCGCCATTGCCAAGCCATCGAATCGCGCCGCACGCGCATCACCTCGACGGGTGTCGCATTGTCGGTTTCGCGGAAATACTCCTTCAAATCCATGCCTGCCGAATAGGACTCGCCCGCTCCGGTCAGGACCAACACCTTGCAGCGCTCATCCACTTCCAGCGCATCCAGCACCCTGATCATTTCCCGATTGAGACTCGGGCTCATGGCATTGCGCTTCTCAGGCCGATTGAGGATCACCCAGGCAATGCCATCCTCAAACTCGACCTTGACATTATTCCCCCAAGGCTCGGCATCAGACGCAGCGGGCGACTCGGAATTTGCTATTGACATCGATTTAACCCCGTTCTTTTTCTCGATTGGTTTCCACCAACCGTTGTATATTCCTTGGTTTATGCTAACCTACCGAGCGTTCGGTGGGCTAATGGACTTTAGGCGATTTTATGATGGGCGTCAAGAAATAACTGAATTTCAGCAGCGCCCCTCTCCACCCGTAGATGTTGCTTTCTTTAAAAAACCAGACAGGAGAAAACCATGGCACTAAGACTTCTCGGAATTTCTGGCAGCCTGCGCCGCCAGTCTTGCAATACCGGCCTGCTGCGCGCTGCACAGAAGCATCTCCCGGCGGGCGTCACGCTCGAATTGGCCGATCTGATGGACATCCCTTTTTATAACGCCGACATAGAGGGCAAGCCTGCCTCTGTGAGCAGAGTGCTTGCCCAGATGGCGGCTGCCGACGCCTTTGTTTTCGCCTGTCCCGAGTACAACTATTCCATCGCCCCGGCGCTCAAGAACATTCTCGACTGGGCATCGGTTGAACCGGGAAATGCGCTGCTTTCTGACAAAGCCGCTGCCATCATGGGCGCCGCCTACTCGAGGGGTTCCTCGCGCTCGCAATACCACCTGCGGCAGGTCTGCGTGTTCCTCAACCTGCATCCCCTGAACAAGCCGGAAGTGTTCTCGAATGTATTAGCCGGCAATTTCGACAAGGAGGGAAACCTCACCGATCCCAAGGTCGAGCAAATGGTTGCTGATCAGATGCAGGCATTGCTCAGTTGGGCGGAGCGCATCAAGCCCTGATTCGGAATGGATGGTTTTCCATCCCATATCCTCGACTTCAATCGATAGAAGTTAAGTACGAGGAGATCTACCTGCATTGCTACGCTACCGTTTCAGGCCTTTGCCACCCGAACTCCAGCGTAATGCCAGGCGCAGCAAAGGCGGTCCGATGACTCGCGATATCGAATGGCGATAACGCGCGAACCAGCCATAGCCAAGGTCAAGAATCGGCCTTGTCCAGGCACGGGAAAACAACCAGGCGAGAAAGAATAGATCTGCGCGCCGGTAAGCTTCGGCGAAGACAGGGACTCCCGTGAGCAACTGCCCATTGCCGAGACGGCCATGCATTTGTGCCATGGCTGCGGCACATGACACCGGGTGGCCGGCTTCAGCAAAACCCTGGTCGTTGATATCGACAAAGCTGAGCAAGCCCCGCTGGTTCCTGGCGCTCAGGAAATGAATTTCGGCCATGCAGAGCCGACAGCGTCCATCGTAATACAACGTCAGCGAGTCCAAGCTGTGCTGCGATGAGGATTGTCCGGCAAAAGGACGCGCGCCTTGATCGCTCATCATGGACGGCTCACCAGGCTTGGTGTTGCTGCCGCGTGTTTCGTGGCGTGCCAGTCCGCCAGCGCCGGCTTGATGGCGCGCAGATTGTCGATGGCGCGAATGCCGGGAATCATCCGCCTGCCACCGGCCAGGGCGGCACCTCCAGCCCAGAGCTCGATAGTCTCTGGCAGCGCCACGCGCAGTTCAAGCAGGGTGTCGCGGGCCTTGCGCCAGGGATAAGCGCCGGAGAAGGATAGGGCAACGATATCGGTATTCGTGCCGCGTGAGGCGCCGATGATGTCGGCCACGGGAGTCTGGGCGCCGAGCGAAAGGCACAAGGCGCCGTTGGCTGCCAGCAGGGCTTCGACCATCAACAGTCCGAGAAGATGCTCTTCATCCTTGACCGTGGTAAGCAGCACGTGCGGCCGCTTGCCGCGACTGGCAAGTGCGTAGATGGCTGAGCGAAGCTGATTCTGGATCAGTTCCGTGTAGAGATGTTCCTCGAAAATTTCAATTTCCCCCATCATCCAACCGTCGCCAATACGCAGATTGAGAGCGGGCAAGGTTTCGATGACAAAGCGCTCGAGGCCATCGCGCGCCAGCCGCTGGGCGAATTCGGTTCGCAGATGATCAACGTCCCGGTTTTTCAGCAAGGGGATCACCCAATCCGCCGCGTCGTCAGCGCTGACTTTTTTGGGCTGGCTGCTGGCGAGTTGTTCGTTCAGCGCCGCCAGCGGCTTGCGCAACAGTGCGCCCGGGCGCTGGCCCTGGTCCATCAGGCGCTTGATCAGGCGCAAATGCTCGACCTGGGCAGCCGGATAAACCCGCTCGCCGAAAGCGTCGCGCAAGGGCTGCGGAAAGCCGTAGCGGCGCTCCCAGACGCGCAAGGTGTCCTTGCCCAGCCCGGTGTCCCGTTCCACTGCCGCAATGCTGATTCCCGTCACGGAAGAGGAAGCTGTGGTTTCGGAGCCGGAATTGTCCATGAGGGTTTTTGTTTGTCCAGGACAAAGTTATTGACAGGAAAGATTTCAGGCGGTATCTTACGGTTAATTCCTTACTTTGTCCAGGACAAGATGAAACTTTTAAGCAGATTTGTTCAAGCCGTGCTGGCGCTTTTCGCTCTCCTGGCTGCGTCGTCCGCAGCCGCCGGTTGCCCGCCTTTGCTCGATCATACCTTTCCGAAGCTGCAAGACAGCAAGCCACAGTCGCTTTGCCAGTATGAGGGCAAAGTAATTCTGGTGGTGAACACGGCGAGCTTTTGCGGTTTCACCGGGCAGTATGAAGGTCTGGAGTCTGTCTACGACAAATACCAGAGTCGAGGTCTGGTGGTCATCGGCTTCCCGTCCAACGATTTTGGTGACCAGGAACCGGGCAGCAACAAGGAAATCGCCGATTTCTGCCGCCTGACCTACGGCGTCAAATTTCCGATGATGGCCAAGACCGATATCGCCGCACCGAAGACCACCGCGTTCTACAAAGAGTTGATAGCCAAGACAGGGACGCGGCCCAAGTGGAATTTCCACAAATACCTGATCGACCGCAGCGGTAGTCGCGTCGAGAGTTACAGCAGCCTGACAGCGCCCGACAGCGGCAGACTGATCGCCCAGATAGAGCGCTGGCTCGCAGAAAAACCGTGAAGCCGCTTCCTTATTTTCAACAACCACACAGGAGTATGCCGTGAATGCACCCGACAGTTTTCTCATGCCTGACATCCAGGCCGCCGCCGATCACCGCCGACTCGCCATCCAGCAAGTGGGCGTCAAGGGCTTGCGCTATCCGCTGACGCTGCAGGATGCCGCCGGCGAAGCCCATCCGACCGTAGCCACCTTGGCCATGACGGTAGGCCTGCCGCCCGAGGTCAAGGGCACCCACATGTCGCGCTTCATCGAATTGCTCGAGCGCCCGCGCAACGCATTGTCGCTTTCTGACCTGCGGCCGCTGTTCGCCGAGATGCTGCTGCTGCTGCAAGCCGAGTCCGGGCGCATTGAAATCCGCTTCCCCTATTTCATCAGCAAGAAGGCGCCGGTCTCAGGTGTTGCCAGCCTGCTCGACATCGACGCTGGAATCGACGTCTGGGCTGAACCGGGCGGCCCTGTGCAAATGGCCCTGGCGGTGACTGTCCCCGTCACCAGCCTGTGCCCCTGCTCAAAGGAAATTTCCGCCTATGGTGCGCACAACCAGCGCTCGCACCTCAACCTGCGCGTGCAACTCAAGGCCGAAATGGCTTTGGAGGAACTGGTGCGTATCGCCGAGGATGCTGCCTCTTGCGAGGTCTTTGGTCTGCTCAAGCGGCCGGATGAAAAGTGGGTGACCGAGCGCGCCTATGACAACCCCAAATTCGTCGAAGACCTGGTACGCGACATCGCCCTGCGCCTGCAGGATGAGGATCGCATCACGATGTGGACGGTGGCAGCGGAAAATTTCGAATCGATCCACAACCACTCAGCTTACGGACTGATAGAGGGTCGCAATGATTGATCTGCTGATCGGCCTTGGCCTTACCTTGCTGCTGCTGCGCGTTGCCGAACGCATGCCCGAGCGCGCAACTGTCCCGGCAGCGATCAGGCCGGAACGGGGCGCGCCATGAAGATCGCGGTCGTCGGATCCGGGATTTCAGGGCTTGCATCGGCCTGGCTGCTGGCACAGAAACATGAAGTCACGGTTTTTGAAGCGGGCGACTACATCGGCGGTCACACCCATACGGTCGATGTCGAGTTAGGCGGCGTGAGCTTCCCGGTCGATACCGGCTTTCTGGTGTTCAACCACCGCACCTATCCCAACCTCACGGCCATGTTTCGCACGCTCGAGGTTGACACG
>CAIYYX010000014.1 GCA_903930535.1 uncultured Sterolibacterium sp. | reverse complement strand
GCTTTCTGGACTCCTGTTCACGACCTAAGGCACGCGGTCGCCGGCCACAGAATCACCACTGCCTATTTCGGTGCAACGCTTAGAACCGCATCTTTCTCGGGCAACGCGGGGATGAACCCGCCGTCAAGACCCACCTGCAGCATCTTCCATATCTCGCGGTTGGTCTCCCGATCCCAGGCCGGACGCACGTCGAGTATCAGTCTATTGGCCCTAATTCCGGTTGAGATCGTGCCTGGGGGAATCCCCTTATTGATGTACTTACCCGAAGTGATGATGGCGTCCGCCTCGTCAGGATTACTCATCGCAAACTTGCCAGCGTCCTGATACATCTTAAGTATGCGCTGCAGACTGCCCGGATGCTGTTTGAGGTAGTCAGTCCTGACAACCAACCCCAATTCCCAACCTCTTTCCCCCGAGACAAATTTCCACGCATCCACGCCATGAAGAATTGTTCTGGCGTCCGGATTCTTCGCCAGCATCATGGTTGCTGTGGGGTCCCACGTCAACACTGCATCTACCCTGCCTGCTTCTAGCTGCGCCTGAGCCAGAGACGTCGTCGCATCGACAACCAGAATATCCTTTTTCTTGAAACTCAATCCTTTCTTTTCCGCGTAGATTTGCAAATAGTCATACTCGGAAAATGCCACTGTCGCCGCTATCGTTCGCCCCTTTAGGTCGGAGAATTCCTTTATCTCTGGGTTTTTGGTTACGACAATCCAGCCCATGCCAAGGAACGAGGAAAACATGACGATAGGTATCTTATCGGCGCGCATTTTCTGGAGCAGATAGGGACTCATGTTGTGTACGGCAATTTCGCCTTTTGCCAGTCCCGCCCACATTGCACCGCCTGTCCCGTAGGTAATGGGCTCGACCTGGAGTCCGTTGGCCTTGTCAAAACCCTTCGCGATAATCAGATCCGCATAGACGTTGGTCACTGAGGGGAATGGAAAGACGGCGATCGGGAACTTTTCCTGTGCCAAGCTATTGAATGACAGGGAAAGAATGGCTAATACCATACCCAGGAATGCTGAGGTGCTGCGCACCTTCTCAAAGATTATTTTCATGTGAACTATGCCTCCTTATTAGATGCGTTAATTTGACTACATTGCGACAGTCGCGTTGCCAAAGTCACTGCCCTACACCGGTCCTCTCCTGGAATCGCGAAGCAGTGCTCCATAGAACTCTGGTCGCCGATTCCGCACCTGATCGGTCTTGTCAAAATCGCGCTTGTCTCTGCCGTACATCGCCGCGAGTCCCGACGAAACATGCATGCCATTGCCCGGGGAGCACTCCACAGGGATCGGTGAACGTATCCACCAGTGCGGAAAGCACGGGAACCGATCCGCCTGAATGATCATGCTGCCTCGGAGGACCTCGGAATCTGCCCTCGCTGCAGCGATCAGACAGACGCGATTCTCAGCCGCCCGCTCGACCACGATGACGCTTGGTTCAGAGTCAACCCGCCACGTGGCAGGGTACGCAAGGATGTCAGCCCCTTGCAGCGTTAGTATGCGTGCGGTTTCAGGCATTAAGCCATCGTAGCCTATCATCATTCCGACTTGGCCAAATGGTGTCTTGAATACCGGAAACTCATTTCCGGGGGACGCCCAACGGCGTTCGCTTGACCACAAGTGCACCTGCCGGTATTTGCCGATCAGATCTCCGGCTGGCCCGAGCAAGTACGCAGTACTGAAATAGCGGCTGCCCTCTGCCTCAATGAGGCTGGCAACAATGTAGATGCCCAACTCTCGCGACAATGCCTGGAGTTGCTGAAAGACGTCAGTGGAGGCTCGCGATGCTGCGGCAGGATCCACAGCTACCTGATCACGATCAAAGAACGATAGCTCCGGCAGCACGACGAAGCGGGTTCCCGCAGCGCTCACGTGGCGAATGGCATCGATGGTCCGGATAAGCGTTCGTGAAATATCCCCATCGAAACTTACTTGGATCGCCGAAACTCGAACTCGCGGCAAGATCTCGTCTGCGGGCTGCGCGCAAACAGGAACCTCCTCGTTGGTAGCCGTCAGCATTCCGTAGAGTTCCGGCCGTCGATCTGCCAGTAGATCGTTATCACTCCCGACTTTCTTGTCATCGGCCAACTCAGGAAAGATGGTCGCGTAAACCACCTCTTCCTTGGTCTCGCTCGCCTGGGCGATCACACGACCCGTTGGGTCGACAATCGCGCTACCGCCGACAAAGTTACGCGCATGTGCGCCGGGGATCGGGCCGACATTATTGCAGCTGATAACCCAACAGCGATTTTCTGCAGCACGGGCTGGAATATGGAGATCCCCTTCATCAGGCCCACCTGAGTTAAGTGGGTTCAGGAGGATTTGAGCGCCTTCGATGGCGAGGACGCGGCTTGACTCCGGGATCAGACCCTCCTGGCAAATGTAGAGACCGATTCTGCCCACCGAAGTCTCATAGACACGTCCTGGCGTGCGCCCGATGCTGATGCAATCCCCCTCCGGCCCAAATAGATACTGCTTCTCATGCGTACCGATGATGTGCCCGTCAGGCCCAATCAGGATGGTAGTGTCGAATACCTGTGGATGCGGACCCTTGACTGTCGCATTCATCGCAATATGGGTAGCATGTTCTCGTGCTTTCGCCGCAACCGCTGTCACGAATGGTCCGGTTAGGGTTACGGCGACCCCGTACGCGTGCTCCTGGTCACGGTATCGGCTTGGGTGGTTGCAAACTTCCGGGAGCAGCATGAGAGCTGGCTTGAGAGCACCCGTCGGAGCACAGGCCAAGTCAATGAAACGAAGGCTCTTGCTCAGGTTTTGCTCGACATCGTTGCCAACGGCGTACTGCACGACCGCAACACGTACTGATGACATGCCTCCCCCCCCCCGACATTCGCCGAATGACCTCAATAACGCCGCGAACGAACGCCACGACGCAACTCGGAGGAACTTATTCGAACGTTTATTTGAATTATATTTTGCAGTTCATTTTAGCAACGCACAGAAACGACTGTCAATCAAAGGTATTATTTAAAATCGGTCTGGGACAAAGGCAAAAAAGCGCCGAGCAGATCGACCCAGTGCAGCAATCAGTAGAGCCTCGCTGTTGGCCTCGAGTTTTCCATAGATGATCTGAGTATGGTCACCTGCGGCATAAGCCCAAACGATCAGATCGGCAGAGCGTTGGCTGCGATCTCAGCACCATGAGCCAACTCTGCTTACATTGCCTGAAGGTAAATGGGCTCAGGAACGATCGATTCGATACCTTGCGCGCTTTGGAATATCGAACTCTGGCAATCCAATTTCCTTCCAGGATTTTAACGCTTTCATCATAATATCCTTGGGCGGCAGAGAGAATGCGCCAGCGTCAACTTTGGCTGTGGCATCACAAATTATTTTGCTGCCCATGTCTGAAGGACCCACCGAGGGGTCAAGATTGAAGAAGACATCGTCGATCAATACCGTGTCGCGAGATGGATTGAATCGAGCGTTTAGAGCCCAATCGATATGACTTGAGTCACGAATATCGATATCGTTGTCTACCACGGTTACGCGCTTGAGTGCAGTCATGGCGGCTACCAGACGTCCCACCTTTTTTGCATGCGCTGGGTAGCCCGGCTTCATGGCGATAATCACGTGGCCCATTACACCTGCGAAAGTAAGATCGATGAAGACATCGGAAATGCTGCTCTCCCCCATGTCGTCGCGCAGTCTCTTCAGCAAGAGGCCAGCGTTGACAATGCTTTGAAGGGTAGTGCTTTCCGACGGCGGCATCTGACTGGTAAGCCCGTAGTAGATCGGATTCTTGCGGTGAGTGATGGCGGTTATGCGCGCCACATTACGCTGAACAACTCCTCCCATGTACCCGGCAAATTCACCGAATGGACCCTCGGCCGTCATTTCACCAGGGTGGACTTCTCCCTCAATGATAATTTCGGCATCGGCCGGCACCAAGAGGTCGACGGTTTTTGCTCTTACCATGTTGATCGCGGCTCCCATTGCACCGCCAGCCAAAGTGATCTCGTCAACGCCATAAGGCAAGAGCGCCACGCTTGACAGATGCACGACCGGTGGCGCAGAAATCACCCAAGCTATTGGCATGGGCTTGCCTTTATCGGTCCAGGTGAACATGTTTTGGAATCCGTGCCGCCCGATATGGAGATTGCAGGCGACACTCGTCTCATCGCAAACCATGGTGCGATAAACCCCCATGTTCTGGATACCCGTGTCGTGATCTTTGGTCACGACATTGGTCGTGATATACCGGCCGGCATCTTTGCCTGGAGTCCACACTGGAATTGGCAGGTAAGACAACCTTACATCATTGCCGGTCATGACCACCTCTTGGCAAAGCGCTTGGTCTATCACCTTGGGCTGAATTGGATTGCGGGCAGCGTTAACCCAGGCATCATTGATGCCGTCAACCTCGACACCAAGTGCCAGCGCATATGTAGCAGGGCTAGCGCCTAGGGCACCAGTGACCAATGGGATATCGGAGCCCATTACCTTCTCGAAGTACATGCCAAAGCGTTGCTCGGCAGGCAGACCCTGGTACATCCATTTCGCTAGGGCTGCTGGTTCCCACAAGGGATCGACCGGCTTGGTGATTCGTCGCAATAGCCCTCTTTGCTCGAGGACTGCTAGAAAATCTCTCATGGTTCGATGCGACATATGGTACTCCTCAAAATGGTCCCACCACTAGAGTAGATTTCTACCAAAATAAATGTGGTCGGCCGGACAACTTGCAGCAGATTAGTGCTGCCCCATTATTACGTACGTGGAATACCCAATGAAGCACAGGCCATTCCAGAACTACATTTAATTTGCGATAACGTGAAGATCCTTGGAAATCTTTGTCCACTTATTGACCTCTGCCTTATGCATTGCGCCGAACTCGGCAGGGGGCATGCCAATTGCGGACGTTTCATAACCGAAGGAGGCTAAGCGCTCCTTCATGCTCTCCTGATTAAGGATGCTGGACAGTTCGCTGTAGAGTTTGTCAGTGATTTCACGCGGAGTTCCGAGAGGAGCGAACAATCCCGTCCACATCATCAGTTCGTACCCGGCCAATCCCGAATCCGCCACTGTCGGAATATCAGGCAAGACTGCTGACCTCTTTGATCCTGAAACCGCCAGAGCACGAATCTTACCGGCCTTCAATTGGGCCAATGCCGCCGGCAATTCCACTGCAACTATGGGTACCTGGCCTGCGACGGCAGCAGTGATCGATGGGGCGCTACCCTTGTAGGGTATATGGACGATATTCACATCAGCCTGCTTCTTGAGAAGTTCAGTCGCCGCATGAAACGGCGACGCCCCGGAAGCGTAAAACAGTTCTCCCGGCTTAGCCTTGGCAAGAGATATCAGATCCTTGAGGGAGTATGCCGGAACCGAAGAATTGACCGCGAAGACCAGAGGATTGGCAACAAACTGAGTGATCGGGATGAAGTCCTTCACAGGATCGTAGGAAAGGTGATCATACAAACCAGGATTGAACACCATCACGCCACTGCCCCCAATGAAAAGCGTATAGCCATCGGGTGCGGCATTTTTTACATATTCGGCAGCAATTATGGAATCAGCGCCGGGCTTGTTCTCGACAATGACAGCCTGACCCAAGCGTTCAGAGAGTTTTTGGCCAATGATGCGCGCAACGGAATCAGTGGTTCCTCCCGGCGGATAACCCACAACAAACTTTATTGATTTCTTCGGGTAACTTTGGGCTGAGGACTCTCCGCAAATTAACGCTAGAGTCAGAATCAAGCTCAGGACCTTGAATGCAGTCTTCATTATTTTTGTCTCCCACAATTTATTTATTCTGTTTTACTTCTGAATCCCCCTTACCTTTGCTTTAAGTTCCTGCCCAAATGCATAGGAATTATTGAGTTAGACATGCCCATGTCATCGGCTAGAAGACTTGCTCATCTTTCAATTGATTGTTGATCTGGAAACGTACCGGCAAGATTAATCAGACATCTGCTTATCGCAAAAGATTAGAGCACCATTACCCGCCTGTCAAGATCATTTTGAAATGGTGGGTAACTCCTTGTCTGTCATGACGATCACCGCGTCGGCGAACGGAAATTGGCGCAGTATGGAGCGAAAGTATTGCTTGGCCATCACCCACAACACGTCTATATTAGTGACACTAAAAGGTTTCACTGGATCTGCTTTGATTAGCCAACATCAGCTTACAGAATAGGTTAGCTTCAGCTCTGGGTCGTCAGTACGCCTTGACCGGTGGCCGGTTAGGAGCGTCAGAATTTCAAGGGCAGCTTCTGGGCGGTCAATTCGGCGGGGCTAACTTCGGCACCCGGCCATTTCTGGTCACCTGCCGGAGGACAACTCTCAACAATTGAAGGTCGGCTGACGGTCGAGAACCGGTCCACCAAGGTTGCTCTGCGATTAGGTTCGGCGCACGATGTGGGCATGGTCACAGTTGTTCTAAGCCGTCGTTTCGCTACCCGAGGTAACGATCATGCCAACTAAACCGGAAATCGGGTCCATTGCTCAACAAGTGAAGGCTGCTCAGGATGAGGTTCGGCAGATCGAGCCCTTCACGTCGAAGCTAGGAGGCTTCGACATTTCATCAGCCTATGAAGTGTCGCACTTGATCCATGAGGCCCGCCTTGCAGAAGGGTTTGTTCCGGTCGGCCGAAAGATCGGTTTCACCAACCCCGGTATGTGGGCACTTTACGGGGTGCGCGAACCTATCTGGGCTTACATGTACGACAAGACCGTTATTCGACTGTCTGACCCGAGCCAAACGTGCAGTCTCGGCAAATTCACTGAACCGAAAATCGAGCCTGAGATCGTCTTCCATTTTCTATCTACGCCGCCGACCGATGGAGATCCATTGGCTATACTGGACTGCATCGACTGGGTCGCGCACGGATTCGAAATCGTCCAGTCCCATTTTCCAAGGTGGAAGTTCAAGGCTGCCGATACCATCGCAGATGGGGGGCTTCATGGGACGCAACTGTTAGGCGAGCCTCAAACAGTAGCCCAACTGGGGGGGAGTCTCGAGGCGGCGCTCGAGTCCTTCACCATTGAACTGTCCTGCAATGGAGAACTACGCGAAGTGGGGAGAGGGTTCAATATCCTCGGCAGTCTATTAGCTGCAATCGTGCACTTGATTGCCGTGCTCGCAACACAGCCGAACTCCAAGCCATTGCAGGCGAATGAGTTGGTGTCCACAGGCACAATTACGACTGCGCAAGCAGTTCACCCGGGCGAAACTTGGCGAACCACTCTTAAAGGCATCGCGCTTCCTGGGCTCACCGTAAGGTTCGTGGTCTAAGTTCACCGCGGCCGTGCACAGCGCATCCCCTTCTACCGTTGTCGCCAAGGCACTGGTGAAGTTCCTCACCGCGTCTGAGGCAGCCCCGATAATCAGGAAGACGGGGATGGAGCCCGGCTGACGATGGGTGCTGCTGACAGAATGGTATCGAGCCAGCGGAGCTGAAGGGCTGATGACAGCTATTCTGCCAGGAGTCTATGAAGCGCAGCGTCATTGACGGGCCAAGTGCGGATCTTCAACGCACCATGAACTTTGGCTTTTAGGAGACAGGTAACAACATTGCTGCCCGTGAACCGCTCTATACCAAGGTTGGACACCCCGATTGCTGCCATTCGGGTCCAATGTTTCAAGTGCTAGGGGATCGCCTCGAACCAGAGTCCGCGCTTCACATCCTCACGCCGGTCGATTGTCCGTTAAAAGCCGTTATGTTGTAATGGTGACAGGCACGATATTCCAGGAAACAATTCGGCCAATCTACCGGGAAAGCACTCACCCCAACCTTGGGGCTGATAGGGAGTTTGAATGAATTCCTCACTGGATAAAGTTATCGCTTTTGCTTATGGCAGCGTTACACGCAGACTGTATATTCATACGGCTATCGTTGCCATCGTTCTCCTCATCGTTATTTCCATAACCATTGATTGAGTCCTTAAACTGCTGTAAATCGGTTGGCAAGCAGCCACCGCTTCGATTCGGTACATTGACGTTGCGAGACGATCAACAACCGAAGGAGAAGAAGCGATGGCCGGGATTGATGTT
>CAIYYX010000013.1 GCA_903930535.1 uncultured Sterolibacterium sp. | reverse complement strand
GTTCAGCACCTTGCCACGCAAAGGCAGAATGGCCTGAAACTTACGGTCGCGACCTTGCTTAGCTGAACCACCGGCGGAGTCCCCCTCGACAATGTAGACTTCACAGAGTGCTGGATCCTTTTCCTGGCAGTCAGCTAGTTTGCCGGGCAAACCGATACCGTCCAGGACACCCTTGCGTCTGGTCAATTCGCGGGCACGCCGAGCTGCCTCACGAGCACGAGAAGCCTCCACAATCTTGCCGGTAATCATTTTGGCATCAGCCGGGCGTTCAAGTAGAAAATCGGCGAGCTTCTGCGCAACGACTTCTTCAACTGCTGGGCGAGCTTCTGATGAGACCAACTTCATCTTGGTTTGCGATGCAAACTTGGGATCGGGCATCTTGACTGAAAGTACGCACGCCAAGCCTTCACGCATGTCGTCACCGGCGATTTCGACTTTGGCCTTTTTGGCGATTTCGTGTTCGTCGATGTACTTGTTAATTACCCGGGTCATTGCAGCGCGCAGACCCGTCAGGTGGGTACCGCCATCCGATTGGGGAATGTTGTTGGTGAAGCAAAGCACCTGTTCCTGATAGGAATCATTCCACTGCATTGCCACTTCAACACCAATGGTGACACCGGTATCGCCAACCTTTGCTTCGCCAGCCGAGGTAAAAATTGTCGGATGCAGGACAGTCTTGCTGCGATTGATGTACTCAACAAAACTTCTAACGCCACCGGAGAAGGCAAAGTCTTCTTCCTTGCCGGTACGTTGGTCGACCAAACGAATGCTGACGCCGTTGTTGAGGAAGGATAGTTCCCGCAGGCGCTTGGCTAGAATCTCGTAATGAAACTCAATGTGCTCGAAAATTTCCTCATCAGCAAGGAAATGTACTTCCGTCCCACGTTTTTCAGTAACACCATGCACTTTGAGCGGTGAAACTTCGATACCGTCACGAACTTCGATAACACGATCAACCGCATGGCCTCGGCAGAATTCCATTGAATGCTTCTTGCCATCACGGCGGATGGTCAACCGTAGCCACTTGGAAAGCGCATTGACGCACGAAACACCGACACCGTGTAAGCCACCTGAAACCTTGTAGGAGTTCTGATTGAACTTGCCGCCAGCATGTAGCTCAGTCAGCGCGATTTCGGCTGCCGAACGCTTAGGTTCATGCTTGTCATCCATCTTCACGCCAACGGGAATACCCCGCCCGTTGTCAGTCACACTGATTGAATTGTCCGTATGGATGGTGACGACGATATCGTCACAATGCCCAGCCAAGGCCTCGTCGATAGAGTTGTCCACAACCTCGAACACCAGATGGTGCAAACCAGTCCCATCGGAGGTATCACCGATGTACATACCCGGACGCTTGCGCACGGCCTCCAGTCCTTCAAGAATCTGAATACTGGATTCACCGTACCCTGGTGAGGTGTCCTGCGGGCTGTTTTCTTCAATCATTGCATGTGTTCCACGTGAAACTAGTCATTAAATCAGGGTTCAAATCCGCATCGGCATGACGACGT
>CAIYYX010000012.1 GCA_903930535.1 uncultured Sterolibacterium sp. | reverse complement strand
CACCAGAATCGTCTTCCCGCTCAGGTCTTCCCCATGCCACCACGCTTGCGGAAACTCCTGCTTCTTCGGCAGCGTGCTGACGTTCGTCGCCCTTCCCTTCCAACGCCAGTCGTATTCCTCCCAACCCTTGGAAAGATCTCCCGACAATAGCAGGGATGAGGCCAGGTTCCAGTGCAGTTCGGCCAGATCAGGCTGGCGGCTCACCGCACGAAGATGATAGGCTATCGCTTCTGCGTTCTGTCCTCTCTCCCTGTAGGCGCTTCCCAGGTTTGAGAGAGTTTCGATATGATCAGGCTGGATGGCGAGAGCCTGCTGCAAATAGGGCAAGGCCTCATCGAAACTGCCTTTTTCTGTCAGGCTCATCCCCAAGTTATTCAGCGCATCGACATAGTCCGGCCTGAGGGTTACGGCGTGCTGGAAACTCGCGATCGCCTCCTCGATATGGCCGAGCCGCTGCAAGCCTGTTCCGAGGTCGTAATGCGCTTCGGGATCATCCGGCTTGATGGCAATCGCCCGACGGAAATTTTCTGTTCCTTCCTCGTATCGATCCAACTCGCAGAACACATGGCCACGATTCTGATAGGCCGCGGCATACTGGGCGTCGATGGCGATCGCCTGAGAATATTGAGCCAACGCCTCCTCCAGCCGGCCGGATTTTCGCAGCGCATTGCCCAGGTTGAAATATGCCTCGGCAAAGTCCGGCTTGAGTACGATGGCGCGACGATGGCTGGAAACAGCCTCCTCCGTGAGCCCGAGTTCGAGCAATACACTGCCCCGGTTGTTGTAGGCAGGGGCATGATCAGGCTGCAGAACGATCGCCCGGTCGTAACTGGCCACGGCCTCCGTCAGGCGACCGCGTTTCTTCAGTGCATTGCCCAGGTTGTAATGGGCGATGGCATAGTCCGGTTGCAACGCGATCGCCCGGCCATAGCTTGATATGGCTTCGTCAAGTCGACCGAGACTCTCCAGGGCCAGGCCGAGGTCTGAATGAAAAACGGAGGAATTCGGACTGCTCTCTACGGCTTGCCCGAGCAAATCGGCCGCCCGTTCAATCTCACCGCACTGATAGGCGACCATCCCCAGCAAGCGCAAGGCATCGGCGTGTTTTGGCTGCTGCAGCAGAATTTCCTGGTAGTGGGCCGCCGCATCCATAAGGCGGCCTGCCGTGTGGTGTTCGATGGCGCGTTGCAGCAAGAGAGCCAAGTCAGGGGGCGGCGTCTTGCCGAGTTTCCCCCTTCCCACACCTGGCTTCTTTGATCCCATAAAATTCAGTTTACGTTAATCATCCCAAATTTGGCAATTCATTCACCACCGCGACTGCACCTCCCGCAAAACGGGAATCTAGAATTTCAATAACTTACTGGATCCCAGCTTCCGCGGGGATGACTTTATCAGATCCTTAGGGCGTGACCATCGAGGCTGGCTGGTGCTAAATCAGTCGTTTGAAGATCGCCACGCCCCTTTGGGGCTCGCGATGACGGACTTGATCAGCGTTTCCCTAAATGCCGGTCTACGACTGAAGTCGAGCGCGTTTTACTAAGAAATGGTTTTCATCTGGTAAGCCAGAAAGGAAGCCATCGCAAATAGGTTTCAAACGGACGGGTCGTCATTGTCCCTTCAGCCTTCGGTTAGACAAATCGAATTCTAGTGCCCGAAGTTGTCGGAACGACAACCCAGGGCACTTGTACCCCGCGGATGCTAGCAAGCTCAGCCCTTCGTCTTCTCGACCGAGGGCTTTTCCCTTTCTCAGTGGCCTTCGCAGAGGAAAAACTTGAGCCATGGCCCTAAAGTTTCCCGACCAGGCTCCGATAATGTACCTGACCGCGGTGGGAATGCCTCTCTATTCAGGTAACCGGAGTCGGCGGCAATGGTGCCGGAGTTTCGTAAAAATTCCCTTTTCTATCAAGGAGAAGCAAAATGTCTCAGGTAATTAACACCAATATCGCATCCCTGAATGCGCAGCTCAACCTGTCGAAGTCGCAGGGTGCCCTGCAGACCTCCTTGCAGCGGCTTTCCTCAGGCATGCGCATCAACAGCGCCAAGGACGACGCCGCCGGCCTGTCGATTTCCGACCGGATGAGCTCACAGATCACAGGCCTCGACCAGGCAGTGCGTAACGCCAACGACGCCATCTCGCTCTCGCAGACCGCTGAAGGTGCGTTGAACACGGTGGACACCAACTTGCAGCGTATCCGCCAATTGGCCCTGCAGTCGGCCAACTCCACCAATTCATCTTCAGACCGCGCAGCGCTCAATGCCGAAACGCAATCGCTGATCACGGAAATCCAGCGCGTCTCCAGCACCACCCAGTTCAACGGCCTGAACCTGCTCGATGGCACATTCGCCTCGTCGCAATTCCAGGTGGGCGCCAACGCCAACCAGACCATCAGCGTCAGCATCGGCGCCTCGACCACGGACCAGTTGGGCTCCTGGGGCGGCACCGCGGGAACGTTCGTCAGTGCCAACGCCCTGACGAGCGCAGCAAGCTTGAAAATAAACAACGTCCAGGTTGGCAACTCGCAAGACCTGTCGGGAACCATCGCTGGCTGGGATGCCACCAGCGCCTCCTCCAAGGCGGCGGCGATCAATACCGTGTCTGCTACGACTGCCGTCACCGCCTCGGCCACTACGACCCTGTCCGGCAACATTCCCATCAAGGGCCAGGCGCTCAATAGCGGCGACCTCTTGATCAATGGTGTGGCCATCGGCGCTATCGCCGGATCCGGCTCGGCGAACGGCGAAGCCAACAACGTCGTGGCAGCCATCAATCTTTTGTCGACATCGACCGGCGTCGTTGCCACGGCCAATGCCTCGACGGGTGCAATCACCCTGAACGCAGCCGACGGACGCAATATCTCCCTGTCGGCGTCAAGCGCAGGCGCCGCTGCCAAGGTATATAACGCGACCGGCATGAAGGCTGGCACCATAGGCGCGGCAGCTTTAGGCAGCACCCAGTCGTTCAGCCTGGCCACATCGGGTATCACGGGTGATACGGTAATCGTTTCCGGCGTCACCTTCAGGTTTGATAGGACCGTATCCGGCAATACTGTAAATTCCGGATCCTCCGTCACGGTGGGTGTGTTGGGAAATACCAGCACCGCGGGCTCAGCAACTAACCTATTGGCCGCCTTGACCAGCGCCCAGACGAATGCCCTGACCTCAGGCGCCTTAGGCTCGATCACAGCTACGGCCCAAGGGGCCAACATGATCAACCTTACCGATGCCCGCTACGGAACGATTGGGGCTGCCAGCTTGAATTCCACCGTCACTAGAACAGGAACCTCAATCACCGCTACCATTACCAATACGGTCACCGGGGCCGACTTCACCAATGGAACTGCGGTAGCCACCCGCGGCACCATCAGCCTGACTTCGGACGCGAACTTCTCCCTGGTTGACGCCGGCGGCGGACTGGCGGCGACGGGGATGTCAACATTCAATGTGAATCAAACCAAGCTGAGTTCGCTCTCTATCGACACCGTCGCCAACTCCAACACCGCCATCAACACGGTGGATGCGGCTCTGGCTCAGGTGAATACCTTGCGTGCCCAACTTGGCGCGACGCAGAACCGCTTCGCTTCGACGGTTTCCAACCTGCAGACGACTTCGCAGAATATCAGCGCAGCCCGCAGCCGGATTCAGGACACCGACTTCGCCGCGGAAACCGCCAACCTGACCCGTTCCCAGATCCTGCAGCAAGCTGGCGTCGCGATGCTGTCGCAGGCCAATGCCTTGCCGAACCTGGTTCTGAGCTTGCTCAAGTAATAGTAGGCTTGTGATCTGGGGGGAAGCCTTAGGACTCCCCCCCAGTTCCAGAAGAAAGGAGATCGGAAATGGCAATTTCTTCAGTGAATGATTCGGGACCGCCGCTCGCGCAACCGGCAGCCCAAGCAAGAAGCGCAGGAGGGTCTTCGGCAGTTCGGACTCCCAGCCCGGCCGCGTCTATGCCGACCATCGAGCAAGTGCAGAAGGCCATCAAGACGGTTCAGGAGATGGTGCAGTCGCAAGCCAGTAATCTGCAATTCTCGCTCGACAGGGAAACAGGCAAGGCAGTCGTCACAGTCGTGGATTCGAACACGAATGAAGTCATCAGGCAGATCCCTTCGAAGGAAATGATCGCCATCGCCCACGCCATCGACCAGATGCAGTCGAAGGGGCAAGGCCTGATGATCAACCAGCAAGCCTGAATAGTTTTCTGCAGCAATCTTCCGCCACTCACCCTCGGGGTCAGTGGCGGTTTTCTTTGGAACGCCACAAAGGAAACGCTGATCAAGTACAACTTCGTCATTGCGACTGCCGTACTTCTGTCACTGCGATTGGGAAGATCGCCACGCCCCTTTGGGGCTCGCGATGACGGTTTTATTCCTTTGAGGCTCACGATGACGGTTTTATTCAGACATTCCTCAGGGAAGCGCAGATCAAGTACAACTTCGTCATTGCGAGGCCCGCAGGGCCGTGGCAATCGCAGTGACGGAAGCGAAGGAATCCAAGATCGCCACGCCCCTTTG
>CAIYYX010000011.1 GCA_903930535.1 uncultured Sterolibacterium sp. | reverse complement strand
GGGTGCTCGGCCATGATCTTGCGCAGAAACGTGATGCCGTCCATGCGCGGCATCTCCACATCCAGGGTGATCACATCGGGCCAGCGCGCAGCCATTCTGCCGAGCGCGAATAGCGGATCGGCGGCTGCGCCGATGACTTCGATATCCGGTTCGCGCTCCAGGATCTCGCGTATCACCCGGCGCACCACGGCGGAGTCATCCACGATCATTACACCGATCTTAAGCATCGCCCGCTCCGTCGCTGTTTCCGGGGCGGCGCACGTCAGGGCAGCCGATAGATGGTCGGCTGCACCAGTTTTACCCGATCGGTGAGGCCATTGAGGCTTTCGGCATGCCCGATGATCAGGTAGCCGCGCGGCTGCAACTGGAGCGCGAGCCGCTCCACCACTTCGCGCTTGGTGTCCGCGTCGAAGTAGATCATGACATTGCGCAGGAAAATGACATTGAACTTTCCCACGCTGGGAAGGCTGGCGTTCAGATTGACCTGCATGAAGCGGGTGTGGCGGCGCAATTCGGGCGCGATCAGGAAGCTGCCTTCGTTTTCACCGACGCCGCGCATGCAGTATTTCTTCAGGTACTCGGCCGGCAGGCCGCGCGTGCGGTCCTGCCAGTAGAGCCCCTGCTCGGCCACCGCCAGCGCCCTGCAGCTGATGTCGGAGCCGGTCACCGTCCAGGCCGCGTTTATCCCCAGCCGTTCGGCCAGCACCATGGCGATGGTGTAGATCTCCTCGCCGGTCGAACTCGCCGCGCTCCAGACGTCGAACGGCCGCCCCTGCGGATGCTGGGCGAGGACGGTTTCGACCAGAAATTCAAAATGCTTCTCTTCGCGGAAAAAATAAGTTTCATTGGTGGTCAGCAAGTCCACCATCAGTTGCAGCTCTTCCTCCGCGCCATCGCCTGCCACCATCCGGTAATACTCGGAAAAGCTCGCCATGCCGTAGTGCTTCAGGCGGCGCCCCAGGCGGCCGACGAGCAGCACCTGCTTCGAATCGGCCAGGCTGATTCCGGCGATTCTGTGGATCAGCCGCTGGAATTGCCCGAATTCGGCATGTGTGATGTCCGGGCTTTCGATCATTTCTGTTTCTCTGATTTGCATTTCTGCCCGCAGGGTGTGCGCGCAGTGTCGCGATGCCGGCTTGAACTTGCAGATTCCCTTACTCGGAAAGACGCCAAGCTGCGCGCTGCCGATCGCCTGGAGATCAAGCAATGACGCGGCTTTTCACGCAATTTCTACCCCAGGAATCGCTGCCGGCCGAGCAGGACCGGCGTTCGCGGCAGACTGGGTACGCCAGCCGGCCGGGAGTTTCCCCACCGGCCGGCGGCCTGCCTTGGACCCCTGGCCCATCGACTCAAGAAGCCAGCACTACCGTGCTTTCGGTTTCGGGCTGCCCGGTCGCCTTGGCCACGGTCTCCATCTGGTCGGAAGAAAGCACCTGCTGGATATCCAGAATGATCACGAACTTTCCCGCCACCTTACCCATACCCGCAATGAAATCGGCGCGGACCTTGGTGCCGAACGAGGGCGGCGGCTCGATATCGCTGCCGTTGATCTCCAGCACTTCCGACACCGCGTCGACCATGATGCCAAGATCATGCTTGGCATCGTCGGTGCGAATCTCGACGATCACATTGCATGTGCGTTTCTGCACTTCCGACTCCTTGCCGCCGAACATGACGGCCAGGTCGACCACCGGGACGACTGCGCCCCGGAGGTTGATGACGCCCCGAATGAAGTTCGGCACCCTGGGAATCTCGGTCAGGTTTCCGTACTCGATGATTTCCTTCACGTTGAGGATTCCCACCGCGTACATTTCGCCCGCCAGGGCGAAGGTGAGATATTGGTGTGCCTCCCCCGCCGCTGCCAGATGGCGCGCGGCGGTGAGTTCCTGTTGCGACTGGCGCAGCGTCGCTTTTTGCGTGCCCACGGTAGTTTCCATGATTGCGCTCAGAATCGCTCGAAACCGGGGACGCCCTTCCCGTTCGATTTCGCCGGCGGTTTGACCGGCGGCGGCGCTTGCCTGGTGCCTTGTGCGCCGCTGGCGCCTTTAGCCCTGGACGAGGTGCTCGAGGCTTTCGCCGCGGCGGGCCCCTGCTCGATCTTGAAGAAGGCCATCACCGTCTGCAGCTGCGAGGACTGCCCGCCCATCTCCTCGGCGGTGGCAGCGAGTTCTTCCGAGGCCGAGGCGTTCTGCTGCGTGGCCTTGTTCAGTTGGCCCATGGCGCCGTTGATCTGGCCGACACCCGAGGATTGCTCCTGCGAGGCCGCGGCGATTTCCTGGACCAGCTCGGAGGTTTTCTTGATCGAGGGCACGATGGTGTCGAGCAGCTTGCCCGCCTGTTCCGCCATGCCGACGCTGCTGCTGGCGAGCTGGCCGATCTCCTGCGCCGCCACCTGGCTGCGCTCGGCAAGTTTCCTCACCTCGGCAGCGACCACCGCGAAACCCTTGCCGTGTTCGCCGGCGCGGGCCGCCTCGATGGCGGCATTCAGGGCAAGCAGGTTGGTCTGATAGGCGATGTCGTCGATGATTCCGATCTTGCCGGCGATCTGCTTCATCGCCTCGACCGTGTCCTTGACCGCCTTGCCGCCGTCGACGGCTTCCACGGCCGACTTGCTCGCCATGTCGTTGGTGACCTTGGCATTCTCGGTGTTCTGAGTGATCGAGGCCGACATCTGCTCGATGCTCGAAGTGGTCTCCTCGACGCCGGCCGCCTGCTCCGACGACGATTGCGACAGCGACTGTGCCGTGGCCGATACCTGACCGGCGGCGTTGTTGAGTGCCTCTGCCGTGGTATTCACCTGGGCAATGGTCTCGGAGAGCTTGCCCACGGTGTCGTTGATGGCGTTCTTCAGCGTGTCGAAGTCGCCCTTGTAGGACTTCTGGACCGTTTGAGTCATGTCGCCCTCGGCCATCGCGCCCATGATGCGCTGAACGTCGTTGATCGGTTCGATGACCGCATCCAGAGTGGCGTTCACGCCTTCGACCACCTTGCGGAAGTCGCCCTGATGCTTGGCGGCGTCGGCCCGCGTTTCGAGCTTGCCTTCGACCGCGGCCTGGGCGAGCATCGCAGCGTCGCCGACCAGCGCATTGACAGCACCAATGCAGGTATTGAGGTTGTTCTTCAAGGTGTTGAAATCGC
>CAIYYX010000010.1 GCA_903930535.1 uncultured Sterolibacterium sp. | reverse complement strand
GTGCGCCAGGCCATCCACGCTGCTGCCAAGGCATAGGGGGAAAACCATGACCAATACTTTGAATATGACGCGTCGCTCCTTCATCAAGAGCAGCGTAGCCACCGGCGGCGGCCTGATGCTTAGTTTCACCCTTCCCTTTCTTGACGGTGGCGAGGCGAACGCAGCAGACGCTGCAATGGCGCCCGAGGTCAATGCCTGGGTGGTCATCCGCCCGGACGACACCGTGGTCATCCGCATCGCCCGCTCCGAGATGGGGCAAGGCACGCTGACGGGCCTGGCGCAAATGGTGGCCGAGGAACTGGAATGCGACTGGGCCAAGGTGATCACCGAGTATCCGACTCCCGGCCAGAACGTCGCCAGGAAGCGCGTCTGGGGTGACTTCGGCACCGGCGGCAGCCGCGGCATCCGGACCTCGCACGACTATGTCCGAAAGGGTGGCGCGGCGGCGCGCATGATGCTGATCCAGGCGGCTGCCAATGAATGGAAGGTTCCGGCTTCCGAATGCACTGTGGCCAAGGGCGTCATCAGCCACAAGCCCTCGGGCCGCAAGACGAGCTATGGCAAAGTTTCCGATGCCGCCGGCAAGCTCGAGGCGCCCAAGGACGTGCCGCTCAAGGACCCGAAAGACTGGAAGCTCATCGGCAAGCCGGTGAAGCGCCTGGACACCCTGCCCAAGGTGACCGGCAAGCAGGTCTATGGCGCGGACTTCAAACTGCCGGGCATGCTGAATGCCGCGATCAAGGCCTGCCCGGTCTTCGGCGGCAAAGTGAAGAGTTTCGATGCGGCCAAGGCGAGCGCCATGCCGGGGGTGAAGAAGATCGTGCCTGTCGGCAACTACGCGATCGCTGTCGTCGCAGACACCTGGTGGCATGCCAAGACGGCGCTCGATGCGGTGACCATCGAGTGGGACGGCGGCGAAAACGCCAAGGTTTCCAGCGCTTCGATCGCCGAGATGCTGAAGGAGGGGCTCTCCGCCGATCAGGCCTTCGTGCATAACGAGAAGGGCGACATCAAGAGCGCGATTGCCGGGGCTGCGAAGAAGCTCGAGGCCGTCTATGCTTATCCCTTCCTGAATCACGCCACCATGGAGCCGATGAACGCGACCGCGCTCTACACTCCGGAGCGCTGCGAGGTCTGGTGCCCGACGCAGAACGGCGAGGCCGCGCTCGCCGCCACCGCTGAGACCTCGGGACTGCCTGTCAGCAAATGCGATGTTTACAAACTGCTGCTCGGCGGCGGTTTCGGCCGGCGCGGATTCACCGACTCCGTGCGCCAGGCGGTCCTGATCGCCAAGGAGATGCCCGGCATCCCGGTGAAGCTGCTCTGGTCGCGCGAGGAGGACATGCTGCACGGCATGTACCATCCGGTGATGCAGGCGAAACTGACCGGGGCGCTCGATGCCGGCGGCAAGCTCTCAGGCTTGCGCATTCGCCTCTCGGGACAATCCATTCTCGCTGCCGTCCGTCCGGAGGCCATGGAGAAGGGCAAGGATCCCAACACCTTTCAGGGCTATTGGCCGTCAGGCGAACACTCTTTCGAGTACACCATCCCGAATCTCCTGATCGATCACGCGATGCGCAATACCCATGTGCCGCCAGGCTTCTGGCGTGGCGTGAACATCAACCAGAACGCCATTTTTCTCGAGTGCTTCATGGATGAACTCGCTCACGAGGCCGGCAAGGACGCGCTGGAATTCCGCCGCGCGCTGATGGCGGATCATCCCAAGTCCCTCGCGGTGCTGAACGCCGTGGCGGCCAAGGGCGGATGGGGCAAGCCCGCACCCAAGGGACACTTCCGGGGACTGGCCCACTTCCGTGGATTCGGCAGCTATGTCGCGGCCTGCGTCGAGATCTCCGTGAAGGATGCCAAAGGCGGCGGCAACAAGGTGAAAATCCACCGTATCGTCGGCGCCACCGATTGCGGCTATGCCGTGAACCCGGCGCAAATCGAGAGGCAGATGGCGGGCTCCTTCGTCTATGGTCTGTCGGCGCTGTTCAACCAGGAATGCACGGTCAAGGACGGGCACATGGAACAGGACAACTTCCATGTCTACGACTCGATGCGCATCGCGCAAATGCCCCAGGTCGAGTCTCTGGTCCTGCCTTCGGGCGGCTTCTGGGGCGGGGTCGGCGAGCCGACGATTTGCGTGGCCGCGCCCGCGGTGTTGAATGCCTTCTTTGCGGCGACGGGAAAGCGTATTCGCACCTTCCCGCTGAAGAACCACGGCATAGAGCTCGTATAACAGACAGGACCGGATCCGGCTATTTGTCGTTCGCGTTGGCGCGAATGAAGTGCCAGATCTGGTCCATTTCCGCACTGCTGAACACGCCCTTCCACGGTGGCATCTGGCCCTTGCCATTGGCCACCGAGTTATTGCAGCGCTCGTTTGTCGCCGTGCAGGCGGAAAGCCGCGCCTGACCGCTAATTCTTGGCGTGGGGCCAGCCATCCAGCACTACGCTTAAACCTCCGGTCCTGAAAGCGCTAACAGATCGAGGAAAACACCCCATATCTGTCTATTGGCACGAACCCTGCATAACAGATGCCAAGCGTCAGAAAAACGGGCGCGAAACGACCTGTAACCAGATTTGCCGGCTCAATCTTGCCGCCTTTGTTCGATGTGGCGGCATTATTTTCCGGAACGCCTCAAGGGAGATTCCGATGCGCAAAGCCAGTTCGAGACTGACAACAGCACTTCCTCTTAATATCAAGAATAGAGTCCAGACAGAATTGCCGGCCCTGGTGGCCTTGACGGCAATCGGCGAACTCTGGTTTTCACCCGAGCATCAGGCAGACCTGCTTGCCGTGGCGCTCGTCGTTCGCGAATTGGCGCCCGAAGGCAGTCTCCAGGCGCAGTGCTCTGCGGCGCTGCAGGGTTTGTGCGAGGAGCCCATCACGATCGCGCACAAGGTCGAGATTGCCTTGAACCTCGCCGAGTGCCTGCCCTGGTTTCAGGAACAGCCGAATTCCCGGGTCCTGCGTGCCCTGAAGGCCATCGCTTCCCGACGTTTCCCCCTGGCGGCGTAGGCAGGGAAACAGTTTCGCGCGGCCTGCCCGACCGGCTCACCGCTTTGGTCAGATAGCGCCGCAGTCGCCTGGTGTGGTTATGAGCGAGGTGGCAGGCCATGGTAACCTTGGGAAAACACTAAGGAGAGCAAGGTGCCGTACCGGGATTTCCGCCATTTCCTCGATACCCTTCGCCAGCACGGCGAACTGGTTGATATCGATCGTCCGATCAGTCTGATCCACGATGTCGCAAAGGCTTTGACCAAGAGCAGTTCCCGCCAGGGTCCCGCCTTGCTCTTCAAGCAGAATGGCACAGAGTTTCCTCTGGCCGCGGGCATTTTCTCGACGCGCAGCAAGGCCTTGCTCGCCTTCGAGGCGACAGAAGAAAACATTTTCGAGAAAGTACTGTTCGGGCTCGATCATCCCATCGCTCCGATTCAATTTTCCGGCGATGCGCCCTGTCATGAGGTGGTGCTCACCGGAGACGCCATAGACATCACCCGCTTTCCCGTGCCGACCTATAGTCCCAAGGACGGCGGCCCCTTCATCACCCCCGCCATCGTGGTTTCCAAGGATCCGGAGACGGGCATTCCGGATATCGGCCACTACCGCTTCCAGGTTTTGGGGAAAGACAGGCTCGGGCTCTTCGCCCAAGGCTTCCATCGCTTGGGGAAAAACATCACCAAGGCCAAGCGCCTGGGGGTCACGCTGCAGGGGGCGATGCTGATTGGCACCGACCCTCTGCTCGCCTATGCCTGCCAGGTCCAGGCCAGCGATACCACCGACGACTGGGAAGTCGCGGGCGGGCTGCGCGGCGAACCGGTGCAACTGGTCCGCTGCAAGACGATTGATCTTGAGGTTCCGGCAAACTGTGAAGTGGTCATTGAATTCGAGGTCGATGTCCTGCATACGGCGCTCGAGGGGCCGCTGGGAGAATATACGGGCTATTACACGCCGGCCTCCGAGAAGCCGACCGCCCGCATCACGGCCATCACCCACAGGCGCAATCCTTATTTTCAGGGTCTGGTCACCGGCAAGCCGGTCACGGAGAATCACATTCTCAAGCAGATTCCCTTCGAGGCCTCGACCTGGCGCACATTGAACAGCCAGTTTCCGACCGTTGAGAAGGTCTCCATCAACTGCTCGGGCGGGGTCCAGTACTACATGGTGATCGCCATGCAGCCGCGCTTCGCGGGTGAGGCCAGGCAAGTCATCATGGCGGCGATGACTTCCAATGTACGGCCGAAATGGGTCATCGTGGTCGAGCCTGACATCGATGTTCACAATCCGACCGAGGTCGAGTGGGCCATGTCATTCCGAGTCAGGCCTAACCGCGATGTGCTGGTGATCGACGATATTCCTGCAGGTCCCCTCGACCCTTCCGTGGAAGGCAGCGGTCCGCCATCGACACGGCTGTCCTCGGCCATCGGCATAGACGCGACGCGCCCGGTGGGGGAACCCTTCGCAGAGGTTGCCGACGTTCCGGGCTGGCGCGACTTCGACTTGCCCGAGATCGACCGCTAGACAGCGAAGCAGGTAGTAATCTCTACTCCTGCTGTATCCCGGCCGCCTTTACCGCCTCGGTCCACACCGACTTTTCCCTGCGGATCAGGTCGGCGAATTCTTCGAGTGCGATGCCGCTCGGATCGGATCCGATCTTGTGGAAGCGCTCGATGGTTGCCGCATCCTTTGTCATGCGCACCACTTCCTGGGCCACGCGCTCGACGATTGCCCGCGGCGTGCCGACGGGGGCAAACAAGGCGTTCCAGGTGTAGGTGTGGAAACCCGGATAGGTTTCGGAGACGGCAGGAACATCGGGTACTTCGCGCGAGCGCTTCTCGCTGGACACCGCCAGCACACTCACCTTGCCGGAGCGCATGTGCGGGATCAGTTCCGAGGCGTTGCCGAAATACATCTGGATCTGCCCGCCCAACAGGTCGACCACCGCCGGCGCCCCGCCCTTGTAGGGAATGTGGGTCATGCTGATGCCGGCGCGCGAGAGCAGCAGAGCGCCCGACAGGTGACCGATGCTGCCGGTGCCGCCGGAGCCGTAGTTGAGCTTGCCCGGACGCGCCTTGGCATAGTCGACGAACTCGCGCAAAGTTTTTGCGCCTATGGCCGGATTGATTCCGACAACGAAGGGATTCGTGGCCATGATAGCCACCGGGACGAAGTCCTTCTGGCCGTCGTAATTGACCTTGCTCACCAGCGGCACGACGAGAATATTGGGCGTGGCGCCGACGAAAAAAGTATAGCCGTCCGGCGCCGCTCGGGCGACGTACTCGGCTGCGATCGCCCCTCCCGCTCCCACCTTGTTCTCCACGATGAATGTTTGCCCCAGCGCGACGGTCAGTCGCTCGGCGGCGATGCGGGCAATGGCGTCGGTATTGCCGCCGGCGGCGAAGGGCACGACCAACTTGACCGTGCGGCTGGGCCAGGATTGCGCCAGCGCATCTCCCCCCATCATCCATGCTGACAGGCAGACGAGGGCTAGCAGGGTCTTCTTGTTCATAATGTTCCTTTCTGTTTGCGCGAATGGCTCGCCTATTATGTACCCATGAGGCCAGGAAACTAAAGGTGCCTTGCCGCTTGATATGGATCAAGGATGTCCTGCCGATTCCCATGCATTATCGCCACATCTGAAAAGCTTGTGATATATTAGTGGCAAGGGCGAAAAGTGATTGGTCTCATGAACCGGCGCCTGAAGATCCGAGGAGGAGCAAATGGAGGCTGCCAAGTACGATGCCTTGATCATCGGCGCCGGACATAACGGGCTGGTATTGGGCTGCTATCTGGCCAAGGCCGGGCTCAAGGTCTGCGTCATGGAGCGTCGCCTCGAAGTCGGCGGCGGCCTGAGCACTGAAGAGATCACCATCCCCGGGTTTGCCCACAATCTGCACTCCTACTTCCACGACACCATCAACATCATGCCGGCCTACCAGGATCTGGACCTGGAGAGCCACAACGCCCGTTACTACCGCCCGCCCGTGCAGGCCGGCCTGATTCTCCCGGATGGCCGTTCGCTGTGTCTATACGACGACCTGGACAAGACCTGCGCGAGCATCGCCCGCTTCTCGGAAAAGGACGCGCAGACCTGGAGGGAAGTGGTGGAGAATTACGGTGAGTACTGTTCCACCGTGATTATCCCTGCGCTCTATAGCGCGCCTTCCCTGCCTTCGGAACAGATAGGCATCATGGAAGGGTCGCCGGAAGGACTGGAGTGGCTGCGTCTGGGTCGCATGACGCCGCAGGAGGTGGTCGACGAATGGTTCGAGAACGAGCACGTCAAGGCCCTGGTGCTGCACCACATGCCCATCCCGCGGGGAATCCTGCATGACTACGCCGGCCTGGGCACGGTCGTGCCGCTGGTGATCAGCCAGGTGGAACACGCGCAGATCGCCCTGGGCGGCTCGCACATCACCGCCCATGCCCTTTGGCGCAAGCTGTTGACACTCGGGGCAGAGACGACATCGCTGACCCACGTCGAGAAAATCATTGTTGAAGACGGCAAGGTAGCCGGTGTGATGACCGCGGAGGGGAAGACTTACCTTGCGCCCATCGTGATCAGCACCGTAGACCTCAAGCAGACCTTCCTGAAAATGGTCGGCGAGGAAAACCTGGAACCCGCATTCGCAGCCAAGGTGCGCGGCCATCGTCTGGACGAGTTTTCCGTGTTCTCGGTGCACCTGGCCTTGCGCGAGGCACCGAAGTTTACGACACAACCGGGCTTTGATGACATCAATCAGTCGCTGCGGCTGGATATCGGCTTCGACAGGCCCGAGGATTTCACCGAGGTGATGGCTGAAATCAGGCAGGGCAAATTGCCCAGTAAACTGGCCTTCATCGCCAGCGTTCCGACCTGGTTCGATCCGTCGCAAGCGCCGCCGGGATTTCACACGGCATTTCTCTGGCAACTGGTGCCCTACAAGATCAAGGGCGCGAACTGGGACGATGTCAGGGAGGAATACGCTGAGCGCTGCATCGCCAAGTGGCGGGAGTACGCGCCCAACCTGACCTCTCACAACATCCTCAAGGTCGCCACGCAGACCCCAGAGGATATCGAAAACCGCATCATCAACATGGCCCAGGGCGGCGTTTTCATGGGGCGGATGAATCATGCCCAGATGGAGCACTTCAGGCCCTTGCCGGAGGTCGCCCAGTTCAGAACCCCGATCCAGGGCTTGTACATGGCGGGCGCCTGCATGCATCCGGGCGGGGGCATCATCGCCGGTCCGGCGGTGATCGCCGCCGACATCATTCTTGACGATCTCAAACGTCCCAAGTGGTGGGATGGCGAGTAAGTCTTAAAGGGAAATCCGTGATCACCATCGAAAACAGCTATCTTGTAGACAAATCGACGAGCGATGTTTACGCCTTGTTCAGTCAGATCGAAAAGCTTGCCAGGGCCTTTCCCACCACCAGTCGCGTCGAGGTCGTCGACGATGACCACGTGAATCTCGGCGTCCTGCTCAAACTGGGCCTGCTGCCCCTGGACAACAATCTGACCCTGACGGTGATCGAGAGAAAACCGCCCTCGCGCCTGGTCGCCGAAGGGGTTGCGGTGCCGGGCAAGGGTCTGGCCCGGGCGGCGAAGATTGCCGACAAGGACGGACTGACCAAGATCACGATGATTCTCGACCTGGAGGCGGTCGGGGAGGACAAGTGTCGTATCTACTACAAGATTCTGGCAGACGCCCAGGGCAACCTGAAGCGCGTGTATGAGGCCATCATCAAGGGACAGCGGCTAAAGCTGGAAAGCCAGTTCATCAAGAATGTGGCTGAACTCCTGGGGGCACCGATAGCAGAGGAGAACGGGGCCGCGAAGGCCGCCTGAAACGAATGGCACTGAAGATCAACGAAGACTGCATCAATTGTGCTGCTTGCGTCGAGGACTGCCCGAACCAGGCCATCAGCGAGACGCCGGTCATCTACGTGATTGATCCGGAAAGATGCACGGAGTGCGTGGGCTTCCACGACGAGCCCCAGTGCATCCCGAGTTGCGGGGTGGATGCCATCGTTCCCGATCCCGATCACCGGGAAACGAGGGAAGAACTGCTGGCGAAGAAGGAGCGGATCGCGCACAAAGCTTAGCTGGAAGCGACGGGGGAAAGATGGAAAAAGAATACGACGGAATCATCATCGGCGCCGGACACAACGGCCTGATCTGCTGCGGCTACCTGGCAAAGGCGGGCCTCAAGATGCTGGTGGTGGAGAAGCATCTGGAAATGGGCGGCGGCCTGGATTCGCATGAGGGTGCGCGCTCCGGTTTCTGGCATAACGTCCATTCCAACAACCACCGCGGCGTCTCCGACCTGATGTGGTACAAGGATTTGGAACTGGCGGAAATGGGGCAGGAGTATATCCGCCTGCCGGTCTCGGTCGCCATGCTGACGCGCGATCACAGGTCCATTCTCTGGTACGCCAACGAGCCGGAGAAAACGGCGGCATCCATCGGGCGTTTCTCTGCCAAGGATGCAAAGACCTTTCTGGAAGTAAACAAGAAATACGCCGACATGGCGAAGGAGATTTTCTTTCAGGAGCAATACGCGCCGCCGCTTCCCTTCGCGGAGAAAAAGGCGCTGCTGGAAAAGAGCGCGCTGGGGCGGCAGTACCTGGAATGGCAACCCTATTCGATCAACGAGACGGTTACCCGCCTGTTCGAGAACGACTCGGTGCGGGGCATGGTCGCATTTCTTTCCGTGATTCGCGGCTTCGAGACGGACTCCAAGGGCATGGGGATGATCGCCGCCGCGGCGATTGCTTCGGGCGTGAATACGCAGATGTCCAAGGGAACGACGCACAAGCTTGCCCACTCCCTGCACAAGATGATCGTGAGAGCCGGCGCCGACGTGGTGGAAGCCGAATCGGTGGCCAGGATACTCATGGAGAACGGCCGCGCCGTCGGCGTGCGCACCATCGATGGCCGCGAGTTTCGCGCGAAGAAGTTCGTGATCAGCAGCGTGAACCCCAACCAGACATTTCTCGACATGGTCGGCCGGGAAAATCTCGCCGCTGACTTTGCGTCCAAGGTGGAGAAGTTCAAGTACTCCAATACGACGCCGCTGTTCACCCTGCACCTGGCCCTGAACGAGAGGCTCTACTGGAAAGCGGCCAAGTACGATGCCGACGTAGATAAGGCTTTCTACATCATCGCCGGCCTGGAAGGACTGAAGGACATCGTCGAACTCTACGAGGACGCCAACGCCGGCCGCCTGCCGCGTTCGTTGCAACTGATAGGCGCTCAACCGGCGCAGCATGATCCGAGCCAGGCGCCTGACGGGAAATGTACGGCATTTTTCTGGCAGGTCGCACCAGGCGATCTGTGCAAGGAGGAAGGCGGACCGGAGCGCTGGGACAAGATCCGGCAGGAATTCACCGATCGCTGCGCCACGCATCTCAACCACTATGTCAGCAATCTCACGCCCGAGAATATCGTCGCCAAGTTCGGCATGACGCCCGTCGATATCGAGCGGCATCTACCCAATATGAGAGGGGGCGACATCCAGGTCGGCGAACTGAGCGAGAGCCAATACCTCGACAAGCGCCCCTTCCCTGAGTGTAGCCAGTACAGAACGCCTGTAGCCGGGCTCTACCTCTGTGGAGCAAGCGCTCACCCTGGCGGCAATGTCACCGGCGCGCCCGGCTATAACGCCGCCGGCGTGGTCTGCAAGGATCTGGGCATAGCCCCCTGGTGGAAACCCAGGGATGCAAAGGAGCACTGGCAGCAGTTGGAGTAGGTCGGGCTTCAGCCCGACACGGTCGCCAGGCCGACACGGTCGTTGTCGGGCTGTACCCGCCCGGGCGTCTCGATCGAAAGGCCGGCCTACCTCAGCGATGCGTTCAGCGCATCGAGCGCCTTGCTGCCCGGGCAGAGATAGGCGTCGCGCAACTGGTTCAAAGGTTTCTCCACCGTGTTCAGATGGCGGTGGAGATCCTCTGCGCTCTCATCCACGTAGAGCAGACCGGTGACGATTTCCCCCAGAGCGTGCCGCTCGTGCAGATGGTTCATGGCCTCGATGCGATCCGACGGATCGTAGTCTGCGCCCAGCTTGCGCAAGAGCAGGATGGAGCCATCGTGCTGCACGACGCGGCGCAATGAGCCAGGAGGATAGGAGGCGCTGATCGGATCGTGCGGCAGGATGACGTCGATGCGATTGACCGCCTCGTTGTGCTCGCGCACGTAGTCGTAGCTCTTGGTCGAGCCGGCATGGTTGTTGAAGGTGACGCAGGGACTGAGGACGTCGATGAAGGCGGCGCCGTGGTGGCGCAGGGCGCCCTTGATCAGCGGCACCAGTTGCTCCTTGTCGCCGGAAAAGCTGCGCGCCACATAGGTCGCCCCGAGTTGCAGGGCCAGTGCGACGAGGTCGATGGGCGTGTCGTTGTTGATGACGCCGCGCTTGCTCTTCGAACCCTTGTCGGCGGTTGCGGAGAACTGGCCCTTGGTGAGGCCATAAACGCCGTTGTTCTCGACGATGTAGGTCATGTTCACACCGCGCCGCATGGCGTGGGCGAACTGGCCGATGCCTATGGAAGCGGAGTCGCCGTCGCCAGAGACGCCCATGTAGATCAGGTCGCGGTTGGCCAGGGCGGCGCCGGTGAGCACCGAGGGCATGCGTCCATGGACGCTGTTGAAGCCATGCGAGTTGCCGAGGAAATAGTCCGTCGTCTTCGAAGAGCAGCCGATGCCCGAGAGCTTGGCAACGCGGTGCGGCTCGATGTCGAGATCGAAGCTGGCCTGGACAATAGCGGCGCTGATGGAGTCGTGGCCGCAGCCGGCGCAAAGCGTCGAGATCGCGCCCTCGTAGTCGCGGCGGGTGTAGCCCAGCGCGTTCTTCGGCGTGTCGGGTCTGAATAGCTTGGGTTTGGCGAGATAGGTCATGAGGCCACCTGTTTGCGGATGGGGCTCACCTTGCGCTCATCGAGCGCATCGGCGATCTTGTTCGCGATGAAGCGGGCGGTGATCGGCGTGCCGTCGTAGTGGAGCACGCGGACCAGGCGTTTCGGATCGATCTCGCCTTCATTGATGAGCAGGGTGCGCATTTGCGCGCTCTCGTTTTGCTCGACGACGAAGACGTATTCGTGCCCCGCGATGAAGTCGAGAACATCCTCGCCGAAGGGAAAGCTGCGCACCCTCAGGGTGTTCACGTGAATGCCGCGGCCTTCGAGATCGGCAAAGGCTTCATCCATGGCCGGGCTTGTCGAGCCATAGTAGATGACCCCGAAGCGGGACGGCCCGGATGCTTCGCGCAGGATGGCGGTGGGCACCAGCGTTTTTGCGGTGTCGAACTTGCGCCGCAGCCGTTCCATGTTGTACACATAGTCCTCGCCCATCTCGCTGTACTTGGCGTAGGCGTTGCGCGAGGTGCCGCGGGTGAAGAAGGCGCCACGGGTCGGATGCGTGCCGGGAATGGTGCGGTAGGGAATGCCGTCGCCATCGACGTCGAGATAGCGGCCGAAATCCTTGCCTGCCTCCAGTTCCTCGTAACTCATCACTTTGCCTCTGTCGTAGCGGCGCTGGTCGTCCCAGTCGAAGGGCTTGCAAAGCCTTTCGTTCATGCCGATGTCGAGATCGAGCATGACGAAAACGGGGGTCTGCAAACGCTCGGCGAGGTCAAAGGCCTGGGCGCCGAGCGAAAAGCACTCGTAGGGATCCTCGGGGAAAAGCAGCACATGCTTGGTGTCGCCGTGGGAGGCGTAGGCGCAGGAGAGCAGATCGGATTGCTGGGTCCGTGTCGGAATGCCGGTCGAAGGACCGCCCCGCTGCACATCGAAAATCACCGCGGGGATTTCCGCGAAATAGGCGAGGCCGAAGAACTCCTGCATCAGGGAAATGCCGGGTCCGGATGTGGCGGTGAAGGCGCGGGCGCCGTTCCAGGAGGCGCCGATGACCATGCCGATGGAGGCGAGTTCGTCCTCGGCCTGGACGATGGCGTAGCGGGCCGCGCCGTTGTCGGGGTCTGTGCGGTACTTGCGGCAATAGCTGGTGAAGGCCTCGATCACCGAGGTCGATGGCGTGATCGGGTACCAGGCCGCGACCGTCGCGCCGCCATAGACCGCACCCAATCCGCAGGCATCGTTGCCGTTGACAAAAATATTGTCGCCGACGCTGTCGGCATGCTCGATGCGCAAGCCGATCGGGCAGGGCAGGTTCGCCTTGGCGTATTCGTAGCCGAGCTTCAAGGCATTGAAGTTTGCGCTGATCAGCTTGTCCTTGCCGCGGTACTGGTCGGAGATCAGCTTTTCCACAGCCGCCATTTCCATGTCGAGGAGCGCCGTGAGCGCGCCGACATACATGACGTTCTTGAACAGTTGGCGCTGGCGCAAATCGCTGTATTCACGGTTGCAGATCTCGGTCAGGGGGACGCCGAGAACCGTGATGTCGTCGCGGAACTTCGAGCGCGGCAGGGGTTTGGTCGAATCGTAGAAGAGGTAGCCGCCGGGCTCGATTTCAGCGATGTCGCGGTCCCAGGTCTGCGGATTCATCGCCACCATCAGGTCGCAGCTGCCGCGGCTGCCGCGCCAGCCAGCGTCCGAGATGCGCATCTCGTACCAGGTTGGCAGCCCCTGGATGTTGGACGGGAAGATGTTGCGCGGCGTCACCGTCACGCCCATGCGGATGATGGCGCGGGCGAACAGCTCGTTTGCGGAGGCCGATCCGGAGCCATTGACGTTGGCGAACTTGACGACGAAATCGTTGCAGCGCTGGATTGCAGTGACGTTACTCATGGCACTCATGTTCTCCGTACCTCCGCCCCTGCGTGGGCGACCTGTATTAGAAATTTCTGCATGTCCCAGGCGCCGGTCGGACAGCGCTCGGCGCACAGGCCGCAATGCAGGCAGATGTTTTCGTCCTTGACCATGACGCGTCCGGTCTTCAACTCTGTCGAGACATAGAGCGTCTGATCGAGATTCGCAGCCGGGGCCTTCAGGCGGCCGCGCAAATCGGCCTCATCGCCATTGCCGATGAAGGAGATGCATTCTGTCGGACAGATGTCCTCGCAGGCATCGCACTCAATGCAAATCTTGGGAGTGAATACCGTCTCGATGTCGCAGTTCAGGCAGCGCTCAGCCTCGGCATAGGCCAGGCGGGGGTCGAAGCCGAGTTCGAGTTCGACATTGATGTTCTTCAGGGCGCTCTCCAGCGCCTTCATCGGCACCTTCTTGCGCTCTTCCTCGGAAATCTGGTTGTCGTAGCTCCACTCGTGGATGCCCATCTTCTGGCTGACCAGGTTGGTCAGGGGCGGCGGTCGTTCCATCAGGTTCTTGCCCTTGCAGAACTGGTCGATGGAGATGGCGGCATCGTGCCCCTGTGCCACGGCGGTGATGATGTTCTTCGGACCCAGCGCCGCATCGCCGCCGAAGAATACCTTGGGCAGCGTCGATTGCAGCGTGGTCTTGTCGAGCACCGGCATGCCCCATTTGTCGAACTGAACGCCGATGTCCTGCTCTATCCAGGGGAAGGCGTTTTCCTGACCTATGGCCACCAGGACTTCGTCGCATTCCATCAGTACATCGGGTTCGCCCGTCGGAACCAGGCTGCGCCGGCCCTTCGCGTCGTATTCGGCGCGCACTTTTTCGAACACGACGCCGATGAGTTTGCCCTTGGCGTGCGAAAACTCCTTGGGGACGAGGAAGTTCAGTATGGGAATGCCTTCGTGCTGGGCCTCTTCCTTTTCCCAGGGCGAGGCCTTCATTTCCTCGAAGCCGCTTCGCACCACGACCTTGACGTCCTCGCCGCCCAGTCGTCGTGCCGAGCGGCAGCAGTCCATGGCGGTATTGCCGCCACCCAGGACGATGACGCGCTTTGAGATGTTGCTCAAATGACCGAAGGCGACCTTGGCCAGCCAGTCGATGCCGATATGGATTTGTGCGGCAGCCTCCTGCCGGCCGGGGATGTCGGCGTCGCGGCCGCGCGGCGCGCCGGTGCCGACGAAGACGGCGTCCCAGCCGCCCTCGAGCACTTTCTTCAGGCTTTCTATCTGCTGACCGTAGCGCGTCTCGACGCCGAGGCCGATGATGTAGTCGCACTCCTCGTCGATGACGCTGTCGGGCAGGCGGAACTTCGGGATCTGGCTCCTCATCATGCCGCCGGCCGATTTGCCGTTGTCGAAAACGGTGATCTGGTATCCGAGTACGGCCAGGTCGCGCGCCACTGTCAACGAAGCCGGGCCGGCGCCGATGCAGGCGATCTTCTTGCCATTCTTCTGCGCCGGGACCTTTGGCAGGCGGCCGTGGATGTCTTCCTTGAGATCGGCGGCGATGCGCTTCAAGCGGCAGATGGCGACGGGTTCCTTGTCCACCCTGCCGCGGCGGCAGGCGGGCTCGCAGGGGCGGTCGCAGACGCGGCCAAGAATGCCCGGAAAGACATTGGACTCCCAGTTGATCATGTAGGCGTCCGAGTATCGACCTGCAGCGACCAAACGAATGTATTCGGGAACGGGGGTGTGGGCCGGGCAGGCCCATTGGCAATCCACGACTTTATGAAAATAGTCGGGAGCACCGATATCTGTTGGCTTCACGTGCGTTTGATCTCCACTCGCCAGGAACGCTTGATCCTAATTGGTTCACTTTACCACTATCGGCGGCGAAGCGACTTCCCGACTATGTTTATCCCCATATATAAAATGGGAATTACCAGCCAGGCCAAAATCCGCTAGTCTATGCACATCATCCCTCAGCGGGCGTTAACAATCATGACCTTGCGCGCACTCATCTTCGATGTCGACGGCACTCTTGCCAATACCGAGAGGGATGGCCATCGCCCGGCCTTCAATGCGGCCTTTGCCGAAGTGGGTCTTTCCTGGCACTGGGACGAAGCCTTCTACGGCGGCTTGCTGGATGTGGCCGGAGGCCGGGAGCGCATACTTCATTATGCCGAGAACTTCGATCCGGCGACGCGCGCCCGGCCTGATTTCGAGGAGTTGGTCAAACGCGTGTATGACCTCAAGACGCGGAATTACCAGCGCCTGCTCGACGCCCGCGCCATTCCCTTGCGTGCGGATATCGGCCGGTTGATCTGCGATGCGCGGACAGAAGGCCTGCGCCTGGCGATTGCCTCGAGTTCGAAGAAGGAGAACGTGGTGGGCCTGTTGCGGGCAAACCTTGGTCCCAGGGCCGAGACCTGGTTCGAGGTCATCGCCAGCGGCGACGTGGTGGCGGCCAAGAAACCCTCGCCCGATATTTATCTCTGGACTCTCGCCGCGCTCGGTCTGCCACCGCGCGATTGCCTGGCGGTGGAGGACTCCTCCCACGGACTGGCGGCAAGCCTGGCGGCAGGCATCCCGACGGTGGTGATGGTCAGCGATTACACCTTCAACGAGAAATTCGAAGGAGCGCGCATGGTGCTGACCAAGACCGATGATGTTTCCCTGGAAAAGCTGCAACTGTGGCACGCGACTGCGGGCGCTTCGTAGTAAGCTGTGAATCTCGTTAACATCTCTGGAGGGGAAATGGATAACAGCATGCATCTGAATTGCGGTTGCCACACAGGAGCCACGCGACGCGAATTCCTCGGCGCCGTGGGGGGTATTGGCGCCATGGGCCTGCTCTCTGCAAGCGGCCTGGCCATCTCGGCGGATGCGGCCAAACCGCACCGCATCGACGTTCACCACCACATATCCCCCCCTTCATGGGTGGTCGAGCTGAAAAAATACAAGCTCGACTCGCCGCCCGTCACCAACTGGACGGTGCAGAAATCACTCGACGACATGGATAAGGCAGGAATCGCCACGTCGATCACCTCGCCGACCCTGCCGGCCGTGGGTTTCCTCGGACCCGCCGAGGCGGCTGCGGTCGCGCGCTCTTCCAACGAATATGCGAAAAAGCTTACCCAGGACCATCCGGGTCGCTTCGGTGCCTTCGCTCTCCTGCCCATGCCGCATGTGGACGAGACGCTGAAGGAGATCGCCTATGCGCTGGACGTCCTGAAGTTCGACGGTGTGGCCTTCATGACCAGCTACGATGGCAAGTTCCTGGGCGACAAGGCCTTCGCGCCGGTGATGGAAGAGCTCAACCGCCGCAAGGTCACCGCCTACACCCATCCGAACGAGCCGGCCTGCTGCGTCAATCTTTCCGTCGGTGTGCCCACCGGCGTCATCGAATGGGCCACCGATACCGCGCGCACCATCGCCAGCCTGATTTTCTCTGGCACCTCGGCCAAGTACAAGGACATCAATTTCATTTTCTCGCACGGCGGCGGCACGCTCACCGCGATTTCCGACCGCTTCTCGACCTGGGTGGTTTCCTTGCCGGCGTTCAAGGCCAGGGGCTTCACCGGCGCGAGCGTGATGGCCGAGATCAAGCGCTTCTATTACGATACCGCACAGGTTGCCAATCCGATCAATATGGCCGCGCTCTCGAGAATGGTCGCGCCTTCGCAAATCGTGTTTGGCACGGACTACCCTTATCGGCTCGGGGTGGAGCATGTGACAGGCCTGGCTGGGTTATTCAATCCGGCCGAGATGAAAATGATAGATCGCGACAACGCACTGAGGATTCTGCCAACCCTCAAGGGGTAGGTCGGGCTTTAGCCCGGCGCCCGACGGTCCCGCTGGGGCTGTCGGGCGACCACCATAAAGGTGGTCCATAGAAAGCCCGACAAAGAAGGGAGTTTGCCATGCCGAAATCCGAATCCATCCGCAGCATCGCTCTGGTCGGGCATGGCGGCGCCGGCAAGACTTCCTTGGCCGAAGCCCTGCTTTTCATGAGCGGGGCAATCAGCGCGCCTGGCACAGTCGAGAAGGGCAACACGGTCTGCGACTTCGATGCCCAGGAGAAATCTTCAGGCCACTCTCTCTATTCCGCCCTGGTGAAGTTCGCCTGGAAGGGCGTCGAGGTCCAGCTCATAGACACGCCGGGCTACCCCGACTTCGCTGGCCAGGCCATCGCCGCGCTGGCGGCTGTGGATACGGCGCTCTTGGTCATCAATGCCCAGACCGGCATCGAGCTGGCCACGGAACGCATGATGAAATGGGCCGCGGCGCGCAATCTTTGCCGCATGATAGTCGTGAACAAGATCGATGCCGAGAACATCGATCTGTCGGCCCTGGTCAATGAGATCCGTGCGCGCTTCGGCAAGGAGTGCATGCTGCTCGACCTGCCCGCACATGATCGCCACGATGTCGTCGAGGTACTCGAACATGATTCCGGAGATGTCGATTTCGCTTCGGTCGCCTCTGCCCACCGCGCCTTGATCGACCAGGTCGTCGAGGAGGACGAGGCTCTGCTCGCCCGCTATCTCGAGGATGGCAAGGATCCCTCTGCAACGGAACTGCATGCTCCTTTCGAGCAGGCGCTGCGCGCCGGTCACCTGATCCCCATCCTGTTCGTATCGACCCGGACAGGTGCCGGCATGGACGAACTGCTGCATGTGCTGGAGAGCCTCGCGCCGAATCCTTCCGAGGGGAATCCGCCGCCCTTCTTCAGGGGCGAACCCGGAGGCTCGATCGAGGAGTTCCAGGCCAAGCCTGATCCGGATCTGCATGTGCTGGCCCATGTCTTCAAGGTCATCGCCGATCCCTACATGGGCAAGGTCGGCGTCTTCCGCGTGCATCAGGGCACGATGCGACGCGACATGCAGCTCTTCGCCGGCTCTGGCCGCCGCCCCTTCAAGGTCGGTCATCTCTACAAGCTGCAGGGCAAGGACTACATCGAAGTGGATGAACTGGTGCCAGGCGAGATCGGTGCCGTGACCAAGATCGAGGAGGTCGAGTTCGATGCCGTTCTCCATGACTCCCATGACGAGGATCACATTCACCTGAGGCCGCTCGACTTCCCGCTGCCCATGCAGGGGCTGGCGGTCGAGACCAAGCGTCGCGGCGACGAGCAGCGCCTTTTCGAGGTGCTGCACAAGCTCGAGCTGGAGGACCCCTGCTTCGTCGTCGAGCGGCATCCCGACGGCAACGAGACGGTGATTCGCGGTCTGGGAGAGATGCACTTGCGCGCCAAGCTGGAGAAAATGGCCAGCCAGTTCAAGCTCGAACTCGCCACATCTCCGCCCAGCATTCCTTACCGCGAGACCATCACCAAAAATGCGACGGCCACCTACCGCCACAAGAAGCAATCTGGCGGCGCCGGCCAGTTCGGCGAGGTGTCCCTCTCCGTCGAGCCGCTTCCCCGGGGCGCAGGCTTCGAGTTCGTCGATGCGGTGAAGGGCGGCACCATCCCCGGCGTTTTCATCCCCGCGGTGGAGAAGGGCGTGCGTCAGGCCCTTGACGCCGGCGTCATCAGCGGCAAGCCGGTGGTCGACCTGCGCGTCACAGTCCATGACGGCAAGCATCATGCGGTAGACTCCAAGGAAGTCGCCTTCGTCAGTGCCGGACGCAAGGCGACGATGAAGGCAATCAGGGAAGCTGCCGCCATCGTGCTCGAACCCATCGTCAATATCGTGGTGACGGCGCTCGATTCGGCGATCGGCGATCTGACCGGAGACTTGCGCTCGCGCCGCGGCCATGTCACCGGCACTAGCTCAGGCAGCCGCGGCCAGGGCACGACGGCCATCAGCGGCGAGATTCCGCTGGCCGAACTTGCCGACTACCAGTCGCGCCTGAAGTCGCTGACCGGCGGTCATGGCAGCTTCACTCTGGAGTTTTCCCGTTACGCGCCCATGCCTGCTCCTTTGCAGCAGAAGCTCGTGGCGCAATACAAAGCGAAAGAAGAGGAAGATTGAATATGAGATTTCTGGCAGCCATGCTTGTCGCCGCACTGATCCCTTCCGCTGCCCAGTCGCAGGGGAGTGCGGAAGCCTATCCTTCCAAGGTGATCCACATCATCAACCCGTTTTCCGGCGGCGGCCCGACCGATGTGATCTCGCGGATAGTCGCCGACCAGCTTATCGCGCGCTGGCATCAGCCGGTGATCGTCGAATACAAGACCGGCGCGGGCGGCAACATCGCCATGGAATACACGGCGCACGCCGCAGCCGACGGCTACACACTGGTCACGGCCCCGACGGGTCCCTTGATGATCAACCAGTACATCTTTTCCAAGATGAACTACGATTCCTTCCGGGATTTTGCGCCGATCTCGCTCATGGTCGGCGTGGACAATGTGCTGATAGCCGATCCGAACCTGCCGGCAAAGAACCTGAAGGAACTCATCGCTTACGCAAAAGCGAATCTGGGAAAGCTCAATTTCGCATCCCCTGGCGTCGGCAGCCAGCCGCATCTGGCCGGCGAGATGTTCAAGATCGCCACCGGCACGGACATGCAGCATATTCCCTACAAGGGAACCTCGGAAGGCGTGATGGCGACCATGACCGGACAGATCACGATGATGTTCGCGCAGATATCGGCGGTGACGTCCTTCATCGAATCCGGCAAGGTCAGGGCGATCGGCATCGCCGACAGGAAGCGCTCGCCGTTATTACCGGGCGTGCCGACGCTGGACGAGCAGGGCCTGACAGACTTCGAGTCGATTTCCATCTATGCCCTCCTGGCACCCAAGGGGACGCCGCGCCCCATCGTCGATAAGCTGGCGGTGGAAGTGGCGCGCATCCTCAAGGAGCCCGCGGTGCAGAAGAGGCTCGCGGCCATAGGCATGGATGTCATTGCCAGCACGCCCGATCAGTTGGCGGAACTGATGAAGGTCGAGGCGGCCCGCTACCAGAAGATCATCACGGAAGGAAAAATCAGGGCCGACTGAGGCGCAGCCGAAAACAAGCCGCCAGGGAAACGCTGTGGCTGCTAGGTGTCGGGCTTTCGATGGAGACATCTCGATCACCAGAATAGGTGACCCGGACGGGTGCAGCCCGACAGCAACTTAGTTCTGCGGGACTTCTCTCAGGAATACGGGCAAGTCCGTCACCGGCGGGCGGCAGCCCGGAACCTCATAAATCATTTCGCCGACGAAGCCCCGGTGATAGGCCGTGTGATGATACAAATGCAGCAGCATTTCGCCGCGCGACATTGAAACCCCATTGCCGCCGATGAGCACAACGCTCCTGCGCTCATCGATTGCCGCATCGGTCAGCGCATCACTCCAGTGGATATACCAGGTGTCGATTTCCTGCTGCTTGCGCCACAGTTCGTCCTGCGGCGGATGATCCGGGGTATTGCGCGCCGTGAGGCCGTGGTCCGCTCCCGTAAGGTGCGCCTGCCATATCTGATCGATGACGTAGATATGGTTGAGGGTGTGCACCATGTTCTTGAACAGGCTTTTGCGCTCCTTGGTGGCTTCGCCCGCCGGCAGTGCGGCGATGGCATCAAACCATACCTTGTTCGACCATGCGTTATAGCGCGTGAGCATGCGTGCTGTGCGGATGCCGATCATTATTTCCTCCGAATGCTGACAGGCTCAGACCTATCTTCCGGCGGCCGTTGGCGAGTCCATTCAACAATGCTTGACTCAATAAGTCAACTATAGGATGCTGGGAATGCAGCCGGTCCAGGCTGCAAATCAAACAACAGGAGACCGTCATGAAAAACATGCTCGCCGTCCTAGCCCTTGCTGCGGTCGCCTCCACGGTCTTGGCGCAGAACGTAAGGATCACGCCGCTGGGTTCCCATGCAGGGGAGCTTTGCGCAAGCGACCGCGCACTGGTGTTCGAAGATCCCAGTGGCGTGCGCTTTCTCTATGATGTGGGCCACACCGTCACCGGCGCGGACGATCCGCGGCTGGGCAAGATTCATCTGGTGTTGTTGAGCCACGCCCATGGCGATCACATTGGCGACCGCAAGCTCAAGGCACCCGGCGCCGGAAGCTGCGCTGCCATCGAGTCAGTGCCGGCTGGCACGCACTCCATGACTGCGGAGATTGCCGCGACGAAGAATGCGGCGATTGTCATGACCAGCGACATGGGGGCATTCATCGGTACGAAAGTTCAGACCATCCGCGGCGGCAAGCCCACCCCCCTGTGCCCGCAAACCGCCGGTGCGGTCGAGGTCCCGGTTGCGGCAGCCTGCCGCTCGAACACGCATCTGGGCGGCGTCTTCATCGCCCGTGCTGCCGGGACTGTGCAAGGGGTGGAAATTACCGTTGTCTTCGCGTCCCACGCCAACAATGTGGCGCCCGCACTGCTGTCCGAGGCGGATCGCGCGCATCTGGAACACGAGGGCACCGGCCTCTTCCTGGGGCCGCCCAGCGGTTTCGTCGTCAAGTTCAGCAATGGACTGACCGCCTATTTGTCCGGCGACACCGGTATCCATACCGAGATGAAGACGGTGGTGAATGACTATCACAAGGCCAATCTCGCCGTCCTCAACCTGGGTCCGAGCGCTGTCACGCCGGCCTCGGCCGCTTACGCGATGAACGAACTCGTGCGGCCCGCATCGGTGATCCTGTCGCATCCGAATGAGGCCGTGACCGAGGGCGGCAAACTGCGCCCGACTTCGCGCGCGGCGGCCTTGATCAAGCAACTCAAGGGCGTTCTCCCTTACCTTGCCATCAGCGGGCGCACCATGGAGTTTGACGGCAAGGGTCTGTGCGTGGCCGGATGCTGATGCTTTAAGCGCAGCGGAATTTTCACCATATTCCCCGGCAAAGGCCGTCTTTGGACGGCTTTGATCAGTACAATAGGCGGAAATTTTGAAAAGGAAATCAGATGGCGGCTCCAAGCAGCATTTTTCAACTGACCATGGAAGACGGCGTCGACATCGATGTCCGCCGGGGTGGAAACCCGGACGGCGTCCGCCTTTTCATCAGCAGCGGCAACGGCTTTGCCATCGACGGCTACCGGGTTTTCTGGGAACCGCTGCTCGAGAAATTCGACGTCATCCTGTTCGACATGCGCAATCACGGCAGAAACGAGCCCTGCGGCGCCGACGGCCATAACTATAAACAGCTGGCGCGCGATCTGGGCAGCGTGTTCCATGGGGTGGATGAACGTCTCGGCCACAAGAAGAGTGTCGGCATCTTCCATTCGATGTCTGCACGCGCCGCGATGAAGCATGCGGTGCAGATGGAATGGGTGTGGGACGCGCTCGTCCTGTTCGACCCGCCCAATGTGCCGCCGCGCAGTCACGCCTTGTATGAAGCCATGAAGGCCTTCGAGACCCGCCTCGTTGAATGGGCGCTGGAGCGGCCGGACAGCTTCGCATCGACAGACGAACTCCATCAGGTATTCGCGACCAACCGGGCCCAGAGCCGCTGGCATCCCCAGAGTCAGGCCGACATGGCGAAAGCCGTTCTGCGACCCGACGGTGCCGGGAAATTCACCCTGACCTGTCGCAGGGAACTTGAAGCCTCGATTTATCTTGCCGCATTGACGCTGGAACTCTGGCCGCCGGCCGAGGCCTTCGGCGGTCCCGTGAAACTTATTAGCGCGGACCCTGCCGCCAAGGGTTCCCCGCCCACCGGCGCGGCGAACCAGGCTTTGGCCATGGAAGGGAAGTACGAGTATGAGTTCGTGCCGGAAACAGGACACCTGTTGCAGATCGAACGCCCCGAGGAGTGCCGGGCGGCGATGCTGTCCTTTCTCGCCGCCAAGGGCCTGGCCTGAATCGCCGTGCCAAACGCGCGAGCGACAAACAAAAACATCGTCACTGAGATTGCCACGGCCCTGCGGGCCTCGTAATGACAGGCAAAAACGTCGTCACTGAGATTGCCACGGCCCTGCGGGCCT
>CAIYYX010000009.1 GCA_903930535.1 uncultured Sterolibacterium sp. | reverse complement strand
CTAACCGCGGTGACCAGCCGCAAAGCGGCGCAGCGACGAAGTCAAATCGCCGGGAGCGCGTAGCGCGCTCAGGCGATTGAGCCGCGGAGAACCCTATGTTCAATAAGATACTGATCGCTAACCGCGGCGAAATCGCCTGCCGGGTCATCAAGACCGCGCGGCGTCTTGGCGTTTGCAGCGTCGCCGTGTATTCCGCGGCGGATGCCGGCGCGCGCCATGTCCGCCTGGCCGACGAGGCGGTGCTGATCGGGCCGGCCGCGGCAGCCGAATCCTATCTCGTGGGCAGCCGCATCATCGCGGCGGCGATCCAAACGGGAGCCCAGGCGATCCATCCCGGCTACGGCTTCCTTTCCGAGAACGCGGATTTCGCCGAGGAATGCGCGCGCGCCGGACTGGTTTTCATCGGCCCGCCGGTTTCTGCGATTCGTGCCATGGGCTCGAAGTCAGCCGCCAAGACGCTGATGGAAAATGCCGGTGTCCCTCTGGTGCCCGGCTACCATGGCGAGAATCAGGATCCCGAATTTCTGAAAAGCCAGGCCAAGAAAATCGGCTACCCGCTGCTCATCAAGGCTTCGGCAGGCGGCGGCGGGCGCGGCATGCGCATCGTGAACAAGACGGAAGAATTCCTGGACGCGCTGGCATCCTGCCAGCGCGAGGCGAAGGCTGGCTTCGGCTCGGACCAGGTGCTGCTCGAGCGCTATCTCGACCGCCCGCGCCATATCGAGTTCCAGGTGTTCGGCGACAGCCAGGGCAAGGTCGTCCATCTCTTCGAGCGCGACTGCTCGGTGCAACGCCGCCACCAGAAGGTGCTCGAGGAAGCGCCGGCGCCGGGCATGAGCGCCCAGCGCCGCGCCGCGATGGGCCGCGCGGCGGTGGAAGCGGCGAAGGCCGTGGGCTATGTCGGTGCCGGGACGGTGGAGTTCATCGTCAATCAGGACGGCAGCTTCTACTTCATGGAGATGAACACGCGGCTTCAGGTCGAGCATCCCGTCAGTGAAATGATCACCGGACTCGATCTTGTCGAATGGCAACTGCGCGTGGCCGCGGGAGAGCCGCTGCCGCTTGCCCAGGAACAACTGGCGATCCGCGGCCATGCCCTGGAGGCGCGCATCTACGCCGAGGATGCCGACAAGGGCTTCCTGCCCTCGACCGGACGGCTCTCCCATCTCGCCCAGCCCGAGGAGTCGCTGCATGTCCGCGTAGACAGCGGCGTCGAACAGAACGACGAGATCTCGCCCCACTACGACGCCATGATCGCAAAGCTGATCGTCTGGGACGAGACCCGCGAGCGGGCGCTCGCACGCATGCTGCAGGCGCTGGCGCAATATCGCATCGTCGGTGTCGCCAACAATGTCGCCTTTCTCACGAGGCTGGTGGCCTGCCCGGCTTTCGCCTCGGCCGATCTCGACACGGGCCTCATTGAGCGCGAGCGCGATCTGCTCTTTCCCGCGACGGCGGCGACGCCGCCCCAGGCCTGGCTGGTGGCGGCGCTGGCCGAACTGCTGCGGGAGGCGCGCGCGGCTCATCGCGCCGCGGCACGCGAGCAGGACCCGCACTCCCCCTGGCATCTCAGTGACGGCTGGCGCGTGAACAGCGCCGCCCGGCGCACGCTGCGCTTTCGCCACGGCGAAGAAGAACAATCGATTGCCGTCGCCTACCTCGGCAAGGGCTACAGTCTGACGCTCGGAGGCAGCACTCAGGCCACCCATGCCGTCGGCGAACTCGGCGAGAACGGTCAGTTGCGCGCCGATCTCGACGGCATGCATCTCACCGCCACCGTGGTGACGGCCGGCGAGCGGCGCCATGTCTTCCTGCACGGCTCTAGCCATCTCCTGGCCAACGTCGATCCGCTCTACCACGCCGGAGAAGGCGGCGGTCCCGACGGCGGCCTGACCGCGCCGATGCCTGGCAAGGTCATCGCACTGATCGCGGCGGTCGGGGTGCATTTGGCAAAGGGTGCGCCGCTTTTGATTCTCGAGGCCATGAAAATGGAGCACACCCTCACCGCCCCTGCCGCCGGAAAGGTGATCCGTTTCAGGTACGCAGTCGGCGACCAGGTGACGGACGGCGCGGAACTTGTAGAATTCGAGATTGACAAATGACCCTGCCCACGAAAGTCAAAATCGTCGAAGTCGGCCCGCGCGACGGCCTCCAGAACGAGAAGTCCATCGTCCCCACGGCGGTGAAGATCGAACTCATCGCCCGTCTCGGCCAGGCCGGGCTGAAATGCATCGAGGCCACGGCCTTCGTCTCGCCCAAGTGGGTGCCGCAGATGGCCGATAACGCCGCGATCATGAGCGGCATCGAACGCCTGCCCGGCGTCGCCTACCCTGTCCTGGTGCCCAACATGAAGGGCTTCGAGGCCGCGCTCCAGGCGGGCGCTACGGAGATCGCCGTGTTCGCCGCCGCCTCGGAAGCCTTTTCACAAAAAAACATCAACTGCTCGATCGCCGAGAGCCTGGCGCGCTTTGGCGCCGTGGTGGAGGAAGCCCGCCGCAACCGGGTCAAGGTGCGCGGCTATGTCTCCTGCGTGCTCGGCTGCCCCTATCAGGGAGAGGTCGCTGCCGCCGCCGTGGCCGAGATCGCCCAGACGATGCTGGAAATGGGTTGCTACGAGATTTCGCTGGGAGACACCATTGGCTGTGGCACGCCGGGCAAGACCCGCGACTTGATCGAGGCCGTCGCAAGGCGCGTGCCTCTCAAGAAACTGGCGGGCCACTTCCACGACACCTACGGCATGGCCATCGCCAACATCTACGCCTCGCTCGAAGCAGGGATCGCCGTCTTCGATGCCTCGGTCGCAGGACTGGGCGGCTGCCCTTATGCCGCCGGCGCCTCGGGCAATGTCGCGACCGAGGATGTCGTCTATCTGCTCGCGGGCTTGGGCATTGACGTCGGCATCAATCTCGAAGAGTTGACCGCTACGGGCGCCTGGATAGCCGAAAAGCTGGGCCGCCCTTCGGCCTCGAAGGTGGCGCGGGCGATGCTGGCGAAAGCGACAGCATCGGGCAGCGCATGACCGCTTCGCCCTGCATCAACGTCTGCAAGATGGAGGGAGACTTCTGTCAGGGCTGCTGGCGCACCCTGGCCGAGATAGGCGTTTGGAGTTCCGCCAGCGAAGAAGAACGAAGATTGATTCTCGCCGCATTAGCCAGCCGCCGCGAAGCCTGCGCGCCTCGATGAATCTGCCGAAGCAAGTCCGCGTTCTGGAGCGCGGCTGGCTCTCCTCCAACAACATCCTGTTCCTGGAAGGCGAACGCGCGACCCTGATCGACAGCGGCTATGTCAGTCATGCGCCGCAGACGCTGGAACTGGTGCGCCATGCCCTGGACGGCAGAAGCCTTGCGCGCATCATCAACACCCATTCGCATTCCGACCACATCGGCGGCAACGCCGCCTTGCAGAAGGCGTTCGGCTGCGGCATCACCATCCCCGCCGGCATCAGTGAGGCCATCACCTCCTGGGACGAGGACTTCCTGATGTTGAGGCCCTCCGGCCAGAAGGGCGAACCGTTCCGTCATGACGCAGTTCTCCATGCCGAAGAAGAGTTCGAACTCGCCGGCCTCACCTGGCGCGCGCTCAAAGCGCCTGGCCACGACATGGAGGCGCTGGTTTTCTACTGTGAAAGCAAACGGATTTTGATTAGCGGCGACGCCCTGTGGCGGGACGGCTTCGGCGTCCAATTCGCCGAGGTCATGGGGCAGGCGCCGGGCCTCGCGGCGACCAAGGCGACCCTGGAGGCTATCGGCAGGCTGGCGGTCGATCTGGTGATCCCGGGCCACGGCGCACCCTTCGCCGAATTCGACGACGCCATGGAGCGCGCCATGAAACGAGTCGCAGCCTTCGAGGAAGATCCCTCGCGCATGGCGAGAAACGCCCTCAAGGCCTGCTTCACCTTCAACCTGCTGGAACTGCGGCGGCTGCGGCGCGTCAATCTGGCGGAGTATCTTTGCGGCATCCCCTTCTTCATGGATGTCGGCGTGCACCTGCTGCGTCAGACACCCGAGGCGCTGGCAGCATGGCTTCTGCAAGACCTGCTGCGCGCGCGCGTCGTGGAATTGCGCGGCGACGACATCGTGGCAACGCTTGTCGCCTGATCAGCCACGGCAGAGGGGCGGCAAGCGCTCAGTGCAGCGGTCGCTTGCGCCCATGCAGCATTGTGGCTACCAGATTCTCGCGCTGGCGGAACGAGGTAAAGATCACGCCTGCCAGATGCAGGGCGACGAGCGCCATGAGGGAGTTGGACAAACCCTCATGGACATCCTCGACCCATTTGACGCCCCAGTAACGGTCGGTGGTAAATAACCAGCCGCTCAAACCCACAAGCAGCACGTTGCCCAGCAACAGGACGATCATCCAGCCAGCCAGCGGATTGTGGCCCAGGTAGCGCTCTTCGTCCCCGGCCAGGACGCGCCTGGCATAGGCCAGCGTTTCCCGCGGCGACCGCACGAACGTAACGAAACGCGCCGTCGCCGTTCCCATAAGCCCCCAGGGCAGGCGCACCGCCACGACCGCGAGCGATGCATAGCCAATCCACTCATGCCACGCGCCCCAACCTTCCTGTGTTGCCCAGGCCAGCACGACACTGGCAGCCAGCGTCCAGTGGCAAATGCGGACCAGCGGGTCCCAGACCTTCATCGCCGTCCCCATGGCTTCCCCCGGACTAACGCCGCGCTTGTGTCGGCACCGGCTCAAGGGTCTTGGGATGGAAATAGGCCTCGACGCGCTGGCCTTTTTCGTTGAGCGCATAGACCTCGTAGCAACCGCCGTCTTCCTTGACGCGATTGATGCGCCAGCCTTTTTCGACCAGCATCTTTTCCAGCTTTTCCTGCGGCTGCCAGCTTTCCTTGGGGCCGGAATCGCAAGTGGCCAGTCCGGTGGCAAAGCTGCTGCCGCCAGAGAGCAAGCCTGCAAACAACAAAGCTATCGTCACTGCATTCTTCATGTCGTTTCCTGTGTCGTTGGTTAATGTGCGATGGATTGAAGCCACAACGATTGTGCCGCGAAAATGCTATACGAAGCGCCCCCGGGAGACAAGGCTCGCGGCCAGATCTGTCGCGGGACTTTATTTCCTGCGTCCGCATCACGTATTGCTGCAATTGAGGCCCGCTTCCCGCAGCGGTGTGAAACAGAGCGTTTACTGGCCTGCGGGTCTGATCCGGTGAAAATAATTCAGCGCAGAAGCGCTTCCCCATCTTCTGTACGGCGGGGCAAGACGAGATGCTGAATAAGCCCGTCGTCGAGATTGCTACGGCCCTAGGGCCTCGCACCCAAAAAAGGCCCGTCATCGCGAGCCCGAAGGGCGCGGCGATCTTGGTGATGCGAAGAAGATTGCTTCGCCGTCGGCTCGCAATGACGCCCAAAAAAGTCCGTCCCTGAGATTGCCACGGCCCTCTGAGCCTCGCAATGACGAAGTTTTACTCGATCAGCTTTTCCTTTGATAAAGAAAGTTGCTCCACTCGATGATAAGATCGAAACTTGAGAACTAATACTCTGGAGAGACAGCATATGGCTCGGACCCCTCAGGCGTCGGAAAAGAAGTACGCCATGGCCGATGAACGCGACGTCATGGTGCGCATGAGGGATGGCATCAGCGTCGCCGTCGATATCTTCCGGCCGGACGCAAAAGAAAAGTTTCCGGCCCTGCTTGCCATGTCGCCTTACGGCAAGGGTATCCAGTCCATGGTGATACCGCACCAGCCTGATTCTTCCCCCATTCATCACACGCCCATCGAGGCGGGCAACCCGGAATACTTCGCCGCGCGGGGTTACGTCCACGTGATCGCCGACGTGCGCGGCACGGGGCAATCCGAAGGCGAGTACCTGGGCTGGATGTCAAATCAGGAAGCCAGGGACGGCTACGACCTGGTGGAATGGATTGCCGCGCAGCCCTGGTGCGACGGCAATGTGGGCATGGTAGGCATATCCTATTTCGGGACGGTGCAACTGGTCGTCGCAGCTGAACAGCCTCCCCACCTGAAGGCCATCATGCCGTGGAATGCGCCTGCAGATTTCTACCGGGAAAGTACGCATCACGGCGGCATCCTGCAGATGTTCTTTCATTACCTCTACGTGCAGCGCATCTGCGCCGATAACAGCACCTCGGTGACGGTCAAGGCCCTGGCCAAAGAGGAACTGCAGCGTCTGGTTGCCAAGCTCAAGGCAGACCCTGACATCCGGACCAATCCGGAAATATTCACCTTTGTCGACAACCCGGGCAAGGCACCGTGTTTTTTCGACATCCTCGCCAACCCGGAGGACGGACCCTTCTACTGGGAGCGTTCCCCCTACACCATGTATGACCGCATCAAGATTCCCTTCTACGCCCGATCGGGATGGTGGGCCTATGCGCACATGCATCTGGTCGGGGCCTTCCGCAACTACAACGGCATAGATGCCCCCAAGAAACTGGAAATCGATGCCCCCGTGGTGGAAAAGAGGCCCCTACCTGACGAATACAATGCCGAGGTCCTGCGCTGGTACGACCACTGGCTGAAAGGAATGGACACGGGGATTATGGACGAGCCCCCCATCCGCTTCTTCGTCAACGGCGCCGGTGACTGGCGGCACGAAAACGAATGGCCTCTGGCCCGCACGGTCTGGACAAAGTTTTACCTGCGTCGCTGGGAGGAATTGTCCACTGCGCCAGAAGAAGCGATGGGCAAGCCTGACGCCTTTGTTCAGCAGCCGGTCGATGAAACGGCGAAGTTGAGTTCCATCCAGTACCAGACGGAACGACTCGAGGAGGACCTGGAGATCACCGGTCCGGCGGCCATCTACATCCACGCCGCCATCGACCAGAACGATACCAACTGGATTGTTTCCCTGCGCGACGTGGCGCCCAGCGGCAAGCAGGTGGAACTGACCAAAGGTTTTCTAAAGGCTTCCCACCGCGCCCTGGACACGAAGCTCTCCGAGTCCCACACCCCCTATCATCCCCACGTTAATCCGCAGCCCGTAGAGTTGGGGCGCGTCTATGAATACGCCATTGCCCTGGCGCCGCTGTCCAATGTCTTCAAGGCCGGGCACCGCATAAGATTGGTCATTTCATGCACGGACCACGCCCGGGCGCGGGACTACGACCTGGCCCCGGAATCCCTGGGCCGCACCCACTCGCCCTGGCACCTTTGCAGTAGCCTGACGACGCTTCACAAGGTGTTCCACGACGATGAGTATCCCTCGCATCTTCTCTTGCCAGTCATTCCCGCAAGCTAGAAGCAGTTCAGAGATGAAATTTTTAAAGGAGAAGACTATGAGATGGGTCGCATGGATCGTCATGGCGTGGACGGCGCTGCTTTGTTCATCAATGGCTCAAGCGCAGGCGTGGCCGCAGCACCCGATCAGGGTAATCGTGCCCTATGCCGCAGGCGGCAATACCGACAACCAGGCGCGCCTCGTGTCTGAGCGTCTGGCCGTGATATTTGGCCAACCCTTCGTCATTGAAAATCGAGTTGGCGCAGGGGGAGCAATCGCAGCGAATTATGTCGCAAAAGCACCCGCGGACGGCTATACGCTGTTCTTTACAGCCTCATCGGTGGTCACCTTGCCATTGCTGCAGAAGGTCAGCTTTGACCCCTACCTGGACTTTACCCCGATCTCGATTGCCGGTGCCAATTCGCTGGTGGTCGCAATTCATCGTTCGGTGCCTGCCACCACGCTCAAGGAATTCATAGACTATGTAAAGACGCGACCGGGAAAGCTGAGCTATGCCACCGGTGGCAACGGCAGCATCGGTCATCTTACGGCGGTGATGTTTAACTCGCGGGTGGGATTGGATATGGTAGCAATCCATTACAAGGGAGGGTCTCAGGCCATTGTTGACCTCCTCGGCGGTCAGGTTCAGATGTACATCGGCAGTCCCTCGGAACTGATTCAACATGCCAAGGGAGGCAATATAAGATTGATCGCCGTTACCGAAGAAAAGCGTACAGCGGAGTTCCCCAACCTGCCGGCAGTCGCCGAGTTGTATCCGGGCTTTCACGCCGGCACGTGGAACGGCTTTCTCGCCCCGGCCGCGACACCGAAGCCGATTATCGCGGCACTCGCCCGCGAAATTGCCAGAGTTGTCGCGGAACCAGGCGTTATAGAGCGACTTAAAGCCATCGGTGTCGACCCGGTTGGAAACACCCCCGCCGAATTCGCTGACAGGTTGCGAAGCGATGCCCCAATGTGGCGGGATGCGATCAACGCGGCAGGGATTAAGCCGGAGTGATCCCAGCAACCCCACGCGGAATGTCTGAACAAGTCCGTCATTGAGATTGCCACGGCCCTACGGGCCTCGCACCCAAAAGCCCGTCATCGCGAGCCCCAAAGGGGCGTGGCGATCTTGGATTGCTTCGCTTCCGTCATTGAGATTGCCGCGGCCCTGCGGACCTCGCACCCAAAAGCCCGTCATCGCGAGCCCCAATGGGGCGTGGCGATCTTGGATTTGCGGGGCCACTTCCGTCGTTGAGATTGCTGTGGCCCTGCGGGCCTCGCACCCAAAAGCCCGTCATCGCGAGCCCCACAGGGGCGTGGCGATCTTGGATTGCTTCGCTTCCGT
>CAIYYX010000008.1 GCA_903930535.1 uncultured Sterolibacterium sp. | reverse complement strand
GGCTTCATTGCAATCCTTTCACCAGATTACGCAGCACGCTGCAGGGTAGGCTTCAACGACGCGGACAGGCCGAAGTCCTGAGGGAAATCATCGACGCGTATGACCTTGTCGCGCAGAATCGCGCGCCGCTCCAGGAGCGCCAGCTCCTCTGCCGTGATGATCCCGGCACGATGAGCTTGCGTCACATCCTTTCCGGCGATCTTTCCGGATTTTTCAGCCGCGCGAATTTTCGCTTCTATGCTCTCGGCCGCAATGGTCGCCTTGAGCGCCCACTCTATGACGCCCACCGCATCCTCCTCGCTGTCTGGCAGGTACATGCCGGCAGAGAGGCGGTCGCGCGCGGCGGAGGGTTCTATCATCAGCTTCGCCACCTCATGCCCCGCCTTGTCGGAGGGCACGACGTAAGGCCTGCCGAAGGGGAAGATCATCTGACGCAGGATCCAGGAGGCCAAGCGGCTCGGATAGTTGGAGAGAACGCCCTCGAAGGCGTTCTGCGCCTTGAACATCGAATCCCAGATCGCCCAGTGCACGAAGGGAAGGTCGGCCTTCTGCCGGCCCTCGTCTTCATAGCGCTTCAAGGTGGCGGAGCACAGATACATTTGCGAAAGCACGTCGCCAAGCCTTGCCGAGAGCTTTTCCTTGCGCTTCAAGTCCCCCCCCATCACCAGCATGGAGACGTCGGAGAGAAAGGCGAAGGCAGAAGAAAAACGCGTCAGCTGCTGATAATAGCGGCGCGTCTCAGACGCGACGTTTCCCGGCACGGCAACGAAGTGCGAGCCGGTCAGTCCCGTCCAGAGAGAACGCAGGGCATTGCCGATGGAAAAGGAAATGTGGCCGAAGAGCGCGCTGTCGAAATCTGCCAGCGCCTTTGCCGCATTTGCCTCCCGCGCCGCGTGCATTTCCTTCAGCACATAGGGATGGCAGCGTATCGCGCCCTGGCCGAAAATGATCAGGCTGCGGGTCAGGATGTTTGCGCCCTCGACGGTGATGGCGATGGGGATCTGCTGGTAGGCGCGGCCCATGAAGTTGCTGGGTCCGAGACAGATGCCCTTGCCGCCGAGGATGTCCATGGCGTCAGTGACCACCTGGCGCGCGCGCTCGGTGATATGGTATTTGACGATGGCAGAGGCCACCGCGGGCTTCTCGCCCAGATCGATGCTGCCCGCGGTCAGGATGCGCGCCGCATCCATCATGTATGTATAGCCGCCCATGCGCGAGAGCGGCTCCTCTATGCCTTCGAACTTGCCAATCGCTGTCCGAAACTGGCTGCGCACGCGGGCATAGCCGCCGGTTGCGCGGCTGGCGATCTTGGCCATGCCGGTGTTGGAAGCAGGCAGAGAGATGGAGCGCCCGGCGGCCAGGCATTCCATCAGCATGCGCCAGCCGTGGCCGGCAAGCGCCGGTCCGCCGATGATCCAGTCCAGGGGCATGAAGACGTCTGTCCCGGAGTTGGGTCCGTTCTGGAAAACGGCGTTCAAGGGGAAATGGCGGCGGCCGATATTGACCCCCGGGGTATCGGTGGGCACCAGGGCGCAGGTGATGCCAAGATCCTCCACCTGGCCGAGCAGATGCTCGGGATCGTGCAGCCGGAAGGCCAGGCCGAGGATGGTGCATATCGGGCCCAGGGTGATGTAGCGCTTGTCCCAGGTCACGCGCATGCCGATGACCTCCTTGCCTTGCCACAGGCCCTTGGTGACGATGCCGACATCGGGAATGGAAGCGGCGTCGGATCCTGCGTGCGGGTTGGTCAGGGCGAAGGCGGGGATCTCCAGCCCCTTGGCCAGGCGCGGCAGATAGTAATCCTTCTGCGCCTCGGTGCCGTAATGCAGGAGAAGCTCGGCCGGTCCCAGGGAGTTGGGCACCATCACCGACACGGCGGCGGCGGAGCAGCGCGTAGACAGCTTCATCACCACCTGGGAATGGGCGAAGGCGGAGAACTCCAGGCCGCCGTATTTCTTCGGAATGATCATGCCGAGAAAGCCGTTGTCCTTGACGAACTGCCAAGCCTCCGGGGAAAGATCGTGATGCGTTTGCGTCGTCTGCCAGTCGTCCACCATGGCGCAGAGCTGTTCGCATTCCTTGTCGACGAAGGACTGCTCCACGGCAGAGAGTCTGGGCCGCGGATAGGAGAGCAGAGTGTCCCAGTGCGGCTTGCCGGAGAAGAGTTCGCCCTCCCACCAGACGCTGCCGGCCGCCAGCGCCTCCTCCTCGGTCTGCGACATGGCCGGCAGGATGCGCTTGTAAGCGGCGAAGATGGGTCGCGTCAGGATGCTCCGGCGCAAGGGTGGAAGAATCAGCAGCACGACCAGCAACAGCACCAACAGGATAATCCAGGTCATGTTTCTCTCCTTGAGTAGACTCGGTTCAAGCCGCTTTCCGTTCGCGCGGCTTCTTTGCAGCATGGATTTCCGGCAACGGCGCGCGCAGGCCGCCGATGAGAAAGCTCATCAGGCGCGCGGTCAGCGCCTCCGGGTCGGATTCCTCCAGATCGCCGGCGGCCACGATGTGCGGCGCATCGGCGCCGGAGATGGCGTAGGCCATGGCGCCCAGCATGAAGTGAAAGCGCCACAGAATCTCCGCCCGTGGCACATCGGGCAGAGCTGCGAAGAGCGCCGTCTTGAAGCGGCTGATCACCGCCGCATCTTCGCCGCCGAGAAAGTTGCGTATGAAAGCCGAGGGCTCGGTATAAGTGCGGCCGAGCAGACGCATGAAGTTGCGGCCGCCGCCCTTGACATCGGCGGCCATTTTCAGCGCCACGCCGAAGAAGGCCTCGACGATCTGGCGCGGCTTCAGCGCCTCGCCCTTGGCCGCATGTTCCAACCTGTCCAGTTCGCGCAGCCTCTCCTCGTTCAACCAGGTCAGGCGGCTCTTGAAAACTTCCTGGATCAGCGCCTCCTTCGAACCGAAATGGTAATTGACGGCAGCGAGGTTCACCTTCGCTGCGCCGGTGATCATGCGCAGCGAAGTCGCCTCGAAGCCATGCTCGGTAAACAGCAATTCTGCGGCTGAGAGTATGCGGGAGCGGGTATCCGGGTCTGACATGATTTGTTAAACGATGGTTTCAAACGAATGTTTGAATCATAGCCGAGGGAAGGGGAAAGTCAACCCTCGCCCGATTCGGCGATAATGGCCTTGCCGGCATTCCCGCATTGGAACTGCTGTTTTCGGCTTGGCGTGGCGAAAGGTGAAGCATGGAAAGCATCGAGACCGATGTGATCGTCGTCGGCGGCGGCCTGGCCGGCATCGTCGCGACGCTGGAACTGTTGACCGCGGGCAAGCGGGTGACGCTCATGGACCGCGATGTCGAGGAGAACTTCGGCGGCCTGGCCAAGGAGAGCTTCGGCGGCATCCTTGTCGTCGGCAGCCGCGAGCAGAAACGCGCCGGCATCACGGACAGCCCCGCGCTCGCTTTCTCCGACTGGCAGGCTTTCGGCGAACTGACCGAAGCCGACCTTTGGCCGCGCCGCTGGGCCGAGGCCTATGTCAATGACTGCCATGACGAGGTCTATCTCTGGCTCAAGAAACGCGGCCTCTCCTTTCTGCCGATTCCCCACTGGGTCGAGCGCGGCCAACTCACCCAGGGCAACTCCGTGCCGCGCTTTCATATCGTCTGGGGCACGGGGCAGGAACTGGTGCTGCAACTCCTCAAGCGGCTGCAGGGCCATCCCAGGCGCGCCGCATTGACCCTGAAATTCGGCCACCGCGTCGAGAACCTGCTAGAGGAAGATGGCCGCATCAGCGGCTGTCGCGGCCATACCGAGGCCGGCGGGATTCCCTTCGAGGCGCGCGCCGGGGCGACACTGGTCGCCGCCGGCGGCATCAACGGCAGCCTCACGCGCGTGCGCGCCCACTGGCACGCCGACTGGCGCACGCCGCCGCAAGTCATCCTCAACGGTTCGCACAAGTATGCCGACGGCCAGCTTCACGATGCCGTGCAGGCGGCGGGCGGCACGCTCACCCATCTCGACCGGATGTGGAACTACGCCGCCGGTGTGCATCACTGGAAACCCAGAAAGCCCGACCACGGTCTCTCGCTGGTGCCGCCGCGGGGGGCCCTGTGGCTCAACTGGCGCGGCGAGCGCATCGGCCCGCAGCCCCTGGTGACGGGCTTCGACACCCGCGATCTGGTCACCCGCATCTGCCAGCAGGAGAGACAGTATTCCTGGCAACTCCTGAACCGCAGGATCGCACTCAAGGAACTCGCCGTCTCCGGCGCCGAGTTCAATCCTTCTATCCGCGACAAGAAGAAGCTCGCCTTCCTGCGCGACCTGCTCTTTGGCAACCGCTGGCTGTTAGGCGAACTCTCCGCGAATTGTCCCGACTTCGTGAGCGCGGCCACCCTGCCCGAGCTGGTGGAAAAGATGAACGCGCTGCAGGGGGATAGCGCCGTCGATGCGGCCGCCGTCTCTGCCGCTGTCGCAAGCTACGACGCCCTGATCGAACGCGGCATCAAGTTTCACAATGACGAGCAATTGCGCCGCATCGCCCATGTGCGGCAATGGAAGGGCGATCGCCTGCGCACCTGCAAGTTTCAGAAAATCATCGATCCGAAGGCGGGACCCCTGATCGCCATCCGCGAATTCATAATCAGCAGGAAGAGCCTGGGCGGGATGCAAACCGATCTTAACAGCCGCGTGCTTGGGGCTGATGGCAAACCGATCGCCGGCCTCTATGCCGCGGGCGAGGCGGCCGGTTTCGGCGGCGGCGGCATGAACGGCCTGCGCTCCCTCGAGGGCACCTTCCTCGGCGGCTGCATCTACGGAGCCCGCCGCGCGGCGCGGGCAATCCTTCGCTAAGGAAAACGAAATGAAGAAAACCGCCGCCTGGCTTGCGGTCTACGCCCTGGAGGAGATCGGCGTCCAATACACCTTCGGCATCCCCGGCGTGCATAACACCGAGCTCTACGACGAGCTCAACAACTCGAAAAAAATCACGCCCATCCTGGTCACCCACGAAGGCTCGGCCTCCTTCATGGCCGACGCGCTCTCCCGGGTCTCGGAGGGCATAGGGACGCTGGCCATCGTCCCCGCCGCGGGCCTTACCCACGCTGCCAGCGGCATCGGCGAGGCGTTTCTCGACGGCATTGCCATGCTGGTGATCTCCGGCGGCATACGCACCGACTCGGACAAGCATTACCAGCTGCACGAGATCGACCAGCTCGAACTGGCCAAACCGATCACCAAGGCGGCCTTCCGCGTCATGCGCCACGAGGACGTGGTGCCGACGATTTTCTCTGCCTACCGCATCGCTACTTCAGGCGAGCCGGGTCCGGTGCTGGTCGAACTGCCGGTCAATCTCCAGCTTTTCCCCGGCGACGTGGGTGGCGAATTGCCGCGCTGGCAGCCGGCGGCGAACGCGCCCTTCAAGGACGAGGAAGGGATACGGCGCGCCGTCGAACTGCTGCAGGCTGCGAAGCGGCCCGGACTGTTCCTCGGCTGGGGCGCACGCCGAGCAATTCCTGAAACCGCGGCCATCGCCGAATGGCTGCAGGCGCCGGTGGCCACGACGCTGCAGGGCCTGGCCAGCTTCCCCGCCGATCATCCGCTCCACGCCGGCTTCAGCTTCGGCCCGGCGGCCGTGCCCGCGGCGCGCAATGCCTTCAAGGACTGCGACTGCCTGCTCAGTGTGGGCACCCGTTTCGGCGAGATCGCCACCGGCAGCTTCGGCGTCAAGGTGCCGGCGATGCTGATCCACGCCGACATCAACCCGGCCGTTTTCGACGTCAATTATCCGGCTGAGGTGAAGCTGGAAGGCGACGCCAGGGAGATCCTCGCTGCCCTGCTCGCCGAACTGCAGAAGCGCGAGAGAAGCCCCGTCGACTCCTCGCTGCAGGCAGCCATTGCCCGCGACAAGCAAGCCTATGTGAGCGAGTGGCTCGCGCACGACAGCCGCGGCCGCGTCAATCCCGGGCGCTTCTTCGCCGAGCTGCGGCGGCAGGCCGCCGATGACGCCATCACCGTGGTCGATGACGGCAACCACACCTATCTCACCGCCGAACTCTTCGCGCTGCGCCGGGGCGGGCGCCTGATCGTCCCCACCGACTTCAATGCCATGGGCTATGCCACGCCGGCGGCGATAGGCGCCAAGCTGGCGCAGCCTGCGCGGGAAGTATTCGCCATTGTCGGCGACGGCGCCTTCATGATGAGCTGCATGGAAATCGTCACCGCCGCCACGCATCATCTGGGCATCGTCTATTATGTGTTTCATGACGGCGAACTGTCGCAGATCGCCCAAGCCCAGGAAATTCCCTACAACCGCAAGCCCTGCTCGATACTCGGCAGGGTCAATCTCGAGGGCGTGGCGCTGGCCACCGGGGCGGCCTGCGTGGCCATGAATGACGACGGCGACATCATTGCCGCGATCACCGAGGCGAGAAGCATCGCGGCCAAAGGCAAGCCGGTGATCGTGGATATCGCCATCGACTATTCGAAACGCACCGCCTTCACCCAGGGGGCGGTGAAAACCAACTTCAGGCGCTTTCCGCTGAGAGAGAGGCTGCGCATGGTGGCCAGGGCAGTGACGCGCAAGATCACGGGTTAGCCACTCGCTCAAGGCGACATGAGGATAGTGAGCAGGACAGCGAGGACATCCCGCCACAGCTGCGCCTGATAGAATTGCAGCATGCGCCGCACCGCCCCCTCCGCCGCCCTCCCCGGCCCACCCCCGAAAGACCGCCACGACTGGCAGACCGTCAGGACCCTGATTCCCTACCTGTGGGCATGGAAGGGCCGCGTCCTCTTCGCGCTGGTCTGTCTGATCGGGGCCAAGCTCGCCAACGTCGCGGTGCCCCTGGTGTTCAAGGACATCATCGACACCCTGGGGATGCCCGCAGAAAAGACGGCGATGCTGGTGCCGCTGGGTCTTCTCGCCGCCTACGGTGCGTTGCGCTTTTCCACCTCGCTGTTTACCGAATTGCGCGAACTCTTGTTCGCCAGGGTGACGCAGCAGGCGGTGCGCGCCATTGCCCTGCAGGTATTCGAGCACCTGCATGCCCTTTCCCTGCGCTTCCACCTGGAGCGCCAGACCGGTGGCCTCACGCGCGACATAGAGCGCGGCACGCGCGCCATCGGCTCCCTGATCAGTTACACGCTTTATTCCATCCTGCCGACGCTGGTGGAAATCGTGCTGGTGCTGGGCGTCCTGGCCTACAAGTACGAGAACAGCTTCGTGCTGATCACCGTGGCCGCGCTGACCATTTACATCTCCTTCACGGTGATCGTCACCAACTGGCGCACGCATCTGCGCCGCGAGGCCAACGAACTGGATTCCGCCGCCAACATCCGCGCCGTAGACAGCCTGCTCAACTACGAGACGGTGAAGTACTTCAACAACGAGGCTTTTGAAGCGCAGCGCTACGATCACCAGCTGCAGAAGTGGGAGGCCGCGCAGGTAAAAAGCCAGCGGTCGCTCTCCTTCCTCAACCTGGGCCAGGCGCTGATCGTATCAAGCGCCGTGGCATTGATGATGTGGCGCGCGGCTGCGGGCGTGGCCGGCGGCAGCATGACGGTGGGCGACATCGTTCTGGTCAATGCCTTCCTGATCCAGCTCTACATTCCGCTCAACTTCTTAGGCGTCCTCTACCGCGAGATCCGCCAATCGCTCACCGACATCGAGCGCATGTTCACCCTGCTGCGGCAACACCGCGAGGTGCAAGACGCCCCCGACGCGCGGGAACTCGCTCGCGGCCCCTGCACCATAGAATTCGCTCATGTGGTCTTCGGCTACGATGTTAAGCGGCAGATCCTGTACGACGTGGACTTCTCCATCCCGGCCGGCAAGACCGTGGCGGTAGTCGGCCACAGCGGCGCAGGCAAGTCCACCCTGGCGCGCCTGCTCTACCGCTTCTATGATGTCAGTGGCGGCGGCATCCGCGTGAACGGCTCCGACATCCGGGCTATCACCCAGTCATCCTTGCGTGCGGCGATCGGCATCGTGCCGCAGGACACGGTGCTGTTCAACGACACCCTCTACTACAACATCCAGTATGGCCGCCCCGAGGCGACGCACGACGAAGTGATTGCCGCCGCCCGCGCCGCGCAACTGCACGAGTTCATCGCGCGATTGCCCAATGGCTATCAGACCAACGTCGGCGAGCGCGGTCTCAAGCTCTCCGGCGGCGAGAAGCAGCGCGTCGCCATCGCCCGTGCGCTCCTGAAGAACCCGCCGATACTCATCTTCGACGAGGCCACCTCGGCGCTCGACTCCAAGACCGAGAAAGCGATCCAGGCCCAGCTCGAACAGGTCGCGATCGGTCATACCACGCTGGTCATCGCTCACCGTCTGTCGACGGTGATGAATGCCGACGAGATCCTGGTGATCGATCAGGGCCGCATCATCGAGCGTGGCAGCCACCGGGAATTGCTGGATCTGGGCGGCAGCTACGCCCAGATGTGGGCGCTGCAGCAGCAGGACGAAGCGGAGCCCGAGGTCAAGCTGGCGGCCCCGGCGTAACATGTAATCCTTGGCGATTCTGCAGCAAGCAGGGCATCGCTCATGACGGTCGGCTCCTCGGCCTTTGCCGCCGTCATCCAGCATGAGACACTCAACTCGCGAGTTTCAGCCAAGTGGGAATTCTCTGAGCTCACCCTTCCGGCCATAACCTGACCCCCTATTTCACTATCCAGACCTGACACACTGCCAACGCAATGTGGGGAAGCGGACTCATTCTGAGAAGCGCTAATTTTTAGCGCGGCGGTTTCGCAATTCACGTCACTCGCTCTAACCGCTCAGACAAGCCATTCTCGAAGAGATTAAATCTTTCAGTCAAGGAACTCCGCTCTTCTCTGTAAGAGAATTGTCGCGGCGGGAAATATATGATAACTTGCACAATCAGTATAGGTCTTCTCGTTTGATGATATATCCAAGCATCACGAAGATCCGCAGTTTCATCGCCGTCGCCGAGCAGGCAAGTTTCCGCAAGGCGTCTGAAACCCTGCATCTGTCGCAATCGGCGATCAGCACGCATATTCGCGAACTGGAGGCGCTGTTCGGAGTGCCATTGATCAGCCGGACTACCCGTAGCGTGCGGGTCACTCGCGAGGGTCAGCATTTCCTGATTCGAGCCAAGCGAGCGCTCAGCGAACTGGAATCCGTCGCACTGGAATTACGGGACGAAGCCGCGCTACGGCGCGGCACGGTCACGGTCTCCTGTGTTCCCACCATCGCGTCGTCAATATTGCCGAAGGTATTGGCGGTATTTACGCAGCGTTATCTTGGCGTCAAGGTCCGCATAGTCGAGGAGGTCAGCGCCAGCATCAGCAAACGCGTCCTGGGGCTGGAAGCGGATTTCGGCATTGGACCCAGGCCGCCCAAGAACCTTGATCTCAGTTTCGATACGCTGGCGCGGGACCACTTCATCGCTGTATTTCCGCACACCCATGAACTGGCTGGACGAACCTCCATACGCATCAAGGATCTGATCAAATATCCTTTTGTCACACTGACCCCACACACCAATGTCCGCGATATTCTCGACCATGTCCTGGGAGACATGGGTCAGGCCCTCGAGCCAGCTTATGAACTGAGAAATCACTACACGCTGGGCGCAATGGTGGAAGCCGGCCTGGGCGTCAGCGCCATCCCTTCGATGTCTCTATCCTTGGTTGGTCATCCTCAGCTGCGCAGCGCCCAGATCATTAATCCGAAGATATATCGTGAAATAGGTATCGTGCGACGCCGCGACAATGTGCTGTCTCCAGCGGCGGCCGAATTTCTCGAAACGACAAGGTCGGTGTTTGCCAATTTTGCGCCAACCTCCGGCACGCGCCGGCGCGCACTCAAGAAATCGCCAGCGCTCTGATCCCGGCGCCGCCGGCCATCGGCATGAGTTCATGCATCGCCCACCGATTACCACGAGCGGCTACTTGCCGCCCCTTCGCGCGACCGACTATTCATTAGCTTTTGTGCACAATACATTTCAAATTGCTATTGGACAAAAGAATGGGTGCGCTGCAACCATTGATATCAATGGCCATGTGCGCATAGCACTGGCATCGGTTGTGATCTAAGTCGTCTTGATCAAGTGCTGTCGCAAGCAGTTCCAGTGCTGTCGAGATACACACGAACAACACGTCATAAAGGAGACCGATTGATGAACCGCGCCATGGTGCTCGTATTCGCGGCAACTTTGCTATCCCTCGGCGCGACCTTCTGCCAGGCGGCCTATCCCGATAAACCGGTCAAGATCATCGTTGCTTATCCTGCAGGAGGCGGCCCCGACTATGTTGTCCGCGTCGTCGCGCAGAAGCTCAACGAAAAATCCATGGGGCCGTTCGTCGTCGAGAACCGCCCGGGCGCAAATGGAACCATCGCAGCCAGCCTCGTTGTCAAAGCCGAGCCGGATGGCTATACGGTCCTGTTTACCGCCGGCGGGCCGATCAGCATCGGGGTCAATCTGGTGAAGAAGCTCCCATACGACCCGGTCAAGGACTTGACGCCGGTGACGCTCGCCATAACCGCGCCGCTGGTCTTGATGGTCAACGCCTCCTTGCCGGTCACCTCGGTCTCGGAATTGCTCGTGCGCGCGCGCTCAAGCAAGAAACCTATGTCTTATGCCTCGTCGGGACTGGGCAGCGAACATCATCTTGCGGGCGAGTTGCTAAAACTCAGGGGCGGCATCGATCTCATTCATGTGCCGTACAAGGGCTTTGGCGCCGCTGTCGGTGATGCAATCGGCGGCACGGTGGATCTGATCTTCGGCACGGTACCCGCCGCCCTGCCGCATATCGCCGGCGGGCGCCTGCGCCCCCTCGGACTGGCAAGCGCCGCGCGCGTCCCCGCCTTGCCCAATGTGCCGACGATGGAGAAGTCGGGCCTGCCGGATTTCGAAGTCGTGTCTTGGTTCGGGCTGCTGGTACCCGCAAAGACGCCGCCCGATATCGTCCAGTTCCTAAATCACGAGTTCGTCAAGGTACTCAACACGCCGGACATACGCGAGCGGTTCCAGCAAGAAGGCATGATCGTCAATGCCAGCACGCCCGACGAATTTGCCAGGTACATCGCGACGGACACCCGCCGGTGGGCTGAACTCGTCAAGGCGGCACATATCAGTATCGATTGATGGGCGTACGACTCGCAACAGGAACACGGTATTGAAACTCAACGTCAAGGAGAAGGAATAATGGGGAACGCGCAGAAGCCGAGCCGCAGTGGTGTTACCGAGAAGTTCGATGCCGAATTCGACGTCGTGATCGCAGGCTACGGCTATGCGGGCGGTGCATCCGCGATGGTCGCGGCAGACAACGGCGCCAAGGTGTTGATCGTCGAGAAAGGCGATGTGCCCGGCGGCATTTCGATCTGCTCTTACGGTGCGTTTCGCTGCGCCAGCGACAGGGATCTCGCCTTCGAATACCTGAAAGCGACCAACGCAGGCCGCACGCCCGACGACGTGGTCCGCGCGCTCGCCGACGGGATGTGTGAAATGGAAGCCTATGTGCGCAAACTCGCTGCGGTCAGCGGCGGCGTGGTGACCACGACGGAGGAATACGGCAAGGGGGCGAACTATCCGCTCAAGGGAACCGAGACCTTCTATCACACCAACATCGAGCTGCCCGACTTCGATGCCGCGGCGACCTATCCCTGGGCGAACGGAGCTCCGGGTGGGCCGATCACGTTCAAGGTCGTGGCCGATAATCTTGCGCAGCGCGATGTACAGATCTGGATGGAAACGGAAGCGCTGCGGCTCATCACCCGCGACACCGGTGACGGCCAGGAGGTCCTCGGCATCACGGTGAGAAGCAAGACCAAAGGGCTGATGCGCATCAAGGCTCGCCATGGCGTGATACTCGCCACCGGCGGCTTCGAAGGCGACGCGGAGTTTCGCCAGCAGTTCTTCGAAGGCCTGCCGATCGATCCTTGCTGCGGCCAGCGCAATACCGGCGATGGCATCCGCATGGCGCAGGACGTCGGCGCGAAGCTTTGGCACATGTGGCATTTTCACGGCTGTTACGGCTTCAGGCACCCGGACGAGCGCTATCCTTACCTGATCAGAGTCAAGCGCTTGCCCGACTGGACGCCCGGCAGGGAGCGCGACGCGAAGGTCAAGATGGCATGGATACTTCTCGATCGGAACGGGCGTCGCTACATGAACGAATATCAGCCTTACATGCAGGATACGACGCACCGGGCCATGCAGTATTTCGATCCCGCAACCCAGTCCTATCCTCGCAATCCGTCGATGCTGATATTCGATGAGAACGGGAGGAAGATGTATCCGATCGGGCGGCCGACTTCCAATGATCAAGGCGTCCGCCTCCACTGGAGCGAGGACAACCTGGCGGAAGTGGATCTCGGCATTTTGAAGAAAGCCGATTCGATACCCGAACTCGCCAGGATGCTGGGCGTCGATGTCGCTGCGGCAGAGCAAAGCATCAAGCGCTGGAACGCGGCATGCGAACGGGGCGGCGACGACGATCATGGCCGCCCGGCCGGCACCATGGCGCGCATCGATACACCGCCTTACTATGGTGCGCCGGCATGGTGCATCATGACCAATACCCAGGGGGGTCCGGTGCATAACGGCAAGCAGCAGATCCTCGACGTCTTCGGCGATCCGATTCCGCGCTTGTATGCGGCCGGCGAGATGGGAAGCTCGTTCGGGCATCTTTATCTCTCCGGCAGTAATATCAGCGAATGCTTCGTCAATGGGCGCATCGCCGGGCGCAACATCATGGATAGCGTGTCATGGGACGCGACTGGCCAGACCGCGCCGAAAGAGCGCAGTACCGCGAAGTAGCACGAGACCGTTGAGTCGGTGGATCGCATGAACCGTGAAGTGAAACTGCTGGTGCGTGACTGTGTCCATGGCCTGCAAAAGCTGCTTGCAGTTGCGCAGGGGCACGAAGGTCAGCGGGATGTGGCAGCGGCCGCCGCGATGCTGGGTGCCAGCATCGCGGCACTCGGTCGCGTCGGATCGGAAGTCGAAGCCCACTTCTTGTCCCAGCTTAGGGACAAACTTCTGCGCCATTCCCCGGCTTGTGCCGATGGACCGTTGCTCGGCCATATCGACGACGCGCAGGCGCGCATGCTCGCGGTTCCCTGGCTAGGGGAAGACGCGCGCAGGCGAAGCGCCCTTCACATTTACTTCATCCGCCATGCCGAAGCGACCAATAACATGGAGAAGCGCTTGCATGGCTGCCGTCTGGATGGCGCGCTGACGCCCAACGGACGCCTGCAGTCGCGACGCACGGCGCGATACCTGGCAGATACCTTGGCGCAACGTGGCATAGACAACGTGTTGCTGGCTTCGAGTCCCGTCGGTCGAGCACTGGAGACGGCACAGGAAATACGCGACTCACTTTGCTGCCCTTTGCACACCGAACCCGATCTCGCCGAACTGGATTTCGGCGACTGGACGGGCCGATATGTCGCCGATATCGAGGCGACGGACGAGTATGGCCGGTGGGCCGAGGACAACCGGTTCAATGCGCCGCCTGAAGGCGAATCGATGTTCGAAGTGCGTACGCGCATTTGCCGCGTGGTGTCGCGCCTTCTGTCCGCATCTGCGACAAACGAGAGTACGCTGATCGTCGTCACCCACTTCTTTCCTCTGATCGAGCTTTTCAGCGAACTGATGCCGAGTGAATCCATACGCCCGGGCAACAGTTCGGTCACGGCGGCTACGCTTGAAGACGGTTGTTGGCAAGTGACCTTGAAGAACTACGAGGCACATCTGGGCAGCGATGCCACGCCTCCGGTCTCCTACGTTTAACATAAATTTCATTCATGGAGGAGTAATGATGAAACTCCGGTTGGCGATGCTCGCGCTCATTGCGCTACCCATTTGCGCATTGGCGCAAAACTATCCGGCGCGAGCCATACACATGGTCGTGCCCTACCCTGCCGGCGGCAGTCTCGACACCGTCGCACGCATTTTCGGACAGAAGATGAGCGAGTCGATGAAGCAACCGGTCGTCATCGACAACCGGGCCGGCGGCAGCACCGTGATCGGCTCGCAGGTCGTCGCCATGGCGCCGGCGGACGGCTACGCGCTTCTGTTTGCCTTCGATCCGCCGCACACCACGCTGCCGGTGACGATGCGCAAAGTCCCCTTCGACCCGATCGCCGACTTCGCCCCCATCACCATGGTCGCGAAGTCTCCTCTGGTCTTCGTCGTCAATAGCGCGCTGCCAGTGAATTCCCTGAAAGAGTTCATCGACTACGCAAAGACGCGTCCCGGCAATGTGTTCGTCGGCGTGCCGGGTAACGGCAGCCCGCACCATTTCGCGCTCGAGCGGCTGAACCAGATGGCGAAGATCAAGTTGGTCAACGTGCCTTACAAGGGTGTGCCAGCGGCGCTGACCGATCTCCTCGCCGGCAGGCTGCAGGCATCGATCAGTACCCTGGCCAATGTCACCCAGCATTTCAAGTCCGGCAAGCTAAAGCCCTTGGCTGTGACCGATTCGACGCGCGCTGCCTCGGTGCCCGACATTCCGACCGTCGCCGAAGCCGGCCTGCCCGGCTATCGGATTCCGGAGCTTCGCGCCGCACTCCTGGCGCCCGCGGGCACGGCGCCGGAGATCATCGCGCGTCTGCACGACGAGGCGGTGAAGGCAGGAAACGCACCCGGCGTACGTGCGCGTCTGGACGAACTCGGCTTCGAACTCATCCTCGATACGCCTGCCGAGATGGCGGAGATCCTGAAGCGCAACGTCGAGATGAACAAGACGATCGCGGCGGAAGCCGGCATCGAACCGGAGTAGTCGGGGCCACTGGCCGATCGTCAAGCCCGCGAGATAGATCGATGCTTCGAACTCCCGCGCACAGGTCAGTCTGAATTTGTTCGCGCCGTCGGGGCGCAGGACGGCTTTCGCCATGCGCAGAGCAAAGGTCCTCATCGCCTGGTGGCCTCGAAACGGTATGCTGGGCGGATCGAACAGCACCAGCGCATCCCACAACCATTCCACCTCGACCGCATGCTTCAAGGTCACGGCAGAATTGCCGGTAGTTGTGCCCCTCCGCGCCGCAGGGCTCGCTTCGGCCATGATTGCGCATGTCGAACAGGTTGATGTTGAAGGAACGCAGCAACGGTTCCCAGAACACCCGATAGCCATCGACCGCGAAGCCATTGCCATGGCTGATGAAAAAGCATGTGCCGTCGGGATTGGCGGCGCGGCGCACGGCGATGTCCGCACCGTCGTCCATGACGAGGGCGAATGCATATTACGGGCGATGGGCGGGCTCATTCATCCTGCCATACATCCGGCCGTCACTTCCTGCTCTTGCGCGTTGCGCGCCGAGACGCCTGGGAAACCGGATCGCCGGCGCTACGAGCGTCGCTGAAAATAATTTCTGCCGCGGTTCAAACTTGCCGAACGAGATGGTGAGTAGAGCGCGGCGCGCAATGCGTCGAAGCGCGACTCACCAAACCACGCCGCCCACTCGTGCTCGACCTCCAGGGTGCACTGATGCTGCATGGCGAGTATGCGCCATCCCTTGGCAGTCAGGAACACCGGGCGCCCGCGGCCGGCACCGACTTGCGCGCGATATAGCCTTTCGCGGTCATGCCGGTAAGAACATAGTTCATTGCCTGCTTGGTCATGTTGCAGCGCTGCGCGAGGTCGATGGGCCGCGTGCTGTCGAGATTCGGGTGGCGCATGACGCTGACCACTCGTAAAAGCCCCTCTTTTGCACGACCGGTATCTGGCGACGTTTAGTTCCGTTCAAGCGAGGCCCGCTGCCGGTTGCACCGGTCAGTTGCTTGTGATGAAGGGGCTGTTTGAGCGGTACGATACTCAATCTGGCATTCGGTCGCGCGCCCTTCCAGTTTTCCAAGGATGTGGCTAAAGGTGTCGAGTTCCTGTTTCGATAGCCCTGTCTGCAACGCGAGTTCGACTTGCCGGGTGAGGGTCTCAATATCCGCGTAAACCGTCTGTCCTATGGCCGTAAGCGAAAGCATCACACGTCGTCCGTCGGCCGTGTCCTGCTGCCTTACCACATAGCCAAGTTGAACCAAGCGGTCGACGGCACGCGTCACTTTGTGTGGCTCCACCGATGTTTGGGCGCAAACTTCCTTACCGAACACCGACCCAAACCTCCCAATGACGGCCATTACCTTCCAACCAGAGGGCAACAAACCATACTTTGGACCATACATCTCCGCGACATGCCGGATGACCTTGGTAGAAAGTATCGAGAAACGATATAACAAGCGCCGCTCCAGGTTAAGACGCTTTCCGCCAGGCAGTCCTGATTTCTTCTGGGCTTTCATATTCATTTCAACACTAAGGTATCTGCGGACTTATTTAGAATCGGGGACGGCATCCATTTGCTAAGCTATGAAATGGGACCCGCTGACTTCACAGGACAATTTGACCAGCGCCTGATAAGTCGCTGGCAAGTCGATGATAGCGGAGCCTATCGTGGCTACCGCCAAATGGTCGCAGAGTTGTTGTGAAACGTCGGCCGCGCCGTACGCCAAGTCTCTGATGCCCCGACTGCCAATAAAGTGCACGACCTGCATCGCCAGCGAGTTCTCGATGCAACAACATACACAAGCTCAGCCCAACGATCTCGACTCAGTCTCGTGCAATTTCTAATTGCTCGGTTCGATGTTGTTCGCCTTGGCTACGGCACGCCAACGAGCAAGATCCGCAGCGATCATATTCGCAAACTGCTCCGAGGTATCCTTCTGTGGAATCAGATGAATCTGGGTAACGAATTGCTGGAAATCATTGGTATCGACCATTTGATGCAACTCCTGTTGCAGTCGTCTAACGATCGGCATTGGAGTGCCCGCCGGTGCCATTAATCCGAACCAACTCTGTATTTCCATGCCGGGCAGGCCAGCTTCGGCAAAGGTCGGGATGTCCGGGTATTCCGCAAGCCTTTTCCCGGTGGTCACAGCCAGGGCGCGCACCTTACCGCTGCTGATAGCAGTATCAGCCGGCCCGGCGTTCGCCATGGACATCTGCAGGTCTCCTGTCATAACAGCGTTGATGGCCTCGTTGATGCCTCTGTAAGGAATGAATTCGCCGACGTTCCCAGTCTTGCTTTTAAAAAGCGCACACGCCAATTGATGAACGCCTGCGGCGCCACCACAGCTGGCTCTGTCTGGCTTAGCGCTCAAATAATCCCGCAACTCTTGTACCGATTTTATCGGCTGCTGTGCATTAATGAGCAAGAAGAACGGGAAGTTGACGACGGTCGATATCGGTACAAAATTGCCGGCCGAATAGGGCATTGTTTTATACATGATCGGATTGGTCGTAAACATCGAACTCGCTGCAAAAAGTAGGGTATAGCCGTCTGGCTTAGCCTTGGCAACATACTCAGCACCAATGATTCCGGCTGCACCTGTCCGATTTTCGACGACCACGGGTTGGCCCAGCC
>CAIYYX010000007.1 GCA_903930535.1 uncultured Sterolibacterium sp. | reverse complement strand
ATGGCGAATCATGATACGCCATGAGCTAATGCCTGCAGAAACAGAATACGCAACATAATCAGACCGCGCAATCGCCATGGCCTCGCCGCGAACCTGCCGCGCAAACGTCGGCCAGATCAATACCGAAATCACAATAACAAGGTTCTGAAAAGAAGGGCCAAACACAACGGCAACGGCTATGGCCATCAGAATGGCGGGCAACGAAAACATCAAGTCGGCAATACGCATGATGACCGCATCGAATATCCCCCCGACGTAGCCAGCAATAATGCCGAGAATAGTGCCAACAATTCCGCCCACCACAATCACAATGGCAGCAACGCTTAAAGATATTTTGGCTCCATAGATCACCCGACTAAATACATCGCGTCCGAAGAGATCTGTACCAAAAAGATATATTTGGCCGCCGTCGATGGAGCCGCCGGGTGGCAGCATGCTTTCCCGCAGTGCGGCTGCTGTCGGTGAAACCGAAGTGATGAAAGGGGCAAACAATGCAGCGAGAACGATGCCGCCAAGAATAATCAGTGACATGGTTACGCTAACAGGGATGGTCCGGGTCCTCCGCGGCTGTTTGGCGGAATGGGCGTTGCAGGAAGGGGGGAGGGACTTCATCTCAGACGAGGATTCAAGTAAACATACGCGACATCGATCAGAAAGTTAATGCCCACGTAAATTGCGCTCATGGTCAGCACAACTCCCTGCACTACCGGGAAGTCTCGCGCCATTATGGCGTCATAAACAAGACGCCCTAACCCAGGCCATCCAAAAACAGACTCTGTAACGATCGAGCCGGTGAGCAAGTTGGCCGACATGAGTCCGCCAAACGTAAGAACGGGTACTGCTGCGTTGCGCAATCCGTGCTTGAACAACACGTTTAATTCGCTCATTCCCTTGGAACGAACCACCTTGATGTAATCCGTTTCAAGCACTTCCATTACACTGGATCGAACGAGTCGGATCATGCCGGCACAACCGATTGACGCCAGCGTTAGCGCAGGAAGGATCATGTGACTCCAATCGCCCCTGCCGCCAGCCGGTAACCAGTGAAGCATGACTGAAGCAATAAGGATAAGCAGAATGCCTAACCAGAACTGTGGTATCGACTGACCCGTTAAAGCCAGTACACGGATGCACGTGTCCATTTTTCCCCCGCGTTTGTAGCCGGCGAGCAATCCAAGCGGAACCGCGATCACGAACATCAGGCCGATGGCGACCAGCCCCAGTTCTAGTGTGGCCGGGAAACGCTCCGCAATAAGCTTGTTCACCGAAACGCGCATCTGCGAAGACGTGCCTAGGTTGCCTTGGAAAAGTCCACCAAGATAACGCACGTACTGCACTGGGAGCGACTGGTCCATACCAAGGCGCTGGACCGCCGCCTCATACATCTCTTTTGTCGCCTCTTCAGGCAGGATCACGTTCAGGGGGTCGCCTGTCAATCGAACCAGACTAAAGACTACCAGTGTGACCAAGAGGAGGGCGGCAGCGGATTGCACGAGCCGGGCAAATATGAGACGGGTCATCATTTCACTCCGTCTTTCCCATGGCT
>CAIYYX010000006.1 GCA_903930535.1 uncultured Sterolibacterium sp. | reverse complement strand
GGCTCGCGATGACGGGTTTTTTGGGCGTCATTGCGAGGCCCGCAGGGCCGTGGCAATCTCAATGACGGGGTTTTGAATGTCATTGCGACTGCCGTACTTCCGTCATTGCGAGCAAAGCGAAGCAATCTTCTTCGCATTCCAAGATCGCCACGCCCCTTTGGGGCTCGCGATGACGGGCTGGAAGATCGCCGCACCCCTTTGGGGCTCGCGATGACGGGCTGGAAGATCGCCACGCCCCTTTGGGGCTCGCGATGACGGGCTGGAAGATCGCCGCGCCCCTCTGGGGAGCCAATTTGCCCTTGCCCGGAACATTGGGCTGCCGGACAATTTTCGCCTGCTAGAATGCGGCCATTATGGTGTCGATGATCCATGGCTGAATTTCGCGGGAATCTTTATATTTTTGTGGACGTCCTTGATGATCGAGGGGACGCACCGGCCACAGCCGAATCCGGCGACGTGTTTTCACTGCGCAACCCGGGTGACCTTATCTGGTTTAATTTTGGTTGGGCTGTGGGCAATAACGCCCGGGGGCAAAACTGCGCCAGAACATCTCCGTCGAAGCTGCGCGCTTTCCCCGCATTCATTGATGCCGTGGATCTTGTCCGCAAGAAGCGCAAGACACGCCCGGCAGAGACCTTCTACCTGGTTTATGAACTCGACGGACGAAGGTCCATCGTCACCAGCCTGGAACAGATTCAGGAATTGGATGGCCGTCTCGACGAATTCGCCGATTCAGCCCGGGGCGAGCCCGCAGACAATCCGGCATTAAGCGTTCTCACCGAGAAAGTCGGGAAGATCGTGGCAAGCAACGCCCTGCTCCTGCTCAGGACGCTTCTGCAGGAGGGGGAGGCGGCCGCCCGGGCGCGATTTTCGCTGGCGACCTACGACCGCCTATGGCAAGTCCTGCAACAAGCGGCCCTGGTTGAAGAAGGCGTGGTGTATGAGGGTGCGAAGTTTCACTCGCCGTGAATGGGCCGATCGTCCGACCATGGGTCGATTTTGCAACCAATTGCCGCGCCAGCGGCGTTCGTCCGGGGACAAAACATGAAACGTTCGACATTACGTACGGCACTCCTACTCACCGCCGCCGCTTGCATGGCGACCCCCCTCTGCGCTCTGGCCCAGGCCTGGCCAAACAAGCAGACGATCAAGTTGGTAGCGGTATTCCCACCCGGAGGCTCGGTCGATCAGGTGGCGCGCCTGCTGGCGCAACCGCTGTCGCAGCAACTCGGGCAAAACGTCATTGTGGAGAACAAGGGCGGTGCGTCCGGCTCGATTGGTGCCGCCGCCGTGGCCGCAGCAGCAGCAGACGGCTACACTTTTGCCGTGGTGTTTGACACCCATGGCGTCAATCCCAGCCTGATCCCAAACCTGCCGTTCGATTCGAAAAAGGATCTGGCGCCGGTGGTGCTGATCGGCACTTCGGCGATGGCGCTGGCCACGCATGCCGGATCGGAATTCAAGACCTTCGCTGATGTGGTGGCCGCTGCCAAGTCGAAACAGGGTGTGAACTACGGCACCATCGGTTCAGGCAGCCTGGGACACCTGGCGATGGCCTTGCTCGGCAGGAGCGCCGGCCTTGACTTCCAGCATATCCCCTACAAAGGCGGCGGTCCCCTGATGAACGACGCGATAGGCGGTCACGTGCAACTGTCGATTGGCTCGGTCTTCCTGACGAAGCCGCACATCGACAGCAAGCGCATGCGACCACTGGCTGTGACGACCAGCAAACGCACGCCCGAACTGCCGGATGTGCCCACCATCGCCGAGAGTGGCTTTGCCGGTTTTGACGCCCCGGCCTGGTGGGCCATCCTGGCCCCGGCCAAGACCCCGCCCGAGATCTTGAAGCGCATGAACGAGGAGATCAACAAGGCAATGAAACTTCCCGACATCGCGAAGAAGCTCGAAGCCCAGGGCATTCACGTGATCGGTGGCTCTTCCGATGCCGCCCGCGTATTCATCGAGCAGCAGATGGACATCTGGGGCAAGGTGGTGAAGGAAAACAGCATCAAGGCGGATTAGCGTTTTGCAAAGCCAAAAGCCACGAAGCGGGGGCTGCTTTGTGCGCCGATGCCCAAATTCGATCAATGTCGCACAATAGTGAATCACTCTCTGGGTGTCATACACACTAGTATCGCCTCACGCCAGTTCGTTCATATAAGACCAAACCCTGAGGAGTGGATTACCGCTCCCGGGTGACATGAGGAGTGAGCATGCGATCCGCCGACCTCAAATTTTCAGTGCTCCTGTGGGGGCTGCTGCAGGCCTTGCGCCTCATGGCGCATCGTCACCCGAAGTTCGCCAAGCGCCTCGCGGAGAAGAACTTCACCGCCCAGATGCGCACCGCCGACGGTGCGGTCGGACGCCATTTCACCTTCAAGAATGGCAAGATCATCTCGCAGCGCGGTCTGCATCCGGCGCCGGATATCACGGTCGCGGTGGCGACAGCTAAGCTTGGCCTCAGCATATTCGCCCTCAAGGTCGACCAGCTCGAGCGCATCGAGGCGATCAAGAACTTCCAGCTCAAGGCGGATGGCGATGACAGTCTGGTGGTCTGGTTCACCCAGACGCTGGGGATGATTCTGACCTTGGGCTGGGAGCATGGAACCGCCAGCGGCGATGGGGCAAGACGCTACGTCAGCAATACCAATGGCGGACCGATGTTCGTCTATGTCAAGGACGACAAAATCCTGCGCGTCACACCCATCGAGTTTGATGAAACCGATGCCCCCACCTGGACCATCAAGGCCCGCGGCAAGAGCTTCACGCCGCCGCGCCAGACCACACTCGCGCCGCACTCGATGTGCTCCAAGTCGACGATTTATTCGCCCAATCGTTTGCTCTATCCGATGAAGCGCGTCGACTTCGATCCCAACGGCGAACGCAATTGCGAGAACCGCGGCATCTCCGGCTATGTCCGCATCAGCTGGGACGAGGCGCTCGATATCGTGGCCTCCGAGATCAAGCGCGTCAAGCGCGACTTCGGACCGGGCGCGATCATGGCCAACCACGGCTCGCATCACACCTGGGGCAACGTCGGCTACTACCTCAGCGCTGCCTACAAGTTCTTCAATGCCATCGGCACGACCCGGGTCATGCATAACCCGGACAGCTGGGAAGGCTGGTACTGGGGTGCGATGCATCACTTCGGCCACAGCATGCGGCTGGGACAGACCGAGACCTACGGCCTGGTCGAGGATTTGATGAAGGAAGCGGAGATGGTCGTCTTCTGGTCGGCGGACCCGGAGTCGACGAGCGGCTCCTATGCCGCCTTCGAGGGGACTTCGCGGCGGCAGTGGCTGAAGACGCTGGGCATCGAGGTGGTGCACATCGACCCCTACTACAACAATACGGCGGCCCTGCACGGCGGCAAATGGCTTGCGCCCAAGCCCGGCACCGACGCTGCGCTGGCCATGGCCATCGCCTGGGTGTGGATCAAGGAAGGAAGCTACGACAAGAAATTCGTCGCCGAGCGCTGCTCGGGATTCGAGAAGTGGAGCGACTATCTTCTGGGCAAGGAAGACGGTGTGGCCAAGACGCCCGAGTGGCAGGAATCCGAAACAGGCATCGCGGCAAAAGACGTGCGCGCGCTGGCGCGCCGCTGGGCCGCCAAGAAGACTTACCTGGGCGCCGGCGGCTGGGGCAACGGCCACGGCGGCGCCTGCCGCTCGGCCACCGGGATCCAGTGGGCGCGCGCCATGGCCTGCCTGATGGGCATGCAGGGCATGGGCCGTCCGGGCGTCAATTACGGCCTGCTGCAGTGGGGCACGCCCATCGACCTGGGCTTCTCCTTTCCCGGCTATGCCGACGGCGGCATGTCCGGCGATTTCGAAACCACGGGGCTGGGCATCAGTTATTACCAGCGGATGCCGCAACTGCCGTCTTTCAACACGCCCAGCCAGAAGGTGCCCAGACTGCAGATACCGGAAGCCATCCTCGACGGCAAGGCCGAAGGCTACCCCTGGGACGGCAAGACCATCGAAGGGCAGTTCCAGAAGTTCTCATACCCCAAGGCCGGTCACGCCAAGATCCAGATGCTCTACAAGTACGGCGGCGCCTCGATTGGCACGATGACCGACACCAACCGCTATGTGAAAGCCTACCGCACCGACAAGCTGCCCTTCGTCATCAACCAATCGATCTGGCTCGAAGGCGAGGCGAAATTCGCCGACATCCTGCTGCCCGCTTGCACCAGCTTCGAGCGCTACGATATCAGCGAGTTCGGCGGTACCGGCGGTTATGCCCTGCACGGGCAGACCCAGATGAACCACCGGGTGGTCCTGATGCAGCACAAATGCATCGAGCCTCTGGGTGAATCGAAGTCGGATTACCAGATATTCACGGAGCTGGGTTCGCGCCTCGGCCTGGGCGCCTATTTTTCCGAGGGCATGACCGATCTCGATTGGGTCAAGCGCCTGTTCGATGCCTCTGATCTGCCCAAGCATATTTCCTGGAAGCAATTTCTCAAGAAGGGCTACTTCGTCGTGCCGCCGCCGGCAGAGGAGCGGCGCGACCCGCCCTCATTGCGCTGGTTCTATGAAGGGAAAAAGAAAAATGTGCCCGAGCCGCATCCTCTGCCGGCGGAATACACCGAAGAGTATCTCAAGGGCTTGCAGACGCAATCGGGCAAGTTCGAGTTCGAATGCGAAAGCCTGAAGCGCTTCGATCCCGACGATCCTGAACGCCCACCCATCGTCAGATACCTGCCCTCCTGGGAAGGGCGGCAATCCGAACTGTTTTCGTCCTACCCGCTGCAAATCATCTCGCCGCATTCGCGCTTCAGTTACCACACCATGTGCGACGGCAAGGACAGTTCGGTCAACGACATCAAGGACCATCGGGTGCTGGTCGATGGCTACTACTACTGGGTGGTCCGCATCAACAGCACCGATGCCGCAGAGCGCGGCATCAAGAAGAACGACGTGGTCTGCGTCTTCAACGAACGCGGCGCGGTGCTGGGAGCAGCCCTTCCGACCGAGCGTCTGCCCAAGGGCGTCGTTCATTCCTACAGTTCTTCCGCGGTTTATGACCCGATCGGATTGCCTGGCTATTCCGTCGACCGCGGTGGCTGCATCAATCAGCTGACGCCCAAGCGATCGATTGCAAAGCAGGTGACCGGAACCGCCGCCAACTCCTGCCTGGTAGAGATCGAACGCTGGGATGGTTCGGGTGAATTGCGTCCAGGCAAAGGTTTGGCCAGGGAGGCAGTGCTATGAAAAAGTGGAATCTGGTCATCGACGTGGCCAAGTGCTTCAACTGCAATTGCTGCACGCTGGCTTGTCATGACGAATATTTCGACAATGATTTTCCCGGCTACGCCGCCGGGATGGCAAAACATGGGCAGCGGTGGATCGATCTCCTCCAGCGCGAGACCGGATCCGCGCCCATGGTCGAGATGACTTTCCTGCCGGTGACCTGCAACCATTGCGATGCGCCTCCCTGTCTTGCGGCGGCGCGCGACGGTGCCGTGGTCAAACGCGAAGACGGCATCGTCATCATCCATCCGGAGAAGGCGCGCGGTCAGAAGCAGATCGTCGCCGCCTGCCCCTACGGCGCGGTGTTCTGGAACGAAGAGAGGCAACTGCCCCAGGCCTGGCCTTTCGATGCCCATCTGCTCGATCAGGGCTGGAAGAAGACCCGCGGCTCCCAGGCTTGCCCGACAAAGGCGATGGTCACCCTGCACGTGGAAGACGAGGAGATGCAGAAAATCGTCGCCGCCGAAGGCCTGGAAGTGCTGCATCCCGAATTCGGAACTCGCCCGAGAATCTATTACAAGAACCTTCACAGATTCACCAGCGTCTTCATCGGCGGTGCGGTCTCGGGAGAAATAGCGGGCGTGATCGAGTGCATCGCCGACGCACAAGTGTCTCTGAAACAGAATGACAAGACGCTTCTGGAGACGCGGACAGAGACCTTCGGCGAATTCAAGTTCGAGGGAATCAAGCCTGCCAGCGGCAGCTATATCGTGAATATTTCCACAGCAGGTTTCGACCCGTTGAGCATCACTGTTGAAGTAGGGCAGCAAAGCACCTTTCTCGGTTCGATCCAGTTGGCTAGAGCCAACTGAGTCGTCCTCGGCAAGGCATCCAGAACATCATCCAGGGGGAGTCATGGCTTATCTATTCCACGAAAACGAGCTGCCTAAGCTCATATCAACAGTTCCCGGACGGGAGCGGATCTTCTTTGTGAGCAAGGAGATCTCGAACATCAATCACATGCTGGCCGGGGTCATGCACTACAAGAAGGGTGCGGCCTCTCCGTATCACATGCACAAGAACTGCGAACACTTCTATTTCATCATGGAAGGCCGGGCGACGGTCGAGAGCGAGGAAGGGGTCAAGGAGGTTGGTCCCGGCGACATGATCTTCATTCCCGCCGAAGAGAAGCACCGGCTGCGCGCGACCGAGCCGCTTTTCTACTTCGAATTCCAGGCGCCCAACCGCTTCCAGACGACCATTCTGGACGGCACCCCTGATGACCTGCTCTGGGAAAAGGTTGACGGCAAGGTCTGGGTTCAAAGCTGAGAATGAAATCGACGCACTTACAGGGAAAAACGACATGAGCTTAACATTCATCAGGACAAACGATTGCGCCCGGCAAAGCGTGGCCGGGGAAGGTGCTAGCGCCGAGGTCCTCAACGAATCGCTGTGCGGGGCAAAGAATGTCCTGGCCAAAATCCATTGGTTGAAGGGCGACGAGAAACTGCAGGCAGATGCAAAGAAGGGAACGCACGAGTTGATTTATCTGTTGGAGGGCGATGCCATCATCAATCTCAATCAGAAAGACTACCCGGTGACCAAGGGTGCAGGCGTCTATCTGGGGCCAAGCGAGGCAGCAGCCATCAGGCCTGGCGGCAAAGGTGAGATCAAACTCCTGCGCTTGATCGTGCCCGAAACCAAGGATTGAAGTGCCGCAGCTGGAGCAAAGCGTGGATGCGCCGGAAACCAAGGTCCTGAAGAGCGTCTGCCGCAGCTGCCATGGCGGCTGCGGCGTCGATCTTCACGTTTCCGAGGGGCGCCTCACCCAGGTCGTTGGTGACCCCGCTTCACCGCTCAACAAGGGCAGGCTTTGTCCCATCGGCGCCAACACGATCGATCTCGTCTATCACCCGGACAGGCTCAAGTTTCCACTGAGGCGCACCGGCGGGCGAGGGGAGGGTAAATGGCAGCGCATTTCCTGGGATGAGGCCCTGGATGAAATCGCCAGCCGCCTGCAGGCCATCAAGGACGAGAACGGCGCAGAAGCAATCGCCCTGGGCACGGGAACGGGAAGGCACCACATCCGCTGGGTCTCCCGCTTCGCCCATGCGCTTGGAACGCCCAACTGGTGCGAGCCAGGTTTCGCCCAATGCTTTCATCCCCGGGTCAACACCACGCTTTTGACCTTTGGCGATTTCCCGGTGTGCGACTTCACCGGCGGTACGGCCCCCGAATGCATTGTGTACTGGGGCCATAATCCCCTGAACTCGGGGCCGGACGGCGAGACCCGGTTTGATGCCAGGGATTCCTTGAAGGGCAATCCCAAGATCATCGTCATCGACCCGCGCAGAACTCAGCTCGCCAAGCGCGCCGACATCTGGCTGCAACTGCGGCCGGGTACCGACGATGCGCTCGCCTTGGCCATGCTGCATACGGTCATCGAAGAAAAGCTCTACGACGCGGAGTTTGTGAAGGAGTGGACTGTCGGATTCGACGCGCTGGCCGAGCGGGTTCGCCAGTACAGTCCGGAATGGGCAGCACCGATTACCTGGGTGCCCAGCGAAAAGATTCGTGCCGCCGCGCGCCTTTATGCCGCTACCCGCCCATCGATGATGGAATGGGGTTGTGCGATCGAGCACACGCCGAATTGCATCCAGACCATTCGGGCAATCTCCATGCTGCCGGCGCTCACCGGCAACATCGATGTTCCTGGCGGATGGGTGTTCGGCATGAAGGGTCTGGGCAGATTCCCCAGCCTGATCGAAAACCTGTCGCCGGAGATGAATGCCAAGCGCCTTGGTGCCGACAGATTCAAACTGCTCGCGGGCGAGGGGGCGGACCTGCCAGCCGCGCACATTCCCACCCTGCTCCAGGCGATGCGCGAGGGCGTGCCCTATCCGGTCAAGGCCTTCCTGGTGTTCGGCAACAACACACTGACGACCTACGCCAATGCCCGGCAAGCCTACGAGTCCCTGCTCAAACTGGATTTCCTGGTTGTTGCCGATCTGTTCATGACGCCGACTGCCGAACTTGCCGACATCGTCCTTCCGGCTGCCTCCTGGCCCGAACTGACGACGCTCGCAGGTCTGCCGACGGTGGCGGCGAACGTGATCTTCGCCCAGCAAAAATCGGTACAGATAGGCGAGTGCAAGGCGGATGAACAAATCTTCATCGAGCTTGCGCGGAAAATGAATCTTGCCGTCGGGACCGAGTCGCTGGAAGAGGTTCTCGAGGCTCAATTGGCCGGCGGCGGCAGCGGCAAGAACTTTGCCGAGTTGGCCGAGACCGGATTTTTCAAGCTGCCTTTCCGCTATGGCAAGTACAAGGAGGGCGGCTTCAAGACTCCCAGCGGCAAGATCGAGCTCTACGCCTCGCGCCTGGAAGACCTGGGTTACGATCCGCTGCCCTACTATGAGGAGCCGCCGGAGAGCCCCATTTCCACGCCCGAGGTGGCGAAGGATTTCCCTCTGGTGCTCACCACAGGCGCACGCATCCCATTTTTCTTCAACTCGGAGCACCGGCAATTGGCGAGATTGCGCCGGGCGCATCCCGATCCGCTGGTGGAAATCAATCCTGAAACGGCAGCCCCGCTCGGCATCAAGGACGGCGACTGGGTCTGGATAGAAACCCTGAGGGGCAGGATACAACAGCGCGCCCGCGTGACCGCCGACGTCGATGCGAAAGTCATTCACGTCGAGCATGGCTGGTGGTTTCCCGAAGAGAAAGGCCCGGAACACGGCGTCTGGAAATCGAACGCCAACCTGCTGACGAAGAACGGCCCGCCCTATGATCCGGCCATGGGCACCTATCATCTGCGCGGCCTGCTGTGCCGCATCGCGCCGGTGCTGGAGTAGCACCTCAAAGGCACAAGTACCCTCTGGGGCATAAATGCCTTGGGTTGTCCTCTGGACAACTACGGGCACTAGGCGGCGGTAAGCTATAGTGCACATCTTTTGTGCCCTGCTGGTCCGCCATGACCTCACCCGTGAAACTCAGCCAGCTTCGCCACTACCTCGCCGTAGTCGAGGCCGGCTCATTGCGGCTGGCCGCCAGAAGACTCTTTCTTTCGCAATCCTCGGTGACCAAAAGCATTCAGCAGCTTGAGCATGCTTTGGGTACGGAGCTTCTCCACCGCACTTCGCACGGCGTCGCTCCGACTGCAGCGGGGCAGGCAATGATCGCGCGTGCCAGGGCGATAGAGTCCGAGCTCAGGGAAGCGCGAAACGACATCGACAATATACGGGGCGCCGGCATCGGCGAGATTCGGGTTGTGACCTCGCCGACCGTCGGCATGTCGCTCCTGCCCCGGTCCATCCTGAGCTTCAAGCGCACCAGGCCGAAGGTGAGCGTCCAGATTCACGAGGGCGTCTATCCGGACATTCTGCAAGTGGTACGCACAGGGGAAGTTGATTTTGCGGTATGCCTTGTTCCCGAGAGACCGGGAGACGAGGGCGTCACCTTCGAGATGCTCCTGAAGGATACGGTCACGCCTGCGGTGCGCGCCGGACATCCTTTCGAGCACCGCAAAATGAAACTCTCTGATCTTGTGAGCGCCGATTGGGTGATTTATCGTCGCGGCCGCAGTGGCCTCGACATCTTCGAGCAGACCTTCATTTCCGCCGGCCTGGAGCCGCCCCCCAGCACCATCGAATGCTCATCCTTCGCTTGTGCCGTGGCACTTGCCGAGCGCGGCGACTATGTGACCCTCGTTCCCAAACAGCTATTTTCCGATCGCGCCATACGCTGGGGTCTTTCTCCCCTGATGATGCAAGCGATGATGCCATCATGGCATGTCGCAGTTATCTACCGCGCCAAGCACGAACTTTCCCCACTATCCCTGGCGTTTTTGCAGGAGCTTAAAGCAGTCGCAGCCGCGAGTCCGAATCGTTCCTGAATCGCGATTGCCGCGGCCCTGCGGGCCTCGCAATGACGCCCAAAAAACCCGTCAGGAAGTTACATTACCCGCTTCAATGGTTTCCTGCTTACTGCGTCTTCATCCCTGACTTCCTGATCACTGTCCCTAACTTGTCCACCTCCACCTTGACGTAGGCGAGGAACTCGGCGGGCGTAGAACCCACCGGCTCGAAGCCCATTTTGTCGAGGCGATCGAGTACGCCCGGGTCCTTCATCGTTTTCACGATTTCGCTGTACAAGCGGGTGGTGATCTCTTGCGGCAGCTTTGCCGGCGCTACCAGACCGAACCAGGCAACAATCTCGTAGCCGGGCAGGCCCGACTCCGCAACAGTTGGAATATCGGGCAGGTGGCGGTATCGCTTGGCGGTGGTGACTGCCACCGCGCGGATTCTGCCAGAGTGGATGTGATTGATCGCTGCCGGAATATTGTCGAAGGTCAGTTGGATCTGGCCACCAATCAAGTCCTGCAGCGCGGGGGCAGCACCCTTGTAGGGCACCTGCTGCAACTTCGTGCCCGCCATCTGGTTGAACATCTCGGCGGCGAGGTGGCCGGTCGCTCCGAATGCCGGCGTGCCGTAGAACAGCGGCGTGGGCGAAGACTTCGCCAACTGGATCAACTCAGTCACCGTCTTCGCCGGTACGGCGGGATTGACCACGATGACGTTTCCCGAGGTGGCAATGAGCGAAATCATCGTGAAGTCCACTAGCGGATCGTAGGGCAGGTTCGCGCGCATGAACGGTTGCGTCGCAAGCGTGATTCCGGACATAAGCAGCGTATAGCCGTCAGGTGGCTGCCGCACAACATATTCCTCGCCGATGCTGGTCGTGGCGCCCGGGCGGTTCTCGATGACGATAGGCTGACCGAGAAGTTCGCCGAGTTTGATGCCCACCGTGCGCGCCAGCAGGTCCAGCGTACCGCCGGCGGCGACGGGCACGATCAAGCGGATGGGATGGGAAGGCCAGGCCTGCGCCTGGGCCGATCCGGCGCTGCTGGCGATGGCCATCAGTAGCGCGAGTAGGGCGACGATTCGCTGCATGGGTTATCTCCTTGGTCGGCATTGCCGGGAAAAACAATGGCAATGCGCATCTCATAATCGTCGTCTATTCCTGTGCCGCAGGCGCTCATGCCACAAGCGATTTGCCAACCAGGTGCGTTTTTTCGACTATAACACCGCACCGGTTCAAATGCGATGCGTCCAATGCAAGCAGTCTCGGTGACGGAAGCGAAGCAAGCCAAGATCGCCGCGCCCCTTCGGGGCTCGCGATGACGGGCTTTTTGGGTGTCATTGGGAGGCCCGTAGGGCCGTGGCAATCTCAGTGACGATGCTTTTGCCTGTCATTGCGAGGCCCGCAGGGCCGTGGCAATCTCAGTGACGATGTTTTTGCCTGTCATTGCGAGGCCCGCAGGGCCGTGGCAATCTCAGTGACGACGTTTTTGCCTGTCATT
>CAIYYX010000005.1 GCA_903930535.1 uncultured Sterolibacterium sp. | reverse complement strand
ATCGTGCATAGCGGATTGATCAATGCCGATCCCGCCCTGAGGGAAGGCATTGCGCACAAAGTCTCGGCCATGGTGGCAGGCGCCGCGCCGCCGGCTTCGATGATCGAGGGCATGGAAAAGATCGGTTTCGACCTGACCCATGTCTACGGCTTGACCGAAGTCTATGGGCCGGCGACGGTATGCGCCAAGCACGAGGAGTGGGACGCTCTGGACATCGGCCGGCGCGCCGAGCGCAACGGCCGCCAGGGCGTGCGCTATCTGATGCAGGAGGGGCTGGCGGTGATGGACGCAGTGACCATGACCCCGGTGCCCGCTGACGGCGAAACCATGGGCGAGATCATGTTCCGCGGCAATATCACCATGAAGGGATACCTCAAGAATCCGAAGACGACCGAGGAGGCATTCGCCGGCGGCTGGTTTCATTCAGGCGACCTGGCGGTGATGCAGCCCGATGGCTACGTCAAGATCAAGGACCGCTCTAAGGACATCATCATTTCCGGCGGTGAAAACATTTCTTCCCTCGAAGTTGAAGAAGCGCTGTATCGCCATCCGGCCGTACTGGCCGCAGCCGCCGTGGCGCGGCCCGATCCGAAGTGGGGGGAGACGCCCTGCGCTTTTGTCGAACTGAAGCCTGGAGCGACAGTGACGGAGCTGGAAATGATAGAACACTGCCGCATCCATCTGGCACGCTTCAAAGTGCCGAAAAACGTCATTTTCTGCGAACTGCCGAAAACGTCGACCGGGAAAATTCAGAAGGTCGTGCTGCGCCAGTTGGCGAAATCGGTGCAAGCGATCGAATAGGTGCCGCCGCCGACGCGGCGGCACAGGACCTTCCCCTCGCCCTCAGGGAGAGGGGCTGGGGGTGAGGATGGGCCAATACACAGGAGGCAAGAAATGAATGCAGACACCCAGGCAGCGGCGAACGAGCCGCTATTGTTGCGACAGGATAAAGACGGCGTCGTGACGCTGACGCTCAACCGACCGACGCAATTCAATTCTCTCTCGCAGGCACTGGTGGGCGAACTGCAGGCCGAACTCGAACGGATCGCGGCTGATGCCGGTGCTCGCGTAATTGTCCTGGCCGGTGCAGGCAAGGCGTTTTGCGCGGGGCACGATCTCAAGGAAATGCGCTCTGACGCTTCAAAGGCGTTTCAGAAAGCTTTGTTCCAGCAATGCAGCAAGCTCATGCTTACTCTGGTGCGCATGCCCCAGCCGGTGATCGCGCGCGTGCACGGCATCGCCACCGCCGCCGGCTGCCAGTTGGTTTCGATGTGCGACCTCGCGGTGGCATCGGACAATTCGCGCTTCGCGGTTTCGGGGGTGAATCTGGGATTGTTCTGCTCCACGCCTTCGGTAGGCCTCGCGCGCAATGTAGGACGCAAACAAGCGATGGAAATGCTGCTTACCGGCGATTTCATCGACGCACCGACGGCTCTCATGCGCGGCTTGGTCAACCGGGTCGTACCGCTCGCACAACTGGACGAAGAGATAGGCAAGCTGACTGCCTCCATCCTCGCCAAGACGCCGGTCGCGATCAAGGCCGGCAAGCAGATGTTCTACCGCCAGTTGGAGATGGGACTGGATGCAGCCTACGAGCTGGCAAGCGAAACGATGGCCTGCAATATGATCGCGGAGGACGCGCAGGAGGGCATAGACGCTTTTATCGGAAAGCGCAAACCAGAATGGAAAGGCCGCTGAGCGCATATCGACAAGCACATATCGGTGGTTGCTTCAACGTAGGGGATGGCTATAATGCTTTACTCGGTAAGGACCGAGTGCCGCGGTGTTGGGGGCGCCGATAAATAGAACGCCTGGAGGAGGGCAGCCGGTCATAGTGCCGCGCCGCTGAGCATGGACGATTACATACTCGAAACAAAAAGCCTGACCAAGGAATTCAAGGGCTTTGTCGCGGTAAGCGACGTCAATCTGAAGGTGAGACGGGGCGAGATCCACGCCCTGATCGGCCCCAATGGCGCGGGCAAGACCACGTTCTTCAATCTGCTGACGAAATTCCTGATACCGACCAGCGGTCATATTTCGTTCAACGGCCAGGATATCACCTTCGACAAACCGGCCGAGATCGCGCGCCGTGGGATCATCCGCTCGTTCCAGATTTCAGCAGTTTTCCCGCATCTGACAGTGCTGGAAAACGTGCGTATCGGCCTGCAGCGCAAACTCGGCACCTCGTTTCATTTCTGGAAATCCGAGAAGACCCTGGGGCAACTCGATGCCAAGGTGATGGAGTTGCTGGAGTCGGTGGATCTGGCGGCGTACGCATCCGCCGTTACGGTGGAATTGCCCTACGGCCGCAAGCGCGCGCTGGAAATCGCCACTACTCTGGCCATGGAACCGGAACTGATGCTGCTCGACGAACCGACGCAGGGCATGGGGCACGAAGACGTGGACCGGGTCACCAGCCTGATCAAGAAGGTTTCGGCCAACCGGACCATACTGATGGTCGAGCACAATATGAACGTGGTGGCGGGCATCTCCGACACCATCACGGTTTTGGCACGGGGCAGCGTCATTGCGGGCGGACCCTATGCGCTGGTGTCCAAGAATCCGCAGGTGATGGAGGCCTATATGGGTACTTCCGAAGGCGAACTGGAAGGGGCGCACTAGCTTTATGGCT
>CAIYYX010000004.1 GCA_903930535.1 uncultured Sterolibacterium sp. | reverse complement strand
TCGTTTTCGAAAAGAAGTTTAGAACCACTACGCCCGCGACGATGAGCGAAATGCCGACAAATGCGGCTACGTCGAGCGCCTGATGATAAACAACCCAGCCCACCAATGAGATGAGTGCGACTCCAGCACCAGACCAAATTGCATAAGTAACGCCGAGCGGAATGGTGCGTATCGTTAGCGAAAGAAAGTAGAACGCTGAGGCGTAGCCAACAACAACCAGTAATGAGGGAAACCAGCGAGTGAACCCCTCGGCGGCCTTGAGAGCAGAAGTCGCTACGACTTCAGAAACGATAGCGACCGCCAAGTAGTGCCAGTGCATATTCCGGATGCCTATATGTGGGAGAGCCGACATAGGTGTCGGCCCAATTCCCCAATGCCTGTATCAAACTTACCGTTGTCCACTCGTTTACCCTCAATATCGGTTTTCTTATCGGAACAGTATTAGACCGGGCATCAGGTTACACCGATACAGTCTCTACAGCCTGCTTTTGGAGAATTTCTTCAGTAGCCTGTCGTGCCCGGGGGGCGCTCTGGAACCCAGTGCTGTTTGCGAACGTTAGGGAAACGCTGATCAAGTACAACTTCGTCATTGCGATTGCCACGGCCCTGCGGGCCTCGCAATGACCTAAGCGAAGCAATCTAAGAGCCAAGCAAGATCAGTGGCTTGAAGATCGCCACGCCCCTTTGGGGCTCGCGATGACGGACTTGATCAGCGTTTCCTTAGCGAACTGCAGAAAAGAACTGAACGATGCGAATTCGAGGAGGGCTAGCCAGCATCGTGAGCGTTGATGACCGATGAAGCTGGCGCCTAATGAGTTCAGGACGACGCGCGTCGGCCATGCGATCGAACTCAGTCTTCCAGGGGACGGCTACGGGCAATCATTTCATTCCAGGCCTCAACGGCTTCGGCGATGGCGGTAGCTTCATCCTTGCCTGCCGCCGGAATTGCCGGACCGAGCTGCCCGCAGACGGGACAGTTCACGCGGTAAACGATTTCGTCATGCCCATCCGCCGTGCGGCGAGTGCCGCGACGCACATCGGCTTCGGCGCCACAGGTACAATTTCTCTTGCGCATAATTCAGAATAAGTGATGTGCGTGCGAATACTGTCCGGAAAACCTCATCGCCATTCTGCCATTGATTGGCTGGTAGTCAAGTTCAATACCACCAGCAGCCGTGATTCCCTCGTACGAACTGCCATCCAGCAACGAGATCGCCGTGCGCGAGCAAAAGCTGCGGGCCATCAAGGCCGAGATGCGCGACAGCGTGTTCGAGATCACCTTGAGTCGCCCGGAGCGCCTGAACACCTTTGACGTCGAGATGCAAAGGGATTTCACTGCGCTGCAGCTTCACATCGAGCGCGACCCGGTAATCCGCTGTGTCACGATTTTCGGCGCCGGCGAGCGCGCCTTCGGGGCCGGCGCCGATCTGCGCTGGTTCGAGCAGGAGTGGCGGACGCCGCGCTTTCGCACCGAATATCGCTGGATCCACGATTTCTTCGATACCCTGGAGCGCATCGAGGTGCCGGTGATCGCGGCGGTGTTCGGCACCTGCGCCTGCGGCGGCCTGGAACTGGCGATGGCCTGCGATTTCCGGATTGCCGCGGACGATACGCGCTGCGGTTTCACCGAAGGCAACATCAACCTGATCCCAGGCTCCGGCGGCTGCTCGAGACTGGTGAAAATGATAGGCCCGGCCTGGACAAAGGAACTCGTGATGGCCGGCGAATTCATCAATGCCGAACGGGCGATGTCCATTGGTCTCATCACCCGCGTCGTGCCCAAGGCCTCCCTGGCCACGGAGGCCAGGGCGCTCGCCGACAGGCTGGTGAAGAAAGCACCGCAGGCGCTCGGCGCGGCAAAGGCGGTCATCAATGTCTGCCAGAGCATCGAATCGACCTCGGGACGGGTATTGGAGCGCATGGCACAAAGTTCGCTGATCGTGTCCCAGGATCATGCCGAGGGCGTGAAGGCATTCCGCGAGAAAAGACCGCCGAAATATTCCGGGAAATGACATGAAAATTGGAATCATAGGATCGGGCAGCGTAGCCCAGGCAAATAGGCACAGGGCTGATAGGGCAGGGCCATCAGGTGATGCTGGGCTCCCGTGATCCGGCCAAGCCGGCAATCATGACCTGGCTGGAAAAATCCGGCGCGCCGGCCGGCGCAGGGACGTTCGCCGAGGCGGCGCAATTCGGAGAGCTGATATTCGTCGCGACCAGGGGCACGGCGACAGAGCAGGCGCTGCAGTTAGCCGATCCTGACAACTCCGCTGAAAGCTTTTCAGGCAAGGTGGTGATCGATGTGACCAATCCGCTGAAAATGAACAGCGAGATGCAGATGATTCTCGCCCCACTGCCGGACGGCTCACTCGGCGAGGCCGTGCAGCGCGTGCTTGCTTCGGCAAGAGTCGTAAAGACGCTCAATACCGTGAATAGCGCGCATATGGTCCAGCCGCAATTTCCCGGCGCCAGGCCACAGATGTTTCTCTGCGGCAACGATGGCGATGCGAAGGGAATCGTAGCGGATATCCTCAGGTCATTCGGTTGGGATCCGATCGATGCAGGAAAGATCGATGCGGCGCGCATGCTGGAGCCGCTCTCCCTGCTGGGCATCCGGCTCGCAATGGCATCAGGCAACTGGAATTATCTGTTCCGGCTGGAATACAAGCCGACCTAGGCGCGTCGCGGCTTGCTGATTTTGGGCGTGCGTTTCGCCTTGCCCTCTTGAGCGAACTGCTTGTTTTCTTCCTGGCAGAATTTCGCCAGCTCCTGTTCCATGACGCGGTACTGAGCGACCTTCAGGCGCAGCGAGAGTAGCTGGAAGCGCCTCTCCTTTTCCCGTACGCCCGGGTGCGCCCTGATCCGCGCTTCGGTGGCCTCCATAAACATCCGCTCATGCCTGATGCGGTCCAGGAAGGCAGCAAGTTCCCTCAGTATTGTTTCTTCTTCGGCAAAATTCCCGAGGAAAACCCGCAGCAGCACCTCGTCGCGGGTGACGGCTGCGCGAATCGGCTCGTTGGCGAATTCCTTCAGGGCGAGTTTGCCCTTCGCGGTAATCGTGTGGATCTGCTTGTCCGGCTTGCCGACCTGGGGGATGGCCTCGCTGGCAATCAGGCCATCGTTCCTCAACGTGCGCAGCGTCGTGTATATCTGTGGGCCCGTCACGTTCCAGATGAAGTAAACGGATCGATCGATGGTGCGCTTGATGTCATAACCGGAAGCCGGCTGGAGCGACAGCAAACCCAGGATGGTGCACTTTAAAGACATGGTTTTGACCTCGGGCGGACCCAGACCGCGATTATAGGCGGAAATGCCTGCTCCAGTTGACTTTCATAGATTAGGGCAATACTATAAAAGCTGTTATCTATGACAGACTACGACAAGGAGTGACTCAGATGGCTAATGTGACTGCAAAAAAGATCAGTGCCTTAAGTGATGGCGAATTGAACAATGCCGACCTCAGGCAATTCATGGCGGTCTGCGAGAAGGAAGGGATGGTCCAGAGAATTACCCGTGAAGTGGATAACGAATTTGAGATCGCCACCATCATGTGGGAGATGCATGAGCGGGTGGGTCTCGATGCGCCGGTGGTGATCTTCGAGAATGTTCGGGGCTACAAGGTGCCTGTCGTGAAGAATGTCCTTGGCAGTTACAAGCGCATCGCCCTGGCGGCGCACATGGAAAACTGGCGCACTGCCGAGAGAAAGGACGTCATCCATTACCTGGCGGGCATCATGGAGAAGACCGGTGATTGGCTGGCTCCCGTGGTGGTTGATGCCAGCCGCGCGCCTTGCAAAGAGGTGAAATTGACGGGCGATGCCGCCAATCTCGATCAATTCCCAATCCTCAAGTGGCATCCGGATGACGGCGGCCCCTTCATCCTGATGGGCATCACCTGCGTCATGGATCCGCAGTGGGGACAGAATTACGGATCCTACCGGCTTCACCAGTTTGACAGCAAGACCACCGGCGTCGTCGCCAATGTGCTTCAGGATATTGGCGTCTATGTTTCCCGGGCGAGGATGCGCGGCGAGAAGGAGATCGATTGCGCTGTGGCCATCGGTTGCGAACAGACGTTGCACATCACCAGCGGCATCAAGATGCCCGTCATCGGTCGCGATGCTGAACTGAAGATGGCCGGCGCATTGAAGGGTTCGCCCGTCGAACTGGTGAAATGCGAGTTCTCCGACATCCTGGTTCCCGCCTCGGCCGAGATCGTCCTGGAAGGCAAACTCAGCACGACCGAGATGCGGGAGGAGGGTCCGTTCAGCGAGTGGATGGGCTATACGGCGGCCGGATCGATGAAGCAGCCGGTATTCACCATCACCGGCATCACCCACAGGAAGAATCCGCAGTTCCAGTCCTGCGTCTCGGCTCACATCCACAGCGAAACCCAGATCCTCTACTCCATCCCCTATGTCAAGTGGTACAACGACATGAAGAAGAGCGTGGTCGGCTTCAAGGACCTGACCCTGCCCCTGGAAATGCGCAACTATTACGCCGTGATCTCAATTACCAAGAGAATTCCGGGCTGGGGGAAACAGGCAATATATACGGCCTTGGGTTCGGGATTCGGGATGGCGACCTTGAATGGCGTGATCGTCGTCGATGAAGACGTGGATATCTACAATATCGACGACGTTCTCTTCGCCGTGGCCACACGCGTCGATCCGGAACTGGACATGGTCACGCTGCCGGCAACAGCTGTCAATGCCCTGAATCCTGCGGTCAGATCGCTCTTGCCGCCGCAGAAACCCGGCGAATCATTCGGCATGATATCCAAGGTGGGCATAGACGCCACCCGCAAATGGGCTTCGGAAAATGGCAGAACAAAGGCCACATCGAAGATGAGTCTGCCAGACTCTGAAACGCTCAAGCGGGTCAGGAATGATTGGTCGACCTACGGCCTCAAGTTGTAACAGCCAGGGGGAACGGCATGGCAAAATCTTTTTCTCCCTTGGCAGACATTTTCAACCCGGCGTCTGTGGCCGTGGTTGGGGCATCGGAAACCCCCGGCAAGGTGGGTTATCAGATTCTCAAGAATTGTCTGGACCAGGGCTATCAAGGCAAGATCTATCCGGTCAATCCCGGTTCGAGCGAAATATTCGGCGTCAAGGCTTATCCTTCCATCAAGGATATTCCCGGCAACGTAGACCTCGTCGCCATCGTGGTGCCCAACCAGGCCATTCCCGGCGTCCTCGAAGACTGCGGCAGCAAGGGCGTCAAGGGGGCGATTGTGTACGCCGGCGGCTTCGCGGAGTGCAGTGCCGAGGGCGCCTTGCTGCAGAAGAAAATCGTGGAAACGGCACGGGCAAACGGCATCAGGATGTTCGGCCCGAACATCAATGGTCTGTTCAACGCGGACATCAACCTCAATCTCAGTTTCAACCAGTTTCAGTCTCTGGGCGGGCCCGCAAGCATCGTGAGCCAAAGCGGCGGATTCTCCAGTGCGATCGTCTTTCAATCCTTGCGCCAAGGATTGGGCTTTGGCAAATTCATCTCCCTGGGTAACAAAGGCGATCTCAACGAAATTGACGCCTTGAATTATCTGGGAGAGGAACCCGGTACCAAGGTCATCGCCATGTATATCGAGTCTTTGGATGATGAAGAGAAATTCATAGCAGTCGCACGGCAACTGGCCAAGGTGAAACCGATTGTGGCAGTCAAGGGGGGCTATACAACGGCGGGAATTCGCACTATGCAAATGAATACCGGTTCCCTGCCATCGGCAAATCCGAACCTGAAGGAAGTATTCAAGAAGGCGGGCGTCCTCGTCGCCGAGGGTGAAACCGATCTGGTCGATGCGCTTGTCGCACTCTCCACACAACCGCCCTTGCGCGGCAACAGAATTGCCATCTGCACCAATGCCGGAGGCCCGGCCTGCATCTCCGCTGATCATTGCGAAAGCTTAGGGTTGCATCTTCCCGTCTTGTCGGACGAGACTCAGGAAAAGCTGCGCAAGGTGATTCCAAAATTCGGCGTGGCCGCCAACCCGGTGGATTTCACCGGCAGCGTCACCAAGGAGATGTACTGGGAAGCAGTCAACATCGTTCTCCGGGATGAGGCTATCGACGGACTTATTTGCATGGCCATCCGCTCCACTTTTACGCCCGTCAATGTCTTTACCGAGCCGTGGATCAAGGCCAAGGCCCTGGCCGATCAACTTGGCAAGCCGCTATTGGCCTGCATGATGGGTGATGCGGAAATATACAAGGCCAGAGACACCTTGAACCTGCAGGGCATACCTCTTTACTTCACGCCGGAGAGAGTGGCTGCCGCCATGAGCAAACTCCATGACTACAATCGCATTGTTCACGGCTGACTGTGCTTGACGATCTGTCAGAAAGATGGTCTGATAAGCTTAGGATGTGACACAGGGTCGCGACGACATATAAAATGCAAGCGCGGCTTATTTGACGGAGACTGCACAAAGGGGAACCGCGATGAGCGAGCAGGATAGGTTTGATCGAAGAGATTTTCTCAAGGGCACGGCGGCAATTGCCGGAGGAACTTTGCTGCCGACAGCTCTCGCCAATGCGCAATCCGCCAAATTGCGCGTCGGCCTGATGCTGCCCTATACGGGAACCTTTGCCCAACTGGGAACGGGCGTCACCAACGGTTTCAAGCTGGCTGTGGCCGAGCATGGCGGCAAGTTCGGCGGCCGCGAGGTCGAGTATTTCGTCGTCGACGATGAATCCAATCCCGGCAATGCGCCGGCAAACGCCAACAAGTTGATCCAGCGCGACAAGGTCGATGTCCTCATCGGCTCGGTGCATTCCGGGGTTTCTCTGGGCATCGCCAAGGTCGTGCGCGAAACCGGCACGCTGTGGATCGTCCCGGTGTCTCTCGCCAACGAACTCACCGGCCCGCTTTGCGCACCGAACATCTTCCGCGCTTCCTTCAGCAGCTGGCAGACGGATTTTCCGTTGGGCAAGGTGCTCATGCAGCGTGGCCACAAGAAGGTGGTGCATATCACCTGGAATTACGTCACCGGCCAGGAAAACCTGGCGGGCTTCAAGGAAGGCTACGAGAAGGAGGGCGGAAAAATCATCAAGGAGCTCTTCGTGCCTTTCCCCCAGGTCGAGTTCCAGGCCCTGCTCACCGAGATCGCCAGCATCAAACCGGACGCGGTCGTGGCCTGGTTTGCCGGTGCCGGATCGGCAAAGTTTCTCAAGGACTATCAGGCCTCGGGCCTGAAGGGCAAGATTCCGCTGTTCGGCTCCGGTTATCTCACCGATGGCATCCTCGATGCCGTCGGCAATGCCGCAGAGGGCGTGGAAACCACCTTCCCCTATGCCGATGATCTGGATATCAAGAAGGACAAGGCATTCCGCCTGGCCTACGTCAAGATGTTCAAAATGCAGCCCGACACCGCTGCGATGCTGGGCTATGACACTGCCCAGCTTTATGCCGCCGGCGTCAATGCCGTGAAGGGTGATGTCGCCAACAAGGTGGCCATGATCAAGGCCATGGAGACGGCCAAGATCGACAGTCCGAGAGGGCAGTGGACCATGTCCAAGTCGCATAACCCGGTTCAGGACGTCTATCTGCGCAAGGTGGTGGGTAATGAGAACAAGGTGGTCAGCGTTGCCTCCAAGGCGCTGGCCGATCCGGCGCAAGGCTGCAAGGCCTAGCCGAACTGTCCCATTGGAAACGGCGGCAGACGCCTGCCGCCGTTTTTTTATTTTACCTGTCGCCTGCTCATGAGCTTCGCCTTCTTCCTCATCCAGTTGTTGAATGGAATGCAGTATGGACTGCTGCTATTTCTTGTCGCCAGCGGCCTGACACTGATCTTTGGCATCATGGGCATCATCAACTTGGCGCACGGCAGCTTCTACATGGTCGGCGCCTATCTGGCATGGTCGCTCGCCGGCATGACGGGAAGCCTGACCGCCGCCATTCTTATAGGTATCCCGCTCACGGTTGTACTCGGCATGTTTCTGGAATGGCTCTTGATGAGGCGGCTATACGGCCGCGACCACCTCTACCAGGTGCTGCTCACCTACGGGCTCATCCTGGTCTTCGAGGAAATGCGCAGCATCCTCTGGGGCGACGATGTCTATGGGGTGAAGGTTCCGGACCTTCTCAACCATTCCATCGCGCTGACGGAAAACCTTTCCTACCCCGTCTATCGCCTCGGGATTTCGGCCGTCTGCCTGCTGCTCGCCGCCGGCCTGTATTTCCTGATCAAGCATACGCGGCTCGGCATGATGATACGTGCCGGGGCATCCAACCGCGAGATGGCGCAGTCGCTCGGCATCAACATCAAGCTGGTCTACACCCTGGTGTTCGCCCTGGGCGTTGCGCTGGCAGCCTTCGCGGGAATGATCAATGCGCCGGTGTCCTCTGTCTATCCCGGCATGGGCGCGCAGGTCCTGATCATCTGCTTCGTCATCGTCGTCATCGGCGGCATAGGCTCGGTCAAGGGGGCCATGGCAGCTTCCATCATGATTGGCATGGCAGACACCTTCGGCCAGATTCTGGTACCGGAGGTGGCGGGAATGATTGTCTATCTGCTCATGGCCGTGGTGCTGGTGTGGCGCCCTGAAGGCCTGTTCGGGCGGATCTGAGAGCATGCGCGCGCTCCGTCTCGCAGAGCTTCTTCTCCTGCTGCTGTTTGCTCTCTTGGCCCTTTTTCCGTTGATCGATAGCACCTTCTATACGCAGCTCATCACCAAGGTCATGATCATGGCGATCTTCGCCATGAGCCTGGATCTTCTCGTCGGCTATACGGGTCTGGTGAGTTTCGGCCACGCCGCTTACTTCGGCCTGTCAGGCTACGTCCTGGCGCTCGTGGCGCCGCAGTATGAAGCGGTCAGCCTGTGGTGGTCACTGCCCGCCGCGATGCTGGTCTGCGCGCTGTTCGCCCTGATCACCGGCATCCTGGTGCTGCGAACAAAAGGCATCTACTTCATCATGGTGACCCTGGCCTTCGCCCAGATGGTCTTCTTCGTCTTCCACGACACCAAGTTTGGCGGCGGCTCGGACGGCATCTACATCTATGCCAAGCCGACGCTTGTCATCGCCGGCTTTCAGGTCCTCAACCTGGAAAAGCTGAATCAGCTTTTCTATCTGGTGCTGATCATCATGGCGGCGGTCTACCTGCTGCTGCGCCGCATCCTCGGCTCCACCTTCGGGCGGGCGCTCTTAGGGATAAAGGAGAACGAGCACCGCATGCGCGCGCTGGGCTTCCCGACTTTCGGCTACAAGCTCTCCTCTTATGTCCTGTCGGGCGCACTGGGCGGCCTGGCCGGCTACCTCGCCGCCGTGCAGTATGGCTTCGTGAACCCGGAAATCCTCTCCTGGCACCAGTCTGGCGCCGTGCTGATGATGGTCATCATGGGCGGCATGGGCACGCTCTATGGACCCGTGGTGGGCGCTTTCGCCTTCGTGCTGCTGCAGGAAGTATTGTCCGACCAGGGTTTTCTCGGCCCTGTGGCGAAGCACTGGCAACTGGCGATGGGGATTTTCGTCATCCTGGTGGCGCTCTATCTGCCGCAGGGATTGGCCGGACTGCTGCGCAGACGCAAAGCGGAGGCGAGCGATGGCTCAAGCGATGCCTGAAGCGATACTGCGCACCGAGAGCCTGACCAAGCGCTTCGGCGGACTGACTGCGGTCGACACGGTTTCCATCGAGCTCCACGTGGGCGAGGTGCATGCCGTAATCGGTCCCAATGGCGCCGGGAAATCGACCCTGACCAACCTGCTCTCGGGCGATCTGCGGCCGACTTCGGGCAGCGTTTTTTTCGCGGGCAAGGATATCGCCGGCCTCTCCTCGGACCGGATCTCTCGGCTGGGGATTGGCCGCAGCTATCAGAAGACCAACATTTTCCTGCCCTTTTCCGTATTCGAGAATTGCCGACTCGCGGCGCAGTCGCGCACGCCGCATGCCTGGCGGGTTTTTCATGGCGCCGCGGAGTTTCCAGACATCAATCTGATGGCGGAGGAAGCCATGGTCGCTGCGGGACTCAGCCAACGGCGCGATATGGTTGCCGCGGCCCTGTCTCACGGCGAGCAGCGCCAGCTTGAAATCGCCATGTGCCTGGCCACGCGTCCGCGCGTGCTGCTGTTAGACGAGCCGCTCGCCGGCATGGGTCCGCAGGAGTCGCAAGACATGGTGGAACTGATCCAGAAGCTTGCTGGCCGCCACGCCATCATGCTGATAGAGCACGACATGGATGCCGTCTTTGCCGTTGCCCATAAACTCACGGTCATGGTCAATGGCGAGGTACTGGAGTCCGGCGTACCGGAAGCCGTGCGCGGGAGCCCCGCGGTGCAGACGGCCTATCTCGGCGGAGAGGACTTCTTGAATGGCTGAACTCCTCATCGAAGCGAGCGGCGTAGACACTTTTTACGGGGTGAGTCACATCCTGCACGGCGTCGATTTCACCGTCAGACAGGGCGAGACCATTGGTCTCATGGGGCGCAACGGCATGGGCAAGACCACGCTGATTCGCAGCATGCTCGGTCTGGTGCGCCCACGGGCCGGCGTGGTGCGGGTGCGCGGCGAGGACATGACCCAGGCTTCGCCTCACGCCATCGCCCGTCGCGGCATCGCCTATGTACCTGAAGGTCGCGGTGTTTTTCCCAATCTTTCGGTGCGCGAGAATCTGGTGATGGCGGCGCGCCCGGGAATCGATGGCCGTCGCGAGTGGGACTTTGCGCGCATCATCGCGACTTTCCCGCGCCTGGGCGAGCGCATCAACCACGGCGGCGGACAGCTCTCAGGCGGCGAGCAGCAGATGCTCACCATAGGCCGGGCGCTGATGACCAATCCGGATCTCTTAATCCTCGACGAAGCCACGGAAGGTCTGGCGCCGCTGATCGCCAGGGAGATCTGGCACATCATCAAGACCATTCGCGCCTCGGGCATCGCCACGGTGATTGTGGACAAGAACTCCCGCGCGGTGATGTCGCTTGCCGACCGCAGCATGGTCCTGGTCAAGGGCGCCGTGGCCTTCTCGGGATTGTCGAAAGATCTATCCGGAAACCCGGAACTGATGCAGCGCTTTCTCGGGGTTTAAACGAATTTACAAATGCCGCGCAATCACCATGCGCTGGATCTCGCTGGTGCCTTCGTAGATTTGCGTCAAGCGGGCGTCGCGGTACATGCGCTCCACCGGAAAATCCGCCATGTAGCCGTAGCCGCCATGGACCTGGATGGCCTTGGAGCAGACCCACTCGGCCATCTCGCTGGCGAACAGTTTGGCCTGCGATGCCTCGGCGACAGCTGATTCGCCGGCATCGCGCGAGCGCGCAGCGTGCAGCCATAATAGCCGTGCCGCATTGACCTTGACCTGCATGTCGGCGAGAAGATTGGCCACGCTTTGATGCTCTATGATGGCCTTGCCGAACTGCACCCGTTCCTTTGCATACCTCACCGCCGCATTGAGCGCGGCCCTGGCGATGCCTGTCGCCTGGGCGGCGATGGCCGTGCGGCTGGAACCAAGATTCCCGAGCGCGATGGACAGGCCCTGTCCGCGGCTGCCCAGCAGGTTCTCTGCGGGAATAGCGCAGTTGTCGAAATGGATGGCGCAGGTGTCTGAGGCGCGCATGCCCAGCTTGTGCTCCAGCGGCTGTTTCATGAATCCCGGCGCATCGGAGGGCACGATGAATGCGGAAATTCCCTTCTTGCCGAGCGCAGGATCTGTCACGGCAAACACCACGGCGATGCCTGCACGCGCGCCATTGCAAACGAACAGCTTCTCGCCGTTCAATACCCACTTGCCATCCCGCAGTTCGGCGCGGGTCTTCAGGTTGTTTGCTTCGGAGCCGGCTTGCGCCTCGGTGAGACAGAAGGCGCCGATTTTGCGGCCGGAGGCCAAATCCGGGAGGAGGGCGCGCTTTTGCACCTCCGTTCCATAAGCTGCGATCGGCCAGCAGCCGACGGCGTTATGCACCTGGACCAGGACGGAGGTCGCGGCGCAGCAGGCGGCGACCTCCTCCACGGCGAGGGAGAAAGAGACATAGTCGGAAAAGCTGCCGCCGTATTCCGGCGCCACCATCATGCCCAGCAGCCCCATGGCGCCCAGCTTGGCCACCACCGCATCGGGCAGGTTGGACTCGCGATCCCACTGCGCCGCGTTGGGTGCCAGTTCATGCAGCGCAAAGGCCTGAACCGAATCGCGCAGCAGACGCTGTTGTTCACTCAGGAAATTCATGCTTGCTCTCCGGAAGGGCGATCTCGTCGCGGTGGCCGAAATTGGCGGAGTTGTCTATGAAGTAGAGCCGATGCGGAACGACCTTGTACCAGCGCACCTTGGCCATGGCCTTGACGATGACGGCAGGGGCCTTGCCCAACTTGCCGACGATGGGGAATTTCTCGCCATAGAGCTTGCGAGCCGCGGTCTCCTCTTCGCCGGAAATCTCCGAGGCGGTGCCTTCGAGTTGCACGCCCTTGATCTTGGGCCAGTCTGAATAATCTTCCTGTACCGTCGCCGCGACATGAGGATTTTCCGCCAGATTCAGGCAGTGTCGGCTGGTCGGAGAAGACAGGAAATAGAGTGTGAAGCCGTCATTGACATAGAACACCGCGGAGGCCCAGGGGAAGCCGCTGCCGTGGCTCGCAAGGGTTGCGACATGGTGGTCGCGCAGATAAGCCAAGGCCTTATCGCGCGGCATGTCTTGCAAGGCGTCAGCCATGAATCGTGTTCATTTTCTGCAATTCGCTCAGGCTTTCCAAAACTGTCCGACCGGAGGTATCAAGAGTGGCGTCGGCGAGCCGGTAGAGGCTATCGCGTTCCTCCAGGATCTGGCGCAGGTAGGACATCGACTCCTCGCGCCCGGTCATCGGTCTCATGTCACCCTGGTCGATCACGCGCTGCATATGCTCCTCGGAAGAGGCCCTGAGCCAGATGGTGAAGCAGGAGGCGCGCAACAGGTCGAAGGCTTCGGCTTCGGTGACCAGGCTGCCGCCGGTGGCAATGACGGCTTGCCCATGGAGTTCGATCACGTTCTCCAGGCAGCGCAGTTCCAGGCGGCGATAGGCCGCCTGGCCGTAGAGCGAGAATATCTCGGAAAGCGGCACGCCTGCCTCGCGCTCTATCTCCATGTCCAGTTCGATGAAAGGCACGCTGAGTTTTTCCGACAGGGCTTTTCCCAGCGTTGACTTGCCTGCGCCGCGGAGGCCAATCAGGGCGATGCGGTTCCGCCTTTGTTGCGGATCGAGTTCGCCGAAGGCGGAGACGAGAATGCTGCGCGCCTGAAGCAGGCGGCGTGGCGACAGCTTTTCCAGATAACGCGTCAGCTGGATCAGTTTTACCGAATGCTCCCGCTCCTCGCGCAGCAGATCCGGCAGTGCTAGACTGAGGGCTTGCGCCACTTGGCGCAGCAGCAGGATGGAAATATTGCCATGACCACCTTCGAGCTGGGCAAGATAGCGTTCCGAGACGCCGGACGTGGCAGCGAGCACCTTCCGGCTCATGTGCAGGCGGGCACGGGTATCGCGCACGCGTGAACCGAGTTGTTGCAGGTAGTGTTCGTCGCTTACGTGGAGAGGGTGGCGAGGTTGGGTATGGGGCATGGGACTTGCATTATAACGCTTGCCCGGTAAATCCTGAGCACTATAATGTGTGTCAAGACCTTTTCGAAGTAATCCAGAGAGGCTGAGAGGCGAAATCGATATGTCCGATATGTCCCGACTGAGCACGGCCGACCACAGCCGCATGCCGCCGCAGGTGAGCATTCCCCGCGACTATAACGCTGCGCACGACATCATCGAGAAGAATCTCCTGGCGGGCCGCGCGGCCAAGATCGCCTACATCGACGATCACGGCCAGTACAGCTTTGCCGATCTTGCCGAGAGGGTCAATCGCAGCGCCAATCTCCTGACCTCGCTGGGCCTCGATCAGGAAGAGCGCATCATGGTCTGCCTCCTGGACAGCATCGCCTTTCCTTCCATCTTCCTGGGTGCAATCAAGGCCGGTATCGTACCGATAGCAACCAATACGCTCCTGACGACCGAGGACTACGATTTCATGCTCGGCGACTCGCGCGCCAAGGCGCTGGTGGTCTCGGAAGCGCTGTGGCCGACCTTCGCCCCCATCGTCGCCAAGCAGCGTACGCTGCGCCATGTCATCATCGCCGGCAACAACGACCATGGTCATCTGCTGCTGGACAAACTTCTTGCCGCAGCGGCAAGCGAGTTCTCCGCAGCACCGACGACCTGCGATGATCCCTGCTTCTGGCTGTACTCTTCGGGTTCGACCGGATCCCCGAAGGGCACGGTGCATCTTCACTCCCATCTCGTCCACTCCGCCGAACTCTATGGCCGGGGACTGCTTGGAATTCGCGAGAGCGACGTCGTGTTTTCTGCGGCCAAGTTGTTCTTCGCCTATGGCTTGGGGAACAGCCTGAACTTTCCTCTGGCGGTGGGCGCGACGACCATACTGATGGCCGAACGGCCTACGCCCACAGCCGTCTGGAAGCGCCTGAAACAGTACCAGCCGAGCATTTTCTACGGCGTGCCCACACTCTTTGCCGCCATGCTCTCCAGTCCGGATCTGCCTGCCCGCAGCGAACTCAACATGCGACTTTGTACCTCTGCCGGGGAAGCGCTGCCGGCCGTGATCGGCCAGCGCTGGACAGAACATTTCGGGGTCGAGATCCTGGACGGTATCGGCTCCACCGAGATGTTGCACATCTTCCTCTCCAACCAGCCAGGCGATGTGCGTTACGGCACGACAGGAAAACCCGTGCCTGGCTACGAGATGCGTCTTGTAAATGAGGCCGGCAATGACGTGACGCCGGGAGAAATCGGCGAGTTGCAGATCTCGGGTCCGACTTCTGCGCTGATGTACTGGAACAACCGTGAGAAGACCAAGAACACTTTTATGGGGCCCTGGACCCGCAGTGGCGACAAGTATCTGGTGGATCAGGAAGGCTATTACGTCTACTGTGGAAGATCCGACGACATGCTGAAAGTCGGCGGCATCTATGTCTCTCCGTTCGAGGTCGAGGCGGCGTTGATGACCCACGAGGCGGTACTGGAAGCCGCAGTCGTAGGCCAGCCAGACGAAGAGAACCTCATCAAGCCCAAGGCCTACATCGTCCTCAAGCCCGGACTTAAGGGCTCGGAGGCCCTGAGCGAAGAGATCAAGAAGTACGTCAAGAGTAAACTTGCCCCCTACAAATATCCGCGCTGGCTGGAGTTCAGGGAAGAGTTGCCCAAGACTGCGACAGGAAAAATTCAACGCTTCAAGCTACGCCGTAGCTTGGTCTGATTCAGCATTCACAAGGATGAGCACATGAACCGCTTCAATCGCAGGGACTTTCTCAAGAGCGGCGCAGCGCTAGCCGCATCCAGCGCCAGTGTTGTAACTGCGTCACTGGCTCAGGCGCAACAGGCCAAGATACGCGTCGGCCTGATGTTGCCCTATACGGGCACCTATGCCCAACTCGGGGTGGCCATAGAGAATGGATTCCGTCTGGCCCTCTCTGAGCGTGGCGGCAAGTTTGCCGGCCGCGAGATCGAGTTCTTCAAGGTCGATGATGAATCCGAACCGTCTAAGGCGCCCGAGAATGCCAACAGACTGATCCTGCGCGACAAGGTCGATGTCCTGGTGGGCACGGTGCACTCGGGGGTGCAGATGGGCATACTCAAGGTCGTCCGCGAGACGGGCACCCTGCACATTATTCCCAATGCCGGCGCCGATGATGCCACCGGGGCGCTATGCGCGCCGAACATCTTCCGCACCTCCTTCACCAACTGGCAGCCCTCTTATCCCCTGGGCAAGATTCTCATGGAGAGGGGTCTCAAGAGTGCCGTGTTCGTCACCTGGAAATACGGCGCCGGGGAGGAAGCCCTGCGCGGCTTCAAGGAAGGTTACAGCAAGGCAGGGGGCAAGATGGTTAAGGAAATCTTCCTGCCCTTTCCCAACGTCGAGTTTCAGGCTCAACTGACCGAGATCGCATCGCTCAAGCCCGATGCCGTGGTCTGTTTCTTCGCCGGCGGCGGGGCCGCAAAATTCATCCGGGATTATGCTGCGGCTGGACTCAAGGGCAAGATACCGCTGTTCGGTGCGGGGTTCCTCACCGACGGTGTTCTCGACGCGACGGGGGATGCCGCCGAAGGATTGGAGACGACGCTGCATTACGGCGATGGCATCGACACCAAGCGCAACAATGCCTTCCGCCTGGCCTACGCCAAGACTTTCAAGCTGCAGCCGGACGTCTATGCGGTTCAGGGTTACGATGCGGCGCTTCTGCTCGCCGCAGGCCTGGATGCCGTCAAGGGCAACATCGCCGACAAGCCGGGCATGATCAAGGCCATGGAAGCCGCCAAGATCGACAGTCCGCGCGGGGCCTGGACCATGTCCAAGGCGCACAACCCCATCCAGGACATTTATCTGCGCAAGGTTGTGGGCAAGGAAAACAAGGTGACGGGCATCGCCCAGAAGGCGCTGGCAGATCCCGCGCGCGGCTGCAAGATGCTCTGACGGCTGGTTTAATCTGCGGCCTTTTCTCGTCTAAGGGCTTTCAGCTTTCCCCGCCTGACCTTGCTGTCCACGCGCTTTCTCTGAGCGCTTTTGGTCGGCTTGCTTGGTCTGCGTTTCTTCGCCAGGACGGCAATGCCTCGGACAAGTTCCTGGAGCCGGCGTAATGCCTCTTCCTGGTTTTTCTCCAGGCTCCTGAACTCCTGAGCCTTGATGACGACCACGCCCTCCCTGCTGATGCGTTGATCGTTCAGATGCAGGAGCCGTTCCTTGTAGTCGTCCGGCAGCGATGAGGCCAGGATGTCGAAGCGAAGATGTACGGCGGTCGAGACCTTGTTTACATTCTGTCCGCCCGCACCCTGTGCGCGAATCGCCTTGATTTCGATCTCGCCCGAGGGAATCCTGACTTGCCCGTAGATTTGCAGCATGGGGCTGGCAAGCCCTAGCGCAGCGTCACATGGATGCTGCCCGTTGCCAGGGAGATTTCGCGCAGGAAGCTCAACAATCCGCTGATCAATGCCAGCATGGCCAGGATGAACAGCGCTGCAATCGTGCCTGACAGGTCTGCGCCCATGCTGGATCCTATGAACAGCGTGGCGACGACGACGCAGATGAGCAAGGCGGCGATCGTGCACAGGGTGATCGCCCAGTGTATCAGCCGCGCCCGGCGAGACAGAATCAGCATTTCCGGCCGCTGCACGGCACCCTCTCCCTCTGCGGTTTTCTCAAGGTTGCGGAAACGATCGACGACGCGCCCAAGGCGGTTGATGAGCACACCGAGAATGGCTGCAACGCCGGTGAGCAGGAAGACGGGAGCCACCGCCAACTGGATGACGTGAGCGACAGTAGTGATGGTGGCTGCCATGGAACGCCTCCTCAAGTCTTGCGGCAGTAGCAATAGACAAACTGCTGAACCGTGCCGAAGGGGGTATGGTGCTCTTCCCGCGCATGCTCCAGCAGCGAAAATGCATTGCCGAATTGACCGTGCAGTTCGCCCGGCCCATAGCGCATCACCGGCAGGCCGCTGCATTGCGTCGGGCCGTCAGGCGCGAAAGTGGCGACGATGACGTGCCCCCCCGGCTTCACCGAACGCATGACGGTCTCGATGTAGGCCTTGCGATCCTCAGGCTCGATCAGGAAATGGAAAACGGCCCTGTCGTGCCAGACAGCGAAACTGCAGGCGGGAAGATTGGTGCGGGTTATATCTGCCTCAATCCATTGGACTTGCCTGGCTCGTTCCGCAAGTCTTTTTTGCGCCTCCTGGAGCGCCGCGGCCGAGAGGTCCAGGACGGTCACATTGGAGTAGCCCTCGTTCAACAACTCATCGACAAGCCTTGAGGCACCGCCGCCGACGTCGATGATGCCTGCGTTCTTGGCAACCCCTGCATCGCGGATGAAACGAAGCGAGAAGTCGGGATGCTCCTGGAACCAGCTGACCGCTTCCGGCGCCTTGGTCGAATAGACCTTTTCCCAATGAGTTTTCGGCTGCATGTTCTTTCCCGATGGCTCTTCAATGAATGCCATCTTAGGCGATTGGCTTGGCCATTGGCAAGGCGCTTAAATCTCGAAGCCGCCTTCTGCACGCAATGCCTCCGACCCCTGTCCGGAAAGGAGTCCGACGAGACGACGGGCAATGTCGGGGTGCGCCGCCTGGCTGGCGACGGCCGCCGAATAGACGGTCGCCAATTCGAAATCCTTGGGCAAGAGGCCGACCAGAGCCACTCCCTTTGTATACTTGATTTCCGTGATTTGCGTGCAGCCTATCAACTGTGGCTCCGTGCTCTGCGCGAGATTCATCATCGCGGTCGCGCCGTTAGGGAAGGGCCGTAAATATTTCCCGACATCTTTATCGATGTCCAGTTGCTTCAGCACATTGAGAAAATGGATGCCTGCGGTGGCTAGCTTGGGGTCGGGAAAGTAGATGCCTTTGGCCGCCAGCAGACTTTTCCGCAACGAGTCAGGATCGGAAATATCGGGAAGGGGCTCGCCGCTACGGACCGCAATTCCCGTGCGCACGCGTCCGAGCGGCGCGCTCGAGCCGGCAAGAACATGACCGTTTTGCGTCAATTCTGAAATCATGGCAGCGGTCAGGATGATCACGTCGCAGGCTTCGCCGGCAAGAAGCTTTTCCTTCATTGCCCCGACGGCGCCGAAACTGCCCTGGATGCTTGCCCCGGTGTCGACAAGAAATGCCTGCTGCAGCGCCGAGACCAGGCCCTTGGCGGCACCTGCACTTAAGATGGGTAAATCCATTGCGAATCCTTATGGGTTGAATTACTCGGGTGCCGCAACGATGCGCTCGGCGGTGATGGGCAGTTCTCTCACCCGCACACCCAGCGCATTGAATACGGCATTGGCGATTGCCGCCGCTGTCGGCCCGAGAGAGGCTTCCCCGGCGCCCATGGAGGGCTCATCGGAAAGGATGATTTCGACATCGACGGCGGGGATGTCGGTGAATCGCAGGATAGGATAGTCCTCCCAGCTGTCGCTGGTGACGCGACTGCGGTCGAAACGCACAGCCTCCTTAAGCGTCCAGCTGGCCGCCTGGATGGCTCCGCCTTCGATCTGGCTGGCAACGCCGTCCGGGTTGATGGCAAGACCGACATCGGCCACGATGATGAGGCGCCTGATGATGATGTCTGCTGCCGCTTCAATTTCGGCAACCACCGCACAGTAAGCGCCGGTATTCTTGTAGCGGGCAAAGGCGATGCCGTGGCCCATGCCTTCCCCGGCTTGCCAGTCTTGCCATTGCGCTTTTTTTACGACTCTATCCAACACTGCCCGGGCACGCGGGTCGGTCAAGTAGCGCAGGCGAAAGTCTATGGGATCGGCCGCCGTCGCAAGCGCCAGTTCATCGATGAAGGATTCGCTGGCGAAAATATTGGCAAAGGCGCCCAGGGCACGCAGTGCGGAAGTGCGCAAGGGCATGGCGAGAACGCGATGATTGACCACATGCCACTGAGGAAACTCATAAGGCGGCACGGCATTGCGCTCGGAACCGCCTCCTGCAGCAAGCGCCGCATTGGTGGCCATCGGGCGCTCGAATGACTTGCCAAGGTGCCAGCTGCCGAGCAGTGCGGGTGTCGCAGCGCGTCCGGGACGGGTGCTGTGGCCATTGCTCCAGATGCTGTGCCGCCAACCCAGCACCGCGCCGGAGGTGTCGAGATCGGCCTCGAGATCGACCGCCATGGCAGGGCCCAGTGGTGCCCATGAGAGTTCGTCGGCACGAGACCACTGCACCCGCACCGCACGACCAATCGCCGCGCGGGCAAGCCGGGCGGCATCGAAGGCCACGTCGTCGGCGGCATTATGCCCATAGCAGCCTGAGCCCTCGACATGCTGGACGACGATATCGCTGTCCAACATGCCGAAGGACAGCGAGAGATCGCGTCTCAGGTTGAATATGCCCTGGCTGTGCGTCCAGACCTCGAGTTTCTGGCCATCGAAGCGGGCGAGCGCACATGAGGGCGCGATGGAGGCATGCGAAAGGTAAGGCTTTGCGTAGCTCGCCTTGATGGTCCTGGCAGACTTTGCGCGCTCGGAACTGCTCTTGCTTGAGACGACAGTCGTGTCCGCCTCCTGTGCCTTGAGCCAGGCGACGAGAGCGTGTTCATCGGGCAAGCCCTGCGCTTCGCTCCAGTTTGCTCTCTTTGTAAGTTCTTGAATGGCGGCTGCCGCAGCCAGCTCGCTTTCGGCGAGCACGCCCAGAAAGGATCCGTCGCGGACCAGAGTGATAGCGCTGCCGCTTTCGTCGAGCGAGATCAGCGTGGAGGAGGGCGATGGCGGGCGCAATACCCGGCCATGCAGCATGTCCGGAAGCTCCAGATCATGAATGAAGCGCGGCTGACCGCAGAATTTTCCAGGCAGATCCAGGCGCTGAGCTGCCGTCCCGACAAGGGTGTAGTCGGCCGCGCATTTCGGAACGAGCGAAGCCGTCGCTTCCCGGTCGAGAAGGGCCTCATCGGCCAAGTCCCAGTAACTCGTGCGGCGGCCGTCTTCGCCGAAAATATCGCCTTCATGAACTTGTAGAGAATCGGCGGGGACGTCCAGTTGCAAGGCGGCAGCCTGCAAATAAATCATCCGAGCTTCGGCGCAGGCATGCCTTAAGGCTGTTCCGGAGTCCTGTATGGAGAGGCTGCCGGAGGTGACCCCTTCCTGCGGACTGCTTGCTGTATTGGCCGCAACCATGCGGACCCGGGATAACCCGACATCCAGTTCCTCGGCAACGATTTGAGAGAGTGCAGTCAGAATGCCCTGGCCGATCTCGACTTTTCCGGAGAATATCTCGACGTGACCGCTGCGTGAGAAACGAATCCATTGATTCAGCCTGCGATTGACCTGCAGGCTCCCCGGCAGCAGTCTGGCCGGGGCTTCGTCGGACATCACTCGACGGTGGCTCCCGAGATCTTGACGACATGCGCCCATTTCTTGACGTCTTCATTGAGGAAGCGGGTGAATTCAGCAGGCGTCATGGTCATCGGAATCGCCCCCTGTTTCGCCCAGGCTTCGCGTACTTCGGCACTCGTGACGATTTTGGTGACTGCTGCATTGAGCTTGGTGACGATGGCGGCGGAGGTATTCTTAGGCGCCATCAAGCCGAGCCAGATCGTTGCCTCGTAACCCGGCACGCCGGCTTCGGCAACGGTGGGGACCTCGGGCAGCACCGAGGAGCGCACCTTGCCTGTGGTGCCAAGCGCCTTCACCTGGCCGGAACGGATGAAGCCGCTCATGGTCGTCACCGCATCAAACATCATGTCCACCTGCCCGCCGAGAACGTCGGTGCGTGCGCCTGAGCTGCCTTTGTAAGGGATGTGCATGATTGACACGCCGGCCATCGATTTGAACAATTCCCCGGCCATATGATAGGGCGTGCCCGGCCCCGATGAGGCATAGTTCAGGAGTTCCGGTTTGGCCTTCGCCAGTTTGATCAACTCGCTCAAGTTATTGGCAGGCGTCGCGGATTTGACCACAAGCACCAGGTCAGAATAGTTGATCGGGGCAATCGCCACAAAGTCGCGCATCAGCACGAAAGGCTTTTTCGCGAACAGGGTCTCGTTCACGGTATGGGTATTCGACATCAGCAGCAGCGTATAGCCGTCGGGCTGACTCTGTGCGACGGCATCAGTGCCGATGATGGAGCCCGCGCCGGGCCTGTCGTCGACGATGAAGGGCTGTCCCAGAGCGGTCTGCAACCGCTGCGCAAGAAAGCGCGCATAAACGTCTGCCGGGCCGCCGGCGGCAAAAGGAACAATGATTCTGACGGGCTTCGTCGGATATTCCTGTGCAGATACCCCGAACGAAGCCAGGACAAGGGATACTAAAGCGAGGGCGGTCAGACGCGGCATGGCAGGACTCCTAGGTTTATCTGCAAATATTTTATGCGCTAACCGATTTTTATCCTATTCAAACCGGTTCCTTGCAACTGATCACCCTGTCGATGCAGGCCGCCAGCCAGAAAGTATAGGCTTGCGGATTTGTCTGCAGGTCCTTTTTCAGCAGCGCCATATCCGCCCATTTCCAGTCTTCGACTTCCTCGGGATCAGGCTGCGGCACGCCTTCATAGTGCCCGAAGAAAACATAGTCGTATTCATTCTCTATCAGGTCGTTCGAAAGTTCGGCCCGATAGACGAAACTGAATACTTCCTGCAACTCGCAAGCCAAGCCCATTTCCTCCTGCAACCGGCGGTGCGCAGCGGCCAGCCTGTGCTCTCCGTGCCGGGGATGGCTACAGCAGGTGTTACTCCAAAGACCGGCGGAGTGATATTTCCCGGCTGCCCTCTTCTGCAAGAGAAGCCTGCCGGCAGAATCGAAGATGAACACGGAAATGGCGCGATGCAGCTTGCCGCTCCTGTGCGCGGCCATCTTCCCCTCTACGCCGATTTCACGGTCATTCTCGTCGACAAGCGTTACCTGATCTTCCATGGCATGCATTATTAATCATTTCGGGAGAAAGCTGAACATTTCACCAATGCCCTTACATGACGGATGGGAATGCAATGATATTGGCATGAGGATTCTTGGGGCTTGAAGATGGGCGTGAAGCCGCTCGAGGGAAGGAATCTGCAATTCCGGGCGGCGACAAGGCGATCCTGGAGGATCTCACCACGGAGATCCTGAGGTGATCAGGCCTTCTTGGCTTCCGCCATCCCGGTCCACAATTCCCTGACATCGTGCGGCTTCCACCAGGGGGCAATCCCCAAGTCCTGGGCGATCACCTTTGCCGAGTTGTACCCCGGGGCGCCGGTGATATTGCCGCCGGGGTGGCAGGAACTGCCGCACAGGTAGAGGCCCCGGATCGGCGTCCTGTAGCCGCTGCATTCCGGGAAGGGCCTGTTGTGCAGGTATTGCTGCTCAGACATCTCGCCGACCATCCAATCGCCGCCGACCATGTTCGGCAGATGCCTCTCGACGTCAATAGGGGTCATGCCGAACTTGTCCACGATGGATTTGCGGATGTTGGGGGCGTACTCGCTCCAGAAGTCTATCCTTTGCTCGAGGAATTCCTCGCGGATCTTGTCCCAGTGTTCCGGCCCTCCCGCTTCCGGGCTCAGACGGCCGGGCGCGATTTGCCACATGAAGGCGGTCGCCCCGCCGGGCGGGGCCTGGGTCGGGTCATGCTGACCGGGTGCGGCGCCGATGAGGGAAGGCTTGCGCGGGATTTTTCCGGCATGGCAATCGTCATAGGTGTCCTGAATGTCCTGCATGGTCTCGATGCCGAGGATGATGTACCAGGCTCGCCCGACGTCGGGGTCAAGCGCCTCCGCCTTTTCGTAGCGTGGCCTGTCATTCAGGGCGAGGTGGGTGGTGAATAGCGGCGTCGTGACCGAATAGCTGAACTTCTCGACCCTGGCCGCAAAGGCCGGCTCAATCTTGTCCCGGCCGACAAGATCGAGAAAGGTCTGCTGCGGATTGATCGAGGAGGCGACGAAATGCCGCGCGTAGAGCTTTCTCCCATCCTCGAGTTCGACGCCCTTTGCCTCGCCGTTCTCGACGATGATGCGAACCGCCGCCGAACTCTCATAGATCTCGCCGCCGGCCTTGACGACAGCCTTGTTCAGACTGTGGGCGAGCCTGTGCGAACTCCCCTTCGACATCTGGGTATTCACCCCGAGCGCGATCGACGCCGGGACGACATGGCCGAACCCAGGCTCGTCCATTTCGAAACCGCGGATCACGGAGAGGAAGGTGACGATGGAGCGGATCTCCTCGCTCTCGAACAGGGTCTCGACCGCCTGCCGGATGCTCATCGCGCGCCACTTCAGGTAGCGGCGACCGGCCTCGCTTTTCTCCAGCAGTGAAATCTTCTCTTCGAGCGGTAGCGGCGCATTGTAGATTTCCCGGGCGAACACCAGGCTGCCCATGTCCGCATACTCCCGCTGCACCTCGAGAAAGGTCTTGGCATCGCGTGCAGAAAATTTGGCGAAAGAAGCGGCTGTCTTGTCGTGCTCGGTGTTGTACCAGATAGCGCTGCGGCCGTCGCGCAGAATCATGGACACCGAGACGGGCAAGCGGATGTATTGTTGCCCCATGCGCTCCAGCTCAAGGTCCTTGTACCACATCAGGTCGCTGACACCGCGGTGGTTGTTGGAATGCACGTTGTGCCAGTAGCCGGGCACCCTCGGGTTTTCGTGCGAGTCGAGTCCGCCGCCCAACTCGACATGGCGCTCGACGGCGATGACCTTGAGGCCGGCACGGAGAAGATAGGCCTGAAGAATCATTCCGTTGTGTCCTGCGCCGACGATGATGCCGTCGTATTCTTCCCGCATTGAATGCTCCCGAATAATTTATTGAGTTGCCACCGCGATGCGCTCTCCGAGGTCTTCCGCCACCAGTCTTGCCGCGATGATTCCGGGCAGTCCCGTGAGTCCCGCGCCTGGCGCCATCGAGGCATTGGCGAGGTAGAGCCCGGGAATGCTTGATCTGTGCGTCAGACCGGGGAAGGGGCGGGCAAAGAGCGCCTGGCCCCCGGAATTCCTGCCGCCGAAAAGGCCTGGCTTCAGATTGGGCCATTTTTCGACGAGCAGGTCGGGCGTGTGCGCAACAGATTCCAGAATGGTCTCTCCGCTCACGTTGGGTGCCCATCTGGAGAGCCGCTCGATCAGCAGCCTGGCGTAGCTGTCCTTCACCTCGGCCCAACTTCTGCCGCCGGCGAGTTTGCGCGGAACAAGCTGCCAGATCGTCGTATTGCTCATCCCCTTGTGCGCTTGCGAGGGATCCCAGATGACCGTCGAGAAAATAGTCATGCCTGCCTGCTGTGGCAAGGCTCCGGCACGGATCTCCTGCCAGAGAACCTGATTGGCGGCAGGCGAGTCGATGCCGAGGTTGATCCGGAAGGCCCTGCCGGCGTCCGGATCGGCAAAGCGCGGTGGTTCGCGCAAGGCGAGGTGGACTGCAAACAGAGAGTATTCGTCTGGGACGAAATTGCAGATATGCCTGGAGAGATCCGCAGGCAGTTGGGTCTCGCCGAGCAGATTGAGAAAGGTCGCCTCAAGATCGATGCTGCTGATCACCGCCCGCGCCCGGATCTGGCGTCCTCCGGCAACTTCCACGCCGACCGCCCGGCCGTCCTCGACCAGAATGCGCGTGGCGGCGGTCGAATCCCAGACGTCGCCGTCGCCGCGAACGCACGCCGACCAGAGCACTTGGGCGAGTTCATGGACGCCGCCGGCCTGGAGCCGATTCTCGGCGGCCAGGCCAATAGCCAGCGGAACGATGGAACCGGCACCTTCGTAGTCGCTGGCAATCCCCCGCGGTGCGGCTAGATGCATCAGGACCAGCGCCTTGACGGCATCGCTCTCGAAGGTATCGTCGAGCACTTCGGCAGGCGTCTTGCCCTCTGCCGCGGCGGTGAGGCGGCTGAAGCCGGTCAGGCGATAGTTTTCGCGCGCCGGGTCTCCAGGCTTTGATGTCAGGTGGGCGCGGATCGCCGGAAGATCGGCCTGGAACTGCAGAACGATGGCCCGCCATTTTTCCGCATCGCGTTGAGAGATCGCGGCAATGCTGCTGAAGGTCCGCGCGAGATCGGAATAGACCACCAGCCATCGGCCATCCGGCAGGGCAAGCGAGGACTGGACTTCGGGCAGGATCCAGCGCCCATTGTACTGGGCGAGATCGAGTTCGGTCATGAAGGGAAGAATCGCAGCCAGGTCCTGGAACGGGTTGCCCGTCGTATGCCAGAAACCATTGCGGGTCGGCTCCTCGCCAGTCAGGCCGCCGCCTGACTCCAGTCGCCGCTCGATGACCATGACGCTGAATCCGGCGCGCTTCAGGTAGTTCGCTGCAATCAGGCCGTTCTGCCCGGCGCCGATGACGACAATATCGACGTCTTTGGTGAAATAATCCGCCACCTTTTCTCCTCTCGACTCATTTCACTCCGTCAATCTCGGCGTTGCTGCGCACGGATATTAACAGGCTTTTTCGACTTGGATTTTCCGGTTCAGTGATGTTATGGTACCGTCCCCGCCTTCGCCGCCACCCTCTCTATCACAGGAAAGATTCGCATGACACTGATTGTCCCTGAACCTTCCGAGGTCTTCGATCTCACCATGGCTGACGGCGCTCCCATCCGCGTCCGCCGTCACGGCAATCGCAAGGGCCCGCGCCTGGTCCTGTGCCACGGCAACGGCTTCGCCATCGACGCCTATGTGCCTTTTTGGAGCCGACTCACTGACCGCTTCGACGTCGTTCTCTACGACCAGCGCAACCATGGGCAAAATACGCGGCACAGACTGGAGGCCCACGATGTCCCGAGTTTTGTCAGCGACATGGAGGAAATTTTCCATGCAATCCGCGACCGCCTGGGAGATGCGCCCACGGTTGGCGTTTTCCACTCGATCTCGGCCGTCACCGCGGTCTGGCATGCATTGCAATATGGCAAACGCTGGGACGCGCTGGTATTGTTCGATCCGCCGCTGATCCCCGGTCCCGGCCTGCCCCAGCACGATGCCGCACGCACCTTCGAGTTGGCCTTGGCGAAGTGGTCAAAGTCGCGCCCTAACCATTTTTCCGATCCCTCTGAACTCGCCGCCCTTTTCTCCAAATCCTACAGCCTGCGGCGCTGGGTGCCTGGCGCCCACGAACTCATGGCGCGCTCCATCCTGCGGCAGGAGATGGCTGAGGGAAAAGAGCGGGGACAATGGACTTTGAATTGCCCACCCGAATGCGAGTCCAGGGTGTACAAGACAAATGCCGATCTTCACCTGACGCACAGAATCAAGGAACTGCCTCTGCCGGTGAAACTGATTTGTGCCGACCCCGATCAGCCCGATGCCCAGGGGCCATGCAAGGTCGGCCGTTCGCTGCATGACTTGTATGGCTGTGCTTATGAAGTCATTGCCGATACCAGCCATATGCTCATGATAGAAAAACCCGCTGAATGTGTCCGTTCGCTCATTGCATTTCTCGAAGGGGTCGTCTCAGAAAGCGGAAAATAATGCACGCTAAGGCGGCAACTTGCTGAAGGCAATGGGGAATCTATTCCAGGCGTTGATACTGTTGACCAGCATCGCAGACAGGTCTTCATCCACGGCTGGGGGCAACGGCGCTTCGTGAATAAACAAGGCTTGCAGACGCGAGGGCGAGGGCACCGACGATGAGAACCGCGGCGACGGCGAACGTGGTCCGCATGCCGGCCGCAATAGCCTCGGGAGGCGCTGTCATGATGCTGGTCGTCGCCGCTCCGAGAGCGAACACGGTGCCCATCACGGATGCGCCGGTAATGAGGCCGAGATTGCGCGACAGGTTGAGCATGCCGGAAATGATGCCCCGCTGGTCCGGTCGAATATTCGTCATGACGGCAGTGTTGTTGGCTGCCTGGAACAGCGCATAGCCGGCGGTGATGACGACGAGCGGGACGATGTAAGCCGGTACACCGAGACTCGTCGGCAGCGTGGCCAGGACGGCGGAGCCGACCGCCATAGCTATGAGCCCGACGATGCTCATGCGCTGTGCGCCAAACCGGTCCACGCTGCGGCCGGCCGGCACTCCCGTCAGCGCGGCGACCATCGGACCGGACGACATGACCAGTCCGACACTGGCTGCATCAAGCAGAAGCGCGCCCGAGAGATAGAACGGCCCAACCACCAGCGTTGCCATCACCACGGTCGTGACCAGGGCACTCATGGCAAAGCCTGCGCAGAGCAAAGGATTGCGGAATATCTCCAGGCGGATCAGGGGCGATGCGGCTCTCGTCTCGGCTAGCGCGAATAGCCCGACGCCGAAGACGGCAGCCAACAGCAGAGCTCCATTGATCAGGCCGAAACCTCCTCGCCCATTTTGGGGAACTGCGGTCAAGGCGAGCGCATAAGCGGCGAGTGTCAGGGCGAGCAGCAGCGTACCCAGATTGTCGAAACGGGTGCGAGCCGTCTTCACCTCCTGGCGATCAATGGGCAGGTAACGATAGGCGAGAAAAAATGTCATGAGACCCAGCGGTAGATTGATGAAAAAGATAGATCGCCAGCCGAAGCCGGAAATCAGTGCGCCGCCGAGCGTTGGACCGAGTGCAGTACCCATCGCGGACATGGTGCCGAGTAGCCCCATGGCGCTGCCGGTCTTCTCTTTTGCCACCGTCTCACCGACAAAAGCCATGGTCAGCGCCATCATGATGGCCGCGCCCAACCCTTGAGCCGCCCGGGTGGTAATCAGAAGCAAGAGCGTGGGCGCGAAGGCACACAGGACCGAGGCTGCCGTGAACAGGAAGATTCCGACCAATAGCAGGCGTCGGCGGCCGGTGAGATCTCCGAGTCGACCAACGCTGACGACCAGGGTGGTGATGGCGAGAAGATAGGCGAGGACGACCCACTGGACTTCCTGGAAGGAGGCAGCGAATGCCTGTGTCAAGGTTGGCAAGGCGACATTGGCGATGCTGGTGCCGAGCGAAGACAGCAGCATGGATAAGGAAAGACTGGTCAGCGCCCAGCGAACCGAAGGTGTCAGTTCCACACTTCCAGCGACGGTCCCACCTTTGGTTGATGCGATTGGTTCCGACATGAGCTTCATTTTTTCGACTCCGGGAATTAGATGTCAGGATAGTATTCTTCCGCAAGACATGGCGGAAGACGCATCATTTGCAGTATATTAGTGCATATAACGCCATGTAATAGGCCATTCATGCTATGGTTGAGGCATGTCGATGCCCGATTTCAACTTGCTCATCGCCTTGGATGTGCTGCTCGCAGAAGGCAACGTGACGCGCGCAGCCCAAAGGCTGCGGCTGAGCCCGTCGGCGATGAGCCGGGCGCTGGCGCGATTGCGCGAGACAACGGGCGATCCGTTATTGGTCAGGGCAGGGCGCGGTCTCGTTCCCACACCCCGAGCGCTCGAACTTCGCGAGCGGGTCAGCCAACTCGTCCAGGACACTGAAGCAGTTTTACGACCTGCCAAGACGCCCAACCTGAAACAGCTTGTCCGAACGTTCACGCTGCGGACCAGCGAGGGCTTTGTGGAAAACTTTGGACCAGACCTGATTTCTCGCGTCAGCGAGGAAGCTCCCGGCGTGCGGCTGCGCTTCGTGCAGAAGCTGGACAAAGACAGCGCTTTGCTTCGCGACGGGACTGTCGATCTGGAAACCGGTGTTGTGGGGAACACGATGGGTCCGGAAGTGCGGGTGCAGGCCTTGTTCCGAGACCGTTTCATTGGCGTCGTGCGAATGGGGCATTCGCTCTGTCAGGGCGAAATCACACCTGTCCGTTATGCAGCTGGCAGGCATATCCGCGTCTCGCGGCGGGGTCTGGACAAGGGACCGATCGATGAAGCCTTGAGTCTGCTTGGTCTGGAACGGGAGATCATTACCATCGTCGGAGGCTTTTCGGCCGCACTGGCCCTGGCCCGGGCCTCTGATCTGATCGCCAGCGTTCCCGAGCGCCATACCGGGAATCTGCGTGCCGGTATGCATAGTTTCCCCCTACCGGTGCCTACGCCGGAGATCACCGTCTCATTGCTCTGGCATCCGAGGTTTCATGCCGATCCGGCGCATCGATGGCTGCGCAGCCTCGTTTTGGATACCTGCGCGGCGATCCACTGAAGGTGTAAGTCTCCTGCAGTCAGAGAGCTTTAGCGTGGGCAGGGCGATCTAAGGTGGTGAGGATGATTTCCGATTCGACATTCTACAAACAACTTCCTGCCGTATGAATAGTCCGGTCAGTATTTGACATAATGCACATTATGCGAACTATCATAATAAGGAAAAACGGCGCAATCCCTATAAAGACTGCGCCGCAAAAGTCCTCCACCCGCTTACCGTCCCTGGCTCCCGGATTCAGGCAGTATGGAAAAATTGCACATTGCGCTCCCTCTGTGCCTGGTCGGAAACGCTGATGACCGGTTCTGAGTTCATCGATTGCAGCGCGGCAGTGGCTGTCGCATGCGCGAGGAAGCCGGCATTGACCATGCGCTCCAAATCACAGGCGGGAGTGAAGCTGCCTGACAGCACCAGTTGTACAGTCTGAGGGAATATCATCTCTGTCTCCTCTATGCCTTGACCACAGGATCATGATTTTTACTACGACCTCTGGCAGGATTACTTTAGTCGTGGGGCCATCCGAGCAGAAGATCGCACCTGTCCAGAGAAAATAACCGGATCAGGGTTTCCGGTATCATCGCGCCACCATGAACGAATCACCTCGCCGAATCGCTCATCTGGATATGGACGCCTTTTACGCGTCAGTCGAGCTTCTGCGCTACCCGGAATTACGCGGACTCCCCGTCGTCATCGGCGGGCGGAGCGCGCCGCAGCCCAAGACGCATGAAAACGGTAGCAGGCGCTTCGCGCGTCTGAAAGAATATGTAGGAAGAGGCGTCATCACGACCTCCACCTACGAAGCGCGTGCCCTCGGTGTTTTCTCCGGCATGGGCATCATGAAAGCCGCGAAGCTTGCTCCGGACGCCATCCTGCTGCCGGTCGATTTCGACACCTACCGACGCTATTCATGCCTGTTCAAAGCCGCCGTGGCCGGCATCGCCAGCCAGATCGAAGACCGCGGCATTGACGAGATCTACATCGATCTGGCCGATCTGCCTGAAGACACCCTGAATCTTGCGCAGCGCATCAAACAAGCCGTAAAGGATGCCACCGGACTCTCCTGTTCCATAGGCATCTCGCCCAACAAGCTGTTGTCGAAAATCTGCTCAGACCTTGAGAAGCCGGACGGCCTCACAATCCTCTGCGAGGAAGACATCCCGATTCGAATCTGGCCCCTATCCGTACGTAAAATCAATGGAATAGGTCCAAAGGCAGGCGAAAAACTGGCAGCGCTGGGTATCACCACTATCGAGGAATTGGCCAGAGCAGAACCTGCATTCCTGCAGAAACACTTTGGCCGCAGTTATGCCTGTTGGCTGCATGATGCCTCTCAGGGTATCGATGAACGCAAACTGATCACGAGCTCAGAGCCAAAGTCCATCAGCCGTGAAACCACTTTTGAGCGGGATCTCCACGCCCTCCACGACCGTACTATTTTATCGGGAATCTTCACCACCCTGTGCTCGCGCTTGGCAGAAGACCTTCAGCAGAAGGGCTACCTCGGCCGCACCATTGGAATCAAGTTACGCTTTGAGGACTTCCGCACCGTGACCCGCGACATCACCCTGCCCTCGCCCACCGCAGATCCCGCCCTCATCCGCCGCAGTGCCGGGGAGTGCCTGCGCCGCGTGACGCTCGACCAGAAGCTAAGATTGCTGGGGGTCAGGGCCAGTGCTTTATCTGCGAATGCGGCGCAGGAGGAGGACGATGAGCCGCAGGGAGAGTTGCCGCTACTCGCTCAATAGAACGATCACTCGCTCGCGCCGGCCTTGCGCAAAACATTAGCCACTTCTTCTTTTCCCGCGGCAATCGCCAGATCCAGGGCCGTGTCGTCATCCTGATTGGTCATTTCGTAATCGGCCTCTTCATTCAGCAGCAGCTTGACTGTTTCGAGATGTCCGTTGCGGGAGGCGACCATCAAGGCCGTGATGCCCACTGGCGATTGGGCATCGACATCTGCGCCCTTTTCCAGAAGGAATCGAACCACTTCGGTATGGCCCTCAAAAGCGGCATAAATCAGCGCTGTCCAGCCCTCATCAGGGTTGACTTCGGCTCCGGCTGCGACCAGCAAAGTAGCGATCTGAAGATGCCCTTTGAGGGCTGCAAGCATCAGCGCTGAATCGCCATATTTGTTAATTTTCAGTAAATTGGCTCTGTTTCTTAATAAGAATTCTACGGTATTTCCATTTCCATTTCGGGAAGCGATCATCAGCAGGGTATTCCCCGCCTGATCTACGGTATCGACATCCATGCCTCTTCTTATCAACTGGATCACTGTATCGTTGTCGTTCTCGTTGATCGCTTTCTGCATATCATCGTAGATGCCGGCGCAAGCCGCTCCCGGGATCAGCAAAGCGCAGAGTAAAGCGAGACGCCGAAAAAGTCTCATGCCGGCTGTGCAGCCTTGAACAGGCGGAAGAAATTCGCGGTCGTGGCCTCTGCGACCTCTTGTCGGGAAATATCCCGCAATTTGGCTATTTCCTCTGCGACATGAACCACATAGGCTGGTTCATTGATCTTGCCGCGCTGGGGAACAGGAGCAAGATAGGGGGAGTCGGTTTCTATCAATATCCGCTCCAGCGGAATCGCTCTGGCCACCTCCTTCAGCACCAATGCACTCTTGAAGGTGACGATGCCGGAAAAGGAAATATAGAAACCCATGTCCATGGCGGCGTAAGCCACCTCCAGAGTCTCCGTGAAGCAGTGCATGACCCCGCCGCTCGTCTCGGCGGACTCCTCCCGCATCAGCCGCAGCGTGTCGTCAGCCGCCTCTCTTGTATGAATAATCAGAGGTTTATGTGCCTCATTGGCGGCGCGGATATGGGTGCGAAAACGTTGACGCTGCCATTCCAGATCGCCTTCAAGCCGGAAGTAGTCGAGACCTGTTTCGCCGATGGCAACCACTTTGGGATGGCGGGCAAGTTGGACCAGGGTGGCAATATCCGGCTCTGCGCCACCCTGCTCGTCAGGATGGACGCCCACCCCGGCATACAGGTTGGTATGGGCTTCAACCAGGGAGAGCATAGCCGGAAAGCGCTCCAGTGTGACGCAGGCGCAGAGCGCATGGCTCACGCCCGCCGTTTTCATGGCATCGAGGAGGCTATCGATATTGCCGGCGAGTTCAGGAAAATCGAGATGGCAATGTGAATCGACCAGCATGGAACGTCAAATGGTGTGTGTCTGGCGACTGGAGCCCAGGCTTGAGCCCAGGAGTGCCTCGATTTTGCGCCGCGCTGCCTGGCCGCTTTCATCGTCACTAAACTGTATCCCGATACCCTGGCTCTTGCTGCCTTGGGCGCCCGCAGGTGTCACCCAGACCACGGTGCCAGCGATCGGCAGGCGTGCGGGTTCGTCCATCAGGGTCAGAAGCATGAATATCTCGTCCCCCAGCGCATAGGGTCGGGTTGTAGGCAGGAATAAGCCACCGCGTTTAAGGAAGGGCATGTAAGCCGAAAACAACGCTGACTTGGTATTGATGTTCAGGGAAAGCACGCTCGGCCTTGCCGTGCTGGGGGTGGATGTCACCTGATCGCTCATGTTCTGCCCGTCGCTAATGCCCGCAGATAGCGTGCGGCCATGTCCTCGAGAAACAACTGGGTGTTGAGTGGATGTCTCACTACCGCCCTGATACGCAGAAGGTCATTGTAGCAGGACAGTAGTCCGGCACTGGAAGCCTTTGCCGCCAAACCTTCCAACTTTCCCAGCCATGACTGATGGTAACGGCAGCGACCGGCAAGTTTCATCATGGCCAGGTCAAATACCCATTTCTGCACTGTTTCAACGAGTTGCGATAGCGTCAAACCTTGTTCGCCCTTAATCAGGGCGGACCATTTCGCCGCCATGGCCACAGGATCCGGCGACTTCTCCGCGAGTACCTCTACGGCATTGCGGTAGAAGTCCAGTCTGCCTTGTTCCGCCCAGTCGGCGGCGATGAGCGGTGCGCCACCGGCCAAACACAGCAATTCCGCTGCCGATTTGACGCCTTGCCCGGCCAGCCAGCGCTCAGCCAGGAGAGGATCCGGACGACTGAAGATGATGCTGCGGCAGCGGCTCAGTACCGTTGGCAAGAGGCGGCGCCAGTTAGATGATACTAATATAAAATAAACACCTGCAGGTGGTTCTTCAAGTATTTTAAGAAGTGCGTTGGCAGCAGAAGGATTCATCATCTCGGCAGGTTCGACCAGCGCAATCCGGCTGCCGTGGCGATGGCTGCCGACGAATACGAAATCTTCCAGGGTGCGAATCTGATCGACGCGGATATGCCCTTGCCCGGATTTGCGCGTCGCCACCGCGGGCTGGGGCGTCTCTTCTTCGCCGCTTCCGGTCTCCTCACCTTCCTCCGGCCGAATCAGGCGAAAGTCCGGGTGATTGCCGGAGGTCAGCCAAGTACAGGAACTGCATCGACCGCAGGGCATATTTCCCTCGGCTTTCTGCTCGCAGAGCAGACTTGCCGCCAGAGCCTGGGCAAAGGCAAATTTGCCCACGCCCTCCGGGCCGGCAAAAAGCATGGCATGGGGAAGCTTCTCTGGATGATCCAGAAGCTGATCCCACAAAGGTTTCTGCCAGTCAAATATATTCATTAACAGATAGATGAGACAATGTCTCCTAGTAACTTCGAAATTTCCGCCAGAGGTAATGTAGCGTCAATCAGGCTTATCCTCTGGGGTTCCCGGACTGCCCTGTCGAGGTAGGCCTGGCGCACTCTTTGGAAAAACTCGGCTTTCTCCCGCTCGAAACGATCCGGCGCATTCCCTGCCGCATCCAAGCGGCCCCGGGCAACTCCGATAGGGACGTCGAACAGCAGGGTGAGATCCGGCTGCAGGCCCTCCTGCACCCAAGTCTCCAGAATTTCCAGTTTGCCCAAGGCCAAGCCACGGCCGCCGCCCTGATAGGCGAATGTGGCATCGCTGAAACGGTCGCAGACGACCCAATCGCCTCGCATGAGCGCTGGCAAAATGACCTTGTGGATATGTTCTCTGCGGGCAGCGAACATCAGCAGCGCCTCGGTCTCAAGGTGCATGGGCTCGGTCAAAAGCAGTTCCCGCAGTTTTTCCCCGAGCGGCGTGCCGCCGGGCTCGCGTGTGGCCACCACGGTCTTGCCTCGAGCGCGCAGGGCCTCGACCAACCATCCGTGGTGAGTGCTTTTCCCTGCGCCATCAATGCCTTCCAGGGTGATGAATTTGCCTCGCACGCCTTATCTTCCTCTCAGGTATTTCGCCACGGCGCGGTTATGCTCGTCCAGGGTTCGGGAGAATTCGCTGGAACCGTCGCCACGCGCCACGAAGTAGAGCTTGTCGCTCTTTGGCGGGTGCAGCACCGCCTGCAGGGAGGCCAAACCGGGCATGGCGATGGGTGTGGGTGGCAGACCCGCCCTCGTGTAAGTATTGTAGGGCGTATCCGTGAGCAGGTGGCTCTTGCGCAGGTTGCCCTGCAAGTCGCCGACCCCGTAAATCACCGTCGGATCGGTCTGCAAGAGCATTCCCAGGCGCAAACGGTTGATGAAAACCGCGGCTACCTGCGACCGGTCGGCGGCACTTCCGGTCTCCTTCTCGACGATGGAGGCCATGATGAGCGCTGCGTAAGGTGTAGCGAAAGGAACTTCTGGGTCGCGCCGCACCCATTCGCTGTCGAGTCGACGCTTCATGGCGCGATAGGCTCGCCTGAGAATGTCCAGATCGCTGGAATTCTTGGAAAAGAGATAGGTATCCGGAAAGAACAAGCCCTCGGGATGGGCCTCGCCGGCGCCAAGAAGCGTGAGAACCTCGGCATCGGATAGTCTTGCCGTGTCATGCTTAACCTCGGCGCTGGCATCGAGAACTGTCCGCAATTGACGGAAAGTTTTGCCTTCGACGAAGACGATCTCGGCCTGGGTGACATCGCCGCGGGTGAGTTTTCCCAGGAGTTGCAAGGGGGTAATCCCTTTTTCGACCACATAGCTGCCGGCCTTGATCTCGGCCGATTTTCCAAGCAGGCGCGCCAGCAGGGTGAACTGCCAGGGCGAAAACCCCAAGCCGGCGGCAGACATCTGCTGGGACGCAGCACGCAGACTGAGGCCGGGTGGAATACTGAATTCGAGGGAAATGCCGGAGAGCGCCAGCGGTTTGCCTGCGAACCAGCCTAGCCAGCCGGCAGAGCAGACGACTGCCAGCAGCAGGAGAAAAAAGAAACGCTTGATGAATCGCATCGGACAGCCTGGGCAGATAATCGCTGGCGCTATAATAACGCAACCTTCAGTTCCCTAGCGCTCTCCCAAACCCCATAGATCAAGCATGAAACAGGACTGGACAAATTTTCTGGCGCAGCAAGGCTTCCCTGACGGATTCCTCGATCGCGGCGACATCAAGGGAGAACTTGCCAGCGCGCAGTCCGCCACCGTCATCGCGCCCCTGGCCGACCTGGGTTTGATACGGGTGAGCGGCGAAGAGGCCGCGACCTTCCTGCACAATCTGCTGACCAACGATGTCAAGGGCCTGCCTGTCGGCGGCGCCCGCCGCAGCGGTTTCTGCAGCGTCAAGGGCCGCTTGCTGGCAAGTCTCCTGATGTGGCATGACGGTGATGACATCCTGCTCGCCCTGTCAGCCGATCTTTTGCCGGCCATCCTGAAAAAGCTCTCAATGTACATCCTGCGGGCAAAGGTCAAGCTCGCCGATGTCAGCGATGACACAGTCCTGTTGGGACTTTCCGGCCCGAATGCTTCGGCAGCCCTGGAGGCAATCGCCATGACGCCGGCAGCGCCATTGACTGTCACCGGCTCCGAACAAGGCCAGGTCATAGGCCTCGGAGAGCAGAGATATTTGTTGACCATCCCGTCCGCTGGCGCGCCTGCCGCATGGCAGAACCTGGCTTCCCATGCCCGCCCGGTCGGGCTCGCCATCTGGCACTGGCTGGATATCGTTGCCGGAATACCTCTGGTGACGGCAGCAACCCAGGAGGAATTCCTGCCGCAGATGGTGAATTTCGAACTGATAGGCGGAGTGAGCTTCAACAAAGGCTGCTACCCGGGGCAGGAGATCGTCGCCCGCACACAGTACCTGGGAAAGGTCAAGCGCCGCATGGTGCGCAGCCATATTGAGGACGGTCTGCCTGCGCCTGGCAACCCGCTTTTCGCCCCGGAGACAGGCGACCAGGCCTGCGGCATGCTGGTGCTTGTCGCACCTTCGCCCCAGGGTGGGCATGAAGCGCTGGCCGTGGTCCAGTCGAACTGCTTCGAAGGCGGCGAGGTCCACCTTGGCAGCCCGATGGGTCCTCTACTCCGCTTCCTGCCGCTACCCTACCCTCTTCCCTGAGTTCCGCCGTGTGCCTGATACTGATTGCCTGGCACGCTCATCCACGTTATCCGGTGGTCATCGCCGCCAATCGCGACGAGTTCTTCGCCAGACCGACTGAAGCCGCGCGATTCTGGGAAGACGCGCCGGAAATCCTCGCTGGCCGTGACCTGACTGCCGGCGGAACCTGGATGGGTGTCACGCGGCATGGGCGTTTCGCCGCCCTCACCAATTATCGCGAGCCTGAACATAAACGGGCAGATGCACCCTCGCGCGGCGCCCTGGTCAAGGATTTTCTTGCCGGAACCCTGCCGGCCGAGGATTATCTCGCTTCCCTCAATGGCAAGACCGATGCCTACAACGGTTTCAATCTGATCTGCGGCACATTCGACGACGGACTCTGGCATCTCTGCAACCGTGAAGTGAGCATCGCGAAGGGTAACAAGGGCGCAATGCGGCTTCCTCCGGGCATCTTTGGCCTCAGCAACCATCTCCTCGATACGCCCTGGCCCAAGGTGGCGCAGGGAAAGTCCGATCTGGCCGCAGCGATCAAAGCCCTTCCTTCCGACCGGCCTCTGTTCGAACTCCTGCGCGACGACCGCATCCATGAGGACGAGAGGCTGCCGCGCACAGGAATCAGCCTCGACTGGGAACGTATTCTCTCCGCTGCCTTTGTCCGCGCCCCGAATTATGGGACGCGCTCATCGACCGTGCTGCTGCAGGATACAAGGGGCGGAATCATTTTCGACGAACGGGCCTATCTGCCAGACGGTGCGGCGGCAAGCCGAAATCGCTTCAGGCTGGAAGGACGCGCCTCATCCTGAGGGGTGTTAACCGATATTCACAGGGGTATAGGCCGGCACGAGATCGAACAATTCGACGATGTCACTGTTTCTCATGCGCACACAGCCGATTGAACCGGGCTCACCCATGGCAACGCTGTCCGGACTACCGTGGAGATAGATATAGCGGCGCATGGTGTCCACATGACCCAGCCGGTTGAAACCGGGCTCACATCCTGAGAGCCAGAGAATGCGGGTGAGCATCCAGTCCCTGCCCGGGTGCTGGATGGCAAACTCCGGCGTCCAAATCTCGCCTGTGGGCCTGCGCCGCACGAACACCGTGTTTTCCGCGCAGCCGGCACCGATTTTGGCACGGATGAGATGGCGCCCACGCGGCGTCTTGAAGCTGCCGTTCTCTTCCCCCGCGCCGTTCTTCGCCGTCGACACGGCATAACGGCGCAGCAGCAGACCGTCATCGAAGAGTTCCAGCGTCTGCGCCGGAAGGCTGATGAATATCTCCATCTCAGGCCCTCAGGCCAATTCAGTCTTCTGACGCCGGGCGGCGAAAAAGGATGAAAGCAATGCGCCGCATTCCTCCGCCAGCACTCCTCCGGACACGGAAGCATGATGATTGAGGCGGGTCTCGGCGAAGAGATCGATCACGCTGCCGCAGGCGCCGGTCTTGGGGTCACGCGCGCCGAAAACCACGCGATCGATGCGCGCATGCATGATGGCGCCGACGCACATGACACAGGGTTCGAGGGTGACATAAAGCATGCAACCGGGCAGCCGGTAGTTGTTTAGCCGGCCGGCGGCATCGCGCAGAGCCATGACTTCGGCGTGTGCGCTGGGATCGTGGCGGCAGATCGGTTTGTTGAAGCCGCGCCCGACAATCACGCCGTCTCGCACCACCACCGCACCGACCGGAACCTCGTCGCAGGCCGCCGCCTCGCGCGCCAGAAGAAGCGCCTCTCGCATGAACTCGGAATCGCTCACTCGTCAGAATCTATAAAAGATCGCATATCGCGGTAAACTACGGCAAGGGCTCAGCGCCCAAATTATCAAAATAATACAACGGTTACCTGGAAAAGAAGAAATGTCCCTAGAGATCAAGCTGCTCGGCCCCTATCGTATCTTCATGATGTTCACGCAAATATCGTTGTTGGGCTTTGGCAGCATCCTGCCTTCGACCTATCGGATTCTGGTCGAGAAGAAGAAAGTGGTGAGCGGCGCCGAGTTCAGGGAACTGTTCGCCTTTGGACAGATTCTTCCGGGGCCGCCGCTGTGCAATGTGGCTGTGATCATAGGTTATCGCTGTGCAGGAATCGCAGGCAGCATTGCTGCCTTGAGCGGCATGTTTGCCCTGCCTTTCGTGGTCGTCATCCTGCTTGGCCTGGCCTACCAGAGGTTCGGAGACCTGGCTCCCGTCAGACAGGCAATTGCCGGCATGTCGGCAGTCGCCGCCGGCCTGGTTGCCTCCACGGCATTGAAAATGGCCAGCGACCTGCCCCGCCATGGGAAGAACATGATTTTTGCCGGATTGATGTTTGCCGCGGTTGCCATCATGCGCTGGCCTCTGGTCACGGTGCTTCTCGTCCTCACCCCCATGGCACTTCTTGCCTTCAGGAAAGAGGTCAAGAAATGAGCACGGACCAAGGATCGATATCCTGGGCAATATTTGTCCATTTCGCCATGCTGTCCCTGATGACCGTCGGCGGCGGCATACTCGTCCTGGCGCCTGACATGCAGCGTTTCGTGGTCGACGCCAACCACTGGCTGACTGACGAAAACTTCATCGCGGCCTATACCATCGCCCAAGTGGCACCAGGGCCCAACGTTCTTTTCGTGGCGCTGATCGGCTTGCAGGCCGCAGGACTGATAGGCGCCATTGCTGCAACCGTCGCCATCGTCCTGCCGCCGGCGGTGCTTACCGTGATCGCCCTGCGCATCAGCGCGAGAAAAAGCCTGGGAGGCTTCGGCCGTTTGCTCAAGGCCGGCCTGTCCCCCCTCTCCGTTGGCTTGATGCTGTCAGCAGCCTGGGCAATCGCCAGAGCGGCCGACAAGACTTGGGAAGGCGCTCTACTGACCCTGCTGACGGCAGCACTCGTGCTGCGCACCCAGTTGAATCCGCTTTGGCTGATTGCCGCAGGTGCCTTGCTGGGCATCATCTACGGCCAGATGTAATCCGATCAGGACTTCTTCTTGGTCTTCGGGACGTCGCGCACCTCTGTGTTCATGCGAACATCATTGCGTCTCAACTTGGCGATTTCCTTGCCGGTCTCGAAGTAGTCCCCCTTCACGGCAAGTTCTGCCTGCCTCTCGAATTCCTCCCCCCATTCCCCGAGTGAATAGCCAAACCAGGGCGCCTCAGGCTTCAGTTTCGGCAGACCCAGTTCTTCCCAGATCAGCTTGGCCTTCTCCATGTATTCTCGCTTGGGCAGGGAGATCGGCGGGAAATTCTCCTTCAACGTGGCGTCTATCAGAACCGAGGCATACTCGCCGCCGTTGCGCTTGCTCCTGGGTCCGTGGCCTTGCTCCCGGTGGCGCATCATCTCCAGGTCAAGGTCCGGATTGGCTCTATAGGACATGGCCCAGAACAGCGCGTCGGCGTTGTCCGGGTCGATGTCGTCATTGACCGCGATGACGTATTTTCCTGCGGCACGCTGATAGGTCGCGGCGCCGTTCAATGCGCGCCAGATCTCGGTTGGCGGCGTATTTCTCTCCATGACCAGCACCAATACCATGCGGATATTGGTCAGCGGCTCGTGCATGGAAACGCGCTTGACCCCCTGGATGCCGAGGTTCTTCCTCAGGTGATCGAGGAATAGCGGCTCCAGGGCGACTCTCTTCATCACGCTGGATTCGCTGGGCGTCACCTGCGAGATGATGGAGGGCAGTATCGGCTTCTTCTTGCGGGTGATGCAGGTCACGTCCATGAAGACGTTGAACTCCTGCAGGTTGAGGTAACCGTGCGACTCTCCGAAAGGACCCTCGTGCTCCAGCCACTCCGTGTCTATGAAGCCTTCGACCACGAACTCGGCTTCTGCAGGCACCAGGAGATCGACGGTCTTGGCTTTCACCACATTGATCGGCGCCCCGACCAGACCGCCTGCGACATGCAGTTCGTCCAGATGCTCGGGCACCTTCTGCACCGAGGTGAAGGCCACGCAGGGCGGCGCCCCGAGAATCACGGCGGCAGGCATCTTCTTCCCCAGTGCCTTCCACTTCTCCCAGTGGAAGTAACCACCGGAGCGCAGCAGGATGGAGATGTTGAACCCTATCCGATCAGGCGCCTTCAACTGGCCGCGGTAATTGCCCACGTTCTGGATTCCAGTCTCGGGATCCTTGGTGATGACATGGCTCGATGAAGTGTACGGCGCATTGTCCCAGCCGGGCGTCGAAATCGGCACAGGAATGCCGTCCAGTCCATGGCCCTTCAGGAGGTCCGCCCCCTTGTAAACAATCTCCTGGCAGGGGGCGTCCTCGACGATGGTCGGGGCAATGGGATGGGACATCGCGTGCATCCACTTGTCGCGGATATCCTCGATTTCGCACTGCATTCCCAGGGAGTAGATGGCGCGGTTGCCGGCAAGCCCGCCGACCAGCACCGGGATGTCTGATTTCTTCCCCTTGGCGTCGATGACATTGGTGAACAGAAAGGCCTTGCGGTCGGACTCCGCGATGCCGCCGCGATATTGCCAGCGCACCAGGGGATGCATCTCGGTGTCCTTGTTGATCGGTCTATCGACGACAATCAGCAGACCTGCTTTTTTCAATGCCTCGATATGGTCATGGAGATCCGGATATCCCCGGGCTGATGCTTTCTTTTTCGAATCCATGATTGTCTTCACTCGACCTTGATCGCGCCGCTCGCGATCACTTTTCGATTCTCCTCGAGAGCAGTGCGGACCATCTCTGTGAATTCTGCAGGGGTCCCTGCGACCACCTGGAAACCAGCCGCCTCGAGGGATTTCCTGACCTCGGGAAGCCGCAAGACCTTGGTCAGGGCTTCATGGAGTTTTTTTGCTGCCTCAGGTGGGATGCCGGCCGCGGCGACAAAGCCGACCCAGGACTGGGTGGTAAATTCCTCCAACGCTTTGATACCTGTCTGCCTGTAGGTGGGGACATTGGGCAACTCCGCGAGCCGCTCTGGACCCGAGGTCGCCAGCGGGATCAATTTGCCGCTGTCTATGAAGGGCTTGGCTGCCCCGGTACCGGCCACCATCAATTGAACCTGACCAGAGAGTAAATCCATGAGCGCAGGTCCGTCGCCCTTGTAATGGACGGGCAGGACAGTGATGCCCAATTTCTGCAAGACCTGCTGTGTCGCGAAGTGAATCAATGTGCCGCTGCCACCGGTTCCGTAGGCCAGCTTGTCGGGATTGGCCTTGACGTAGGCAGCCAGTTCCTGCAAAGACTTCGCTGGCAGCGACGGGTTGGCGACGAGCACATAGTACAGAGACACCGCTTCGGTCAGGTAGGTGAAATCCTTGAGCGAGTCATAGCCGACCGCCTTGTCTATCAGCGGATTGATGGTCATCGAAGCCGGAGAGACGACAGCTATCGTATAGCCTTCCCGAGGCGCATTCAGCATGCTGCGGATACCTATCTTCTGGGAGGCTCCGGGGCGGTTATCCACGACGACAGGCTGGCCGAGCAGCTTTGCCAATGGCGTCGCGACAAGCCTGGCCACCGTGTCATTGGGGCCGCCGGGGTTAACCGGCACGATCAGCGTGATGGGTCTGGAGGGATAGGTTTGCGCAACAGCGGGGAAGACGATGGACCAGCAGACACAGATAACAACCAGAAAATACTTTTTCAAAACGAACTCCTTTTTCACTTCACTGCGTTGCTGAAAGATTTCATTCCCACTCAATAGTCGCGGGCGGCTTGCCGGAGATGTCGTAGACCACGCGGTTGATGCCGCGCACTTCGTTGATGATTCTGTTGGAGACCCGGCCCAGCAGCGAATGCGGCAATTCGGCCCATTGCGCCGTCATGAAGTCCTGGGTCTGCACGGCGCGCAGCGCCACGACATACTCGTAGGTGCGGCCATCGCCCATGACGCCGACGGATTTGACCGGAAGGAAAACCGCGAAGGCCTGGGAAGTCTTGTCATACCAGTCAGCGGCACGCAACTCGTCGATAAAAATGGCGTCGGCGCGGCGCAAGAGATCCGCATACTCCTGCTTCACCTCGCCCAATATACGCACGCCCAGTCCCGGTCCGGGAAAGGGATGGCGGTAAACCATTTCATGGGCCAGCCCTAAGGCGATCCCCAGTTCGCGCACCTCGTCCTTGAACAACTCGCGCAGAGGCTCCAGCAGCTTAAGGTGCAGCGTGTCAGGCAGGCCGCCGACATTGTGGTGGCTCTTGATGGTGTGGGCCTTCTTTGTTCCGCCGGTTGCCACGGCAGACTCGATCACGTCAGGATAAATCGTACCCTGGGCCAGCCATTTCGCCTGCGGAAGTTTTTTCGACTCTGCCTGGAAAACCTCGATGAACTCGCGGCCTATGATTTTTCGCTTTATCTCCGGGTCGGCAACACCGGCAAGATGACCCATGAACTGCGCCGCGGCATCGACATGGATGACCTTGACGCCGAGGTTCCTGGCAAAGGTCAGCATCACCTGCTCGGCCTCGTTCAGGCGCAACAGACCGTTATCGACGAAGACACAGGTGAGTTGGTCGCCGATGGCGCGGTGGATCAGCGCTGCCGCGACGCTGGAGTCCACGCCGCCGGAAAGGCCCAGAATGACTTCGTCGTTCCCGACCTGCTGCTTGATCCTCGCCACCGCCTCGACGACATAGTCGGGCATGTTCCAGTCATGGCCGCAGCCGCAGATGTCATGCACAAAGCGGGAAAGGATGTCCTTGCCCTTCAGAGTGTGCGTCACCTCGGGGTGGAATTGCAGCGCATAGAAATGGCGCTTTTCGTCGGCCATGGCGGCGATGGGCGTGGCCTCATTGCTGGCGATCATCCTGAAGCCTTCCGGCATCAGGGTCACCTTGTCGCCGTGACTCATCCAGACGTCGAGCAGACCGTGTCCTTCTGCGTTGCTTCTATCCTCTATGCCCTCGAACAGCCGCGAATGGCCGCGGGCGCGGATCTCGGCATAGCCGAACTCGCGCTTCTGTCCACTCTCTACCCGCCCGCCCAGTTGGTCGGCCATGGTCTGCATGCCGTAGCAGATGCCTAGCACCGGTACGCCGAGTTCGAACACTGCCTGCGGCGCGCGTGGCGTCTGCTCATCGTAGACCGAGTTCGGACCGCCGGAGAGGATGATGCCCTGGGGATTGAATTCGCGGATGAAGGCATCCGAGACGTCATTCGGATGCAGTTCGCAATAGACCTGCTGCTCGCGCACACGGCGGGCGATCAACTGGGTGTATTGGGAACCGAAGTCGAGGATGAGGATTTTCTGGTGCATGAGATCAATCGACGTGGTAATTCGGCGCTTCCTTGGTGATCTGCACATCATGCACATGAGATTCCCGGACGCCGGCCGAGGTGATCTCGACGAACTCGGCGCGGGCCCTCATCTCGTCTATGGTGGCACAGCCAAGATAGCCCATGGAGGCGCGCAGACCGCCCATCAACTGGTGGATCACGGCGCCGACCGGACCCTTGTAGGGGACGCGACCCTCGATACCCTCGGGTACCAGTTTCTCGACATTGGCTTCATTGTCCTGGAAGTAGCGGTCGGCAGCGCCCTGCTCCATGGCGCTGAGACTACCCATGCCACGGTAGGACTTGTAGGAGCGACCCTGGAACAGGACTGTTTCGCCCGGAGCTTCCTCGGTGCCGGCAAACAGACCGCCCAGCATCACGGCGTTGGCGCCGGCGGCGATCGCCTTGGAGATGTCTCCAGAGTAACGGATGCCGCCGTCGGCAATCATCGGCACGCCGCTGCCGGCCAGTGCATTGGCGACATTGTCTATCGCCGTTATCTGCGGCACGCCGACGCCGGCGACAATGCGCGTGGTGCAGATGGAGCCGGGACCGATACCGACCTTGACGCCATCAGCACCGTGATCGACCAGCGCCAGGGCAGCAGAAGCCGTGGCGATGTTGCCGCCGATCACCTCGATCTGCGGAAAATTCTTCTTCACCCAGCGGACGCGATCCAGAACCCCCTGGGAATGGCCATGGGCGGTATCGACCACCAGCACATCGACGCCTGCCTCTGCCAACAGTTCTGTCCTCTCCTCAGTGCCGGCACCGACGCCAATGGCGGCGCCCACGCGCAAGTGGCCGAGATTATCCTTGCAGGCATTGGGATGCTCGGTCGATTTCAGGATGTCCTTGACAGTGACCAGGCCGCGCAACTCGAAATCGGCATTGACGACCAGAACGCGCTCGAGACGGTGCTTGTGCATCAGCGCCTTGGAGTCATCGGCAGGAGTGCCTTCCCGGACGGTGATCAGCCGTTCCCGCGGCGTCATGATGTTTTTCACCGGCTGGTCGAGATTGGTCTCGAAACGCAGGTCGCGGTTGGTGACGATGCCCACGACCTTCTTGCCTTCGACCACGGGCAGGCCGGAAAACTTGTGCAGCCTCGTCAGCGCCATCACCTCGCGCACGCTCATGGTCGGCGGAATGGTGATCGGATCTTTCAGCACGCCTGACTCGAAGCGCTTGACCTTGGTCACCTCTGCCGCCTGGGCCTTGGGATTCAAGTTCTTGTGGAGAATGCCGATGCCGCCATCCTGAGCCAGGGCGATCGCCAGGCTGGCTTCCGTCACCGTATCCATGGCGGCGGAGACCAGCGGCAGATTCAGGTGGATATTGCGCGTCAGGCGGGTGGCCAGGCTGACGTCACGGGGCAGGATGGCGGAGTGGGCAGGGATAAGCAGGACATCGTCGAATGTCAGCGCCTTGTGGATGACTCGCATCTTCTATCTTTCTTGCCAAAAACGTATTATACGCAGGCACCCGACACCCGGCAACGGAGTCCCTATGCGCACGCCAACTATTCTTCTCCTGCTCCTGTTCTCCCCTCTTGCCTTCGGCCAGATCTATAGCTGGCGCGATGCCGAGGGAAAAGTGCATTATTCCGATGTTCCGCCTACGGATAGCGTGAATGTGCGCAAGATTACTCCATCCGGAGCGGTTTCCGGTGACACCGGGAATGCGCGCCGGGATCTGGCGCAAAAGGAAATGGAGTTCAAGAAGCGCCAACTCGATGCTGCCGAGGCGGGCGCCAAGGTGGAGAAAGAAAAGATCGATGCCGAAGACAGGGATAAGAACTGCACCCAGGCAAAGTCTTACCTGAGAGCTCTTGAATCGGGCGAGCGCATCTCGCGCAGCAATGAGAAAGGGGAACGCGCCTTCCTCGATGATCAGAGCAGAAGCCAGGAAATCGTCTCGACGCGGCGCGCAATCGAGTCCTGGTGCAAGTGAGAGCCTTCCCCCCGCCCCCTCCCCGAGGGAAGGGGTGACGGAGGTTCGTCCCTGTGGGAGGCCGAAGGCCGGGATCACCCGGAGAGGTGACGGGACTCCATGTCTTACGTTGCCCTCGCCTTGGGGGGCGGCCCGGCGGCGAGGGTTTCGGGCTTTCCCCCCGCCCATCCCCGAGGGAAGGGGTGACGAAGGCTCGTCCCCGGCGGTGAGGTCTTCGCTTACATGCCCTTCTTCATGGTCTTGCCTTCGGCGGCGCGCTGGCGCCTGACTTCCTTTGGGTCGGCCAGAAGCGGCCGGTAGATTTCGACGCGGTCGCGGTCGCGCAGCAGCATGTCGGGCTTGCCCAACTTGCCGAAGGTGCCTACCTTGTTCCTGGCCAAGTCGATCTCGGGGAATTTCTGCAGCAGCCCGGAAGCCTCCACTGCCTGCCTGAGCGTGCTGCCCATGGGCAGGTGCAATAGAACCAGTTCCTGCCGCTCGGGCAGGGCATAGATGACTTCGACGGCTATGGAATCAGCCATGGCGTGCCCTTTTCACGAAGGACTCGATGAAGCTGCCGGCGATGTGGCTGAACACCGGTCCCAGAACCTTTTCCAGGAGTTTGCTGGAGAACTCGTAGTGCAGGCGGAACTCGACCTTGCATGCGGCATCCCCCAGCGGCGTGAAACGCCAGAGTCCGTCCAGATGCCTGAATGGACCCTCGCGCAATTTGAGCGTCATCTTGTGGGGATATTCCTTGGCATTCTCGGTGGAAAAATGCGCCTTGAGGCCGTGGTAACTGATATGAATCCTGGCGGAGGTGATGCTCTCGTTTCTTTCCAGCAGTTCAGTGCCGCCGCACCAGGGAAGGAAGGCAGGATAGTCCTCTATCCTGTCGACGAGATCGTACATGTGCTTCGCACTGCGTTCTATCAGCACCGATTTTTCGACAATGGCCATGCCAGTAGGCTGAGTTAGAATGTCTCATTCTACCGCGCGTCACGCACATGAGCATCGCTGAAAACAAGAAGGCCTTCCACGATTATTTCATCGAGGAGCAATACGAGGCTGGCATCGCCCTCGAGGGCTGGGAAGTGAAGGCCATACGCGCCGGCCGCGCCAATATCAAGGAAGCCTATGTGATTCTGAGGAACGAGGAAGTCTATTTGATTGGCGCCCACATCAGCGCCTTGCCGACAGCCTCGACCCACATCAACCCCGACCCGGTGCGCACGCGCAAGTTGCTGCTGCATGCAGAACAGATCGCCAAGCTGATCGGCAAGGTCGAGCGCGCCGGCTACGCGCTGGTCCCGCTCAATCTGCACTACGCGAAGGGGCGCATCAAACTCGACATCGGTCTGGCAAAGGGCAAGAAGCAATTCGACAAGCGCGAGACCGAAAAGGAACGCGACTGGGTCAGAGAGAAAGCTCGCTTGATACGCAACAAAGCATAAGCCGAATGTCCCCCACCACCCTGCTCTGGCTGATCACCGGTTGCCTGATGCTGCAGCCCTTGTCGACCGACCTCTACCTCGCCTCCTTGCCGCACCTGACGACCTATTTTTCGACAAGCCCTGCCGCAGTGCAGCAGACTCTGTCGCTGTTCTTGATCGGTTTCGGCACGGCTCAACTCATCAGCGGTCCCCTGTCCGACCGCTACGGTCGCCGGCCGGTACTCGAGGGTGGATTGCTTACCTACCTCATCGCCAGCATCGCCTGCGCTCTCGCGCCATCGCTGCCCATGCTTGTCGTTGCCCGCTTTGTCCAGGCGACAGGCTGCTGCACGGTAGCGGTAGCGGCTCGCGCCATCATTCGCGATGCCCACAGTCCTGCCGAGGGGGCGCGCATGATTGCCAAGGTCAGCAGTCTCTTGGCGCTCATGCCCATTTTGGGGCCAATAGCGGGCAGTTATCTGCAGGTCACCTTCGGCTGGCGCGCAGCCTTCGGCGTACACACGCTATTCTGCGCGCTGCTTAGTCTGGCAGCATGGCGCTGGCTCAAGGAAACCAACAATAATCCCGCGGTCGTGAGCATCAACGGCCTGATCAGGAACTATGCCAGGATTGTCGCGACGCCGGCCTTCTGGGCATACACCCTGCCTGGCGCGCTGTCCTACAGTTCGATATTCGTCTTCATCAGCGGTTCGTCGTACGTGCTGATCCGTGTGCTCGATGTGCCGACGGAATATTACGGCTACTGTTTTTCCTTCGGGGTGTTCGGTTATCTCTTGGGCACCTTGGTGTGCAGGCGGCTGATCGGCCGGATTGGGATGAAACAGACACTCACAGTGGGTGCCTCACTGTCGCTGCTGGGCGGACTGACATTCATCGGTCTGGTGCTGTTAGGCGTGCACCACTGGACAGTGGTGCTAGGCTCATTGTTCCTGACCATGTTCGCCCATGGCATTAACTATCCCTGTACCCAGTCCGGTGCCGTCGCGCCGTTCCCCCAGCAGGCAGGAGCGGCCGCGGCATTGCTGGGATTTTTTTCCATGCTGCCGGCTTTGCTGATCGGCGCCTGGCTCGCTGCCAGCGTAGACGGCACGCTCTATCCCATCGCCTATATCTCTGCCGCGAATGGCATTGCGCTGTTCGTTGCGGCGCAGTTATTTGCCCGGCACCGCATCGCATGAAGCCTCACTCGCTGGTTTGTCGCTTGCGCCGCCGGAGCCTCTTGAGGAAGAGCGCGAGCAAGAGCAAAAGGAATGAGACTCCCAGCCAGATGCCCATCTGAATCGACAGGCCTAGCTCCGGGACAACAGCCGCCACCCCTGCCACGATCAAGGCGCCGACCCCGAACCACAGCAGCAAGAAGGCCGGAACGGCAAACTCCGACAGGATCAGGGCGATTCCGGCAACCGTCCATTGCCACCATTCAGGCTGCATTCTTGACACCCCTGTGGCGGGCGAGCTGCATCCAGGTGTCAACGACGGTATCCGGATTCAAAGACATCGACTGTATCCCCTGATCCATCAACCACTCGGCAAAGTCCGCGTGATCAGATGGTCCCTGGCCGCAGATGCCGACGTATTTGTCCAATCTGTTGCAGGCGGAAATGGCCATGGACAAGAGTTGCTTCACCGTCGCATCGCGCTCGTCGAAGGCATGGGCGACCAGCCCTGAATCGCGGTCCAGGCCAAGGGTGAGTTGGGTCAGATCATTCGATCCTATGGAAAAACCATCGAAGTACTCGAGAAACTGTTCCGCCAGGAGCGCATTCGAGGGGATCTCGCACATCATGATCAGGCGCAGTTGATTCTCGCCGCGCTTAAGGCCGTGAGCAGCGAGCAATTCGACCACGCCCCTCGCCTCCTCGAGGGTGCGCACGAAGGGCACCATGATCTCGACATTGATGAGACCCAGATCGTTCCTCACCTTTTTCATCGCCCGGCATTCGAGCTCGAAACAGTCGCGGAAGCTTTGCGCGACATAGCGCGAGGCGCCGCGAAAGCCCAGCATGGGATTCTCTTCGTCCGGCTCGAAGAGGTCGCCCCCCAGGAGCTTCCGGTATTCGTTCGACTTGAAGTCAGACAGGCGCACGATCACCGGTTTCGGATAGAAGGCAGCGGCAATCGTGGCCACGCCCTCGACCAGTTTCTCGACGAAGAAGGCTTGCGGGCTCTCATAGCCGCGCGAACGGCGCAAGATCTCGTCCCTGACGCTGGCCGACACCTGGTCGATCTCGAGGATGGCCTTCGGATGGATGCCTATCATGTTGTTGATGACGAACTCCAGCCGCGCCAGACCGACGCCGTCGCTGGGGATTTGGGCGAATTCGAAGGCCAGTTCGGGATTGCCGATGTTCATGGTAATTTTCACCGGCAGCGGCGGCAGATTGCTGATGTCCTGGCGCGTCACCTCGAAATCAAGCAGACCGCGATAAACATAGCCAGTGTCGCCCTCGGCGCAGGAAACGGT
>CAIYYX010000003.1 GCA_903930535.1 uncultured Sterolibacterium sp. | reverse complement strand
CGAACAATTCAAGGACGGGCCCGTTAACAGAGCTTGCGCCCACGGGTGCAGAACAGTGTCGTCATCCATCGTCATCTCCTGGAAATGAAAAATGAGGGCATGTGTCCGGTACGGGGCGGGTGTCCGGTTCATACTGGCGGGCTAGAGCTTCGGATGGTGGTTTAGCAGCTCCTCAAGTTTCGGGTTGTGCTGAGCGTATTCGGCAAATAGGTTGTGGTACTGCTCAACCAATGGCTTTGACATTTTCACAGCGAAGGCGGTTTCCTCGACAGAAAGCCCCTTGAGCCGACATTGAAGGACTCGTTTGAAGTCCGTGATGTATCGATTGACGGCTCCCGGGCTATGGCATGTCTCTCTGCAAACTTGTTCAACCGACTTGCCTTCAAGGAAGAGCTTCCGACAAATTTCGCTTTTGTGAGTTAGGGTTGGGCCCATGTCATGGATTGTGCCACGTCTCGGGAGCAGTGATCCATTAGTAGCCTCCCACTGTTTAGCATAGTTGGACGCAGTGGCAGGAGCGATTTTTAGCAGTATCCCGAGTTCGGCCAAGGTCAAGCAGCCACCTTGGCTGTCGGCTTGCTGACACAGGCGTGCGACCGCGTCACGCTTGAGATCGCGTAGGGGCTTGCCGGCGATCCGGTCCGTGATATCGTCAGATTTGACCAGATCGAGGATAACGCTTGTCATAGGGGTTTGCGATATACGTTTTCCGTATGAAGATGTTGCTGATTTATCGACGGTAGCCCAGTGTATCTGGCCAGACTTAAGATTGGTGGTTTCTGGATGGAACTTGTCTACGATCTCTACGATCGACCTGACCAAGATTTCTCTGGTGCGAGTACCGCCGATACTAGGGCATTCCTCTGCAAAAAATGCCGATAGGGCACCTGCGAATGTCTTATGCTGCATCGGGCCATACAACGCTTGGTTGGAAGTCGGCGAATTTTTCATGGCCTGCTCCCACCGTTTCGCGGCCTCGGGCTTGGCGAATGCGCCCCCTTTTTTTCGTCGGCGGCCTGGTAGTGGGTCTCGCCGACGAGATCGATTTCTTTGAAGCGGCTCCAGAACTCTTTTCTATCTCGGTAGCTGTCATAGATATCGAGATAAGTCTTAACCCCCGCTGTGGACAATCCACAGGTCAGTGAAATTTCAAAGTGCGTGAACTCACGCCGCTTCAGGTAGACCACGCGGCTAAAGTGCTGGATATACCTTTCAACAGCTGCCAATGTATGATTGATCTTCCGGGCGACATCGACCGGCTCTGCTCCATCAAGCCAATGCCGAATTGCAATTCCTTTATGGCTAACCGTGGGGCCTATGTCCTTGAGTTGGCCGCGGGTGGCCACGATGATCTCGTGCTCGGTTCGAAATTCCTGGATGTCGCGGCGAATCGTCCGCACGTCACACGCCAAAAGCTGAGCCAAGTCTTCCTGGGTGAGGACGCCACCTTGCTCGCGAGCCTCTTCAGTAAGACGTAGAATCTTGTGGCGACGCAATCCTGACGCGCCCTCACGGACATCAATCTTTGGATCGTCGGCATCAATGATCGTCAAGACCACGGTCTTCATTGGACAGCGTGCGATCGCCAATCCGGCGCCGGCGGAAAGAGCAACGCAGGTGTAACGCATCTGGCCGCACTGAAGTGGCCGATCCTCCGCCTCGGCGAAGTAAACCTCATTGACGACACCGGTCAGGACCTGGGCTTCCCAGGGGCTGATCCCGGCGCCCTCCACCGCGAGATTGATAAGGCGTTGATCCTGACTTTTCTGGCGAAGACGCCGGGCTTGATCATCGGCACGTGTTTCTGCGATCGTAATCATCGGGTTCCTCTTTCCTCGGTAGTTGGCCCAGACATCCTTACAGATGTCCGAGTGACTGAGGAACCCACCCTCGCGAAGCCTACCATTAAGTGTGCATGCTTAGTGATATGCTACCGGACACTTGCCCTGATAGTAAGATGCGTGAGCGGATCGTGCAAAGCACACAGGCGGTGATGTTCGTAATTTTGTGAGAAAATGAACACCATCACTCCGAATATACTGGATAACAACAGAGAGAGCATCCAGAAATTAGACTTATCACGATGTTCCAAGGT
>CAIYYX010000002.1 GCA_903930535.1 uncultured Sterolibacterium sp. | reverse complement strand
TCGCTCGCGTCGGCATGGACAGCAACCCGTCCTCAGCGGTGGAGATGCGGCAGAAAATAGCCGCCGAACTGGACCTATGGGGCAAGGTGGTGAAGGTTCCGGGCTTCCAGTGGCAGTAAAGCAATGGCGCAGGCGAACTCATCAGGCGAAGGTGAGGGCGACATGGCACCAAATACAAATACGACAAGGAGAGGGCGACAATGGCACCAAGTATGAATGCGGTAGAGCGGCGCACCGTAAAGTGGGGTGTGGCCGTTGATCTGAAACGCTGCGTGGGCTGCCAGAGCTGCACCATGGCGTGCAAGGCGAAGAACGGCACGCCGCCGGATGTATTCTGGACGCGTGTGATCGAGAAGGAGGAAGGCACCTACCCCTTCGCGTACACGGTATTCATGCCAATGCGCTGCAACCATTGCAGCGAGCCGCCGTGCGTGCCGGTGTGCCCCACCGGGGCCAGCCACCAGCGTGAGCAAGACAACGTGGTACTAGTTGACAAGGACATCTGCGTGGGCTGTCACTCCTGCGTCGTCGCCTGTCCCTACGGGGCGCGCTTCATTCCGGCGAACGACCGGGGCTATTACGGCAAGCAGACCACCCCCTACGAGCTGACGAAGTTCAAGGCGTGGCAGGCGGGCACGACGCAGAAATGCGACCTGTGCGTTGATCGCCTCGACGTGGGCCTGCAGCCGGCCTGCATCGACACCTGTCCGACCCGTGCGATGGTGATCGGCGACCTCAATGACCCGCACAGCGACCTCTCGAAGCTGATCAAGCAAAGGCCGCATTTCCAGCCGCGCGCCGAGTTGGGCACCGAGCCCAACGTTTTCTATCTAACCTAAGTCTGAGCGGAGAGAAGAACATGGCACCAGGATTTAATACGGGATTTAAATGCCAGCGCGAGTTCGGCTGGCTGTTGTCGATATGGTTGTTTCTGAGCGGCTCGGCCTGCGGGCTGTTCCTGTTCTTCAAGCTCTTCGATCTGCCGCTGTTCTTCGGCCTGCTGGCGCTCGGGGCGATCCTGCTCGGGGGCGCGGTGCTGCTCTTGGAGCAGGGCAGTCCGCTGCGCGCCTGGCGGGCTGTCTCCCGGCCCGGCACCTCGTGGCTCAGCCGGGGGGTGTGGTTCATTTCCTTTTTCGTCCTCACCTGCGTGCTTTTTCTCGCCCCGGCGCTGCTGCCCGGGCTGCCCTGGGACGCCAACAGTCTTGGCGGGCGCACTCTGGGCGGGATCGCCACGCTGTGCGCGTTGATGATCGTGCTCTATCCGGGGTTTTTCCTGGCCAAGAACCGCTCCATCCCGTTCTGGAATACCGCCCTGCTGCCGGCGTCATTGGTCACCAACGCCGCGCTCGGTGCCAGCGCCATGATCCTGCTCGGTTCGGCTTTCCTGACCGCCGGCGTGCGCCCGTTTGCCGCCCTGGCGGCGGCGCTGATCGTGGTGAACGCCATCACGGTCGGGGTTTATCTCCTGAGCATGCACCGCTCAGGCGGCCCGGCCAGGGAGTCGGTGCGTCTTTTGAATAGCGCACCATTGAGGGCCATCTTTCGTATCGGCGTTGTCCTGGTGGGCATGGTGCTGCCACTGCTCTTGATCCTGTGGCTCGAATCGGCCGTGGTCCTGGCTGGGGCCTGCATGCTCGTTGGCAGCTTCTTGTTTCGCTACTGCGTTCTGAAGGCGGGGGTGTATGTTCCACCCGGCTTGGTGCAGGCGGGGGTGGACTTCAGTCGGCTCAACCGCACCGACAGCGATCTCCAGCGCGAATACGCGAGCATGACGACTCACCGCGCGGGCGGGCGGGGCTGAGACGAGCAAGAATATCAACGAACTTGGCGGCTTGGCTGCGAAACTGGGCAATAGCGAAGTAGAAGTAATCATGCTGCCCATAAATGAAGGAGGTTGAATGAACGCGAAAAATTCCAAGGT
>CAIYYX010000001.1 GCA_903930535.1 uncultured Sterolibacterium sp. | reverse complement strand
GGAAACTTCATCGCGGGACTCCTCAGTTCAACAGCAGTTTAAAGAGTCGAGCACAGCTGCTCGCTAGGGGTTAAGCCTGCGGCATGGCATTGGCGGGCCGGCCTGTTGGCGGACCAAACAAGCTTTCGATACGGAATTTTGTAATTGCCACTCCTTCAGTAAAAATGAGGGTTTTCATATTGATATGACGCAAGAATAGTTGGTAAATTCCGAAAAATCGCTTTTTCGTGTCATTGACTTGACTGATTCAGGCCAAGCCTTTACCAAATCAGACCACCCGAGTTCTTGATCGGCCGCCCAGCCATCTTCTGCCCAGTTCTTCACCCGAGGATAAAACAAATGAGTCTGTTTACTACTTTTGCCAAGTTGACGGTCAAAACCAAGCTGGTTCTTGGCTTCACATTTGTATTTCTGCTCGCCGCCGGTATCGGCGGGACGGCTTACCAAGGCATGGGGACGATGGGCGAGAACGCCAGAAAAATGTATGACAAGGACTTGATTGGCATTTCGATCATCCGGCAGTTCAACCGCGACATCAATCTGATTCTGCGCAACGTCAACCGCTTGGTACTGGCCGAAAACGCCGGCGATGCCGAGGCTGTGGACCGCTCGCTGGTCGTGATCGCCGAAGCCAAGAAAGCCTTTCAGCAGAACTACGAGAAAGCCAAACCCACGATCATTCGGCCGGATCTGAAGGCCAAACTGGAAAAACTGGGCAAGATGATCGACGATTTCTACACCGGGGTTGACAAGATCGTCGCGACAGCCAAGGGGGCCGATGGCATCAACCTGGCCTACAAGATGATCGCCTCAAAAGACTTCCGGGCCTTGACGACTGAAATGTCCGACCTGGTCAAGGACATTGCCGAACACAAGGCGGCCGGCGCAGAAACGAATATGGAGGCCTCGGAAGAAAAGGCTGCGGCAATGCTGCGCCTGATCGCCTACTTGCTGGCGGGCACAGCGGTCTTTTCGCTGCTGACCATCTATCTGGTGAACAAGTCGCTGAGCGAGCCGATCGCCGACCTGAACCGGTCGCTGCGCGAGTTGGCTGATGGCAAACTCGATACCAAGGTCAACAACACTGATTATCCGAATGAAATCGGCGAGATGGCGCGCGCCGTCGCCACGCTCCAAGTGAGCCTGCAAGCGGCCGACAAGCTGGCCAAAGCCGACCAGGAAAACAACCGCACCGCCCAGGAAACCACCCGACAGATCGGCGAAATCATCTCGGCAGCAGCCGGCGGCGATTTCACGGCGGCAGTCAAGCTGGAAGGAAAAGTCGGCTTCTTCCTGGACATTTCCAGCCAGGTCAACAAGTTGATCGAAACCTCGCGCCATGCTTTCAAGGCGATTTCCACCAATGCCGGCAACCTGTCGTTCGCGGCCGAAGACCTCTCGGCAGTCAGCATCCAGATGAGCTCGAACGCCGAAGAAACCACGGCGCAGGCCGGTTCTGCGGCGGCGGCGGCAACCCAGGTCAGCGGCAGCATGCAGAGCGTGGCCACCGGCGTCGAAGAGCTCAGCGTCAGCATCCGCGAGATTTCGGCGAATGCGATGGAAGCGTCTTCAGTGGCGACCCAGGCCGTGGCCGAGGCCAAGACCACCAACGCGACGATGGCCAAGCTGGGTGTGAGCAGCCAGGAAATCGGCAGCGTACTGAAGGTGATTTCGTCGATTGCCGAGCAGACCAATCTCTTGGCCCTGAACGCCACCATCGAAGCCGCCCGGGCCGGCGAGCTCGGCAAGGGCTTCGCCGTGGTCGCCAACGAGGTCAAGGAACTGGCGCGCCAGACCTCACGCGCCACCGAGGAAATCAGCCAGAACATTTCGAATATCCAGAGCGATGTGAAGGGCGCGATCCTGTCGATCGGCACGATTTCCGAGATCATCCGGAAAATCAACGACATATCCAGCGTGATCGCCAGCGCGGTCGAGGAGCAGGCGGCAACGGCCAATGAAATCGGCAAAGCGGTCGGCAATGCGGCCAGCGGAAGCACCGAGATCGCCCGCAATGTCGACTCGGTCTCGAAGGTCTCGCGGGACACCACCCAAGGCGCGAACAATTCGCAAAAGGCAGCGGCCAATCTCACCAAGATGGCGGCGGAGCTGCAGACGCTGGTCGGCCGCTTCAAGATCTGATCGCAAGATTGGCCTCAATCACCGCCTGATCGACTCTGAGCCAAGCCATGGAAAACAACGACCAGATCCTGGATGAATTTCTGCTGGAGGCCCAGGAGATCTTTGATCAGCTCGATCTTGATCTGGTGCAGCTGGAGCAGACACCCGAGGACAAAAAGCTGCTCGGCAGCATTTTCCGGGCCATGCATACCCTCAAG